>DAIQRD010000015.1:0-30208 GCA_036786445.1 Bacillota bacterium
GAGCACCTGACTCTTAATCAGGGCGTCCGGGGTTCGAATCCCCGGTGGGGTACCACCACAAACCCGCGTAACAGCGGGTTTTTTGCGTCCGCTCTTAAGAGGCTATCGCTCACTCAGTGGGGTATCGCTTCCTGCTTGGTATCATCCAACAGGGATCGATGTGTTTCCTTAACTGTCTTAGGTACCAGCCCCATGGCTAGCCATACAAGCCCCGGGATTATGATCAAGTCATCCAGATAGCCAAGGATGGGGACAAAGTCGGGGATGATGTCAATGGGAAGCACCATGTACCCTAAGGCAAGGCCCAAAAGAGCTTTGGGCAATCTAGGGGTGTTGGGGTCATTCATGATTGCTCGGTAGTACTGCAACCCCCTCTTGAGTTTCTTGGCGTATACACGTAACCTGCTCATAGGTTAAGCAACTTTTTGGCCAGTCTCTTCCCAGTGGGGGTGGCTGCCAAACCGCCTTCAGCCGTTTCTTTCAAAGTAGTAGGCATTTGCATGCCGATAGCCCCCATGGTTTGAATCACCTCATCGGCAGGAATAGCACTTTCGATGCCTGCCAGAGCCAAATCTGCCGCCACGAAGGCGTTGGCAACACCCATGGCGTTTCGCTTAATACAAGGTACCTCCACTAGGCCGGCCACCGGATCGCATACAAGGCCCAGTACGTTTTTGAGGGCCAGAGCACAGGCGTGGGCTGCCTGTTTGGGGGTGCCGTGGGCCATTTCGACGATAGCGGCTGCTGCCATGGCAGCGGCACTGCCACATTCGGCCTGGCAGCCCCCCTGGGCGCCTGATATGGTTGCCTGTTTGGTGATGACCAAGCCAATTCCACCAGCTGTAAAGAGGGCCATGACCGCCTCATCTTGAGGGATATTTCTGGTATCCATGACGGTGAGAATAGCAGCCGGTAGTATGCCACAGGATCCAGCAGTAGGGGCTGCCACGACTCTTCCCATGGTAGCATTCACTTCCGTAACCGCCAGAGCTCTGACAAGTGCCATGCCAAGGGTTTTCCCGCTTATAGTCTCACCTTCGCCCATGGCCTTCAGAAGTTTTCGGGCATCGCCTCCGCTGAGGCCGGAAGGGGAGCGGTGACCGGGTTCCAGGCCCCAATCTACTGATTCTTGCATAACTTTGAGTGTATCAGCCATTTGCCGGTACAGCTCATCCCTAGAGGTATGCTGTTCTTCAGCTTGCTGAGTGATGACTATCTCGGCTATGGTTTTCCCTTGGGCGGTCGCGAGTTCAACTAACTCTTCTACAGATTGGTATGTGACCATATCCATCATTGCTCACTCCCCTGGGGCTTTTGTGTAGTACGGCGAGCAACACCTACGGACCTTTGTCCCGCCTTTAGATTGCTGGTAGAGCCATGGTTCCTGTCACATTTGGTACTACCCTGATTTGCTGGCATAGCTCCCCACCCACTGGTTCATCAGTTTCCAATACGATCACGCTACGCCCTCCCCGGTGGGATCGGAATACCTTCATTTGGCCAATATTGATGCCATGCCTAGCGAGGAGACTAGTTACAGCAGCAATTACTCCCGGTGTATCCTTATGGTAGACAATCAGAGTGTCATCTTCTGCCGTGAATTCCGCTGGGAGGCCATTGACTCTGTGCACCAGGACTTTTCCCCCACCTACTGAGGAGCCCAATAGTGAGATGCTCTTGCCTGAGATGCCCTGTACACTAATCAAGGCTGTATTGGGGTGCACATCACCTAGATCTAGAGGTTCGAAGGAGAAGGCTAGACCCTGGGCCGTGGCTAGTTGTAAGCTATCCCTGATCCTCAGATCGTCTGGAGCAAAGCCCAAGAGCCCCCCAATCATGGCCTTGTCAGTACCATGGCCCTTATATGTGCGGGCGAAGGATCCATGCAACTGTATTTGGGTGCTTGCCGGCGTTTCGCGCAGCAAGATTCGGGCAATCATGCCTAGTCTAGCAGCCCCGGCAGTGTGGGAACTAGATGGACCAACCATTATGGGACCAATGATATCAAAGACGCTAGTCAAGGATTCGCCTCCCTTTCCCGCTGGAGCAGCAGTCAGTTCAGTTATGATTACGGCACGAGGCATGATTTTCCCTGCCTATGCCCGTTGCTAGATATTGTATGAAAGATCCTTGCCCATGAGGAGGGGTTTGGGGAGAAGCTTGAGAATATAGTCGTAGCAGTAGTAATGAGCAATATCGAGAAGATTCGGCGTTGATTGCCGCAAAGCTCTGACCAGCACTTTATCCTAACGAGGAGGAATACATGTGGAGCCAGTCATTGTAGCAGATCTCAAATTCGATATCAAGATAGGGGGGCTTTTGCGGGGATTACGGGCAAAAGAGGATACAGAGGATGGTCAGCAGATTCTAGCTCTTATGGAATCAGCTACGCAAGTGGCTAAACCCAAAGGAATATATAAGGAGGCTTTCATCGAATCCAAGGGTGATGGGCATGTAGTAGTGGATGGCATCAGATTCGACAGCCGGATTCTGCGAGTAAACCTTAGCCCAGTGCATAGGGTGTTTCCTTACATAGTCACGTCAGGTGAGGAGCTAGATGTATGGTCACTGGCGGTTGAGGGCATGTTAGAGCAATACTGGGCAGATGAGATCAAGGAAGCCATATTACACGCAGCCTTTAGGGATTTTACCTCCCGCATGGTCGATGCCTATGGTTTAGGAACAACATCTGTGATGAATCCCGGTTCACTGGAGGATTGGCCTATCAGTGAACAGACAAAGCTCTTTCAACTCTTGGGTGATCCGGAGGCGGCCATTGGTGTTAAGCTTACTGACAGCTATCTCATGATCCCTACCAAATCTGTCTCCGGCATTCGATTTGCCACCGAAAGGACATTCGAAAATTGCCAGCTATGCTCTCGGGGGAATTGCCCCGATCGGAGGGCACCGTACGACCCGTTACTTTATGAAAATCGGTATAGAGCCCATCGTGATTAATATGAGAACACTGTTTGGTAAACCCGCTGATCTCAGTATCATACTTGTGGATGGTTATCTAGATGAACCATCCTGTTTGGGAGTGCCTCCTTATATATCTCCTCAGATTCGCTACGCCTACGGTGCCCTCATCGATCTAGGCATTGATCCAAGCCGCATAACTTATGTGACCATCGATGGATTACGCCAGGATAGAAGCAGGTATCTGGACATGGCCCGTACGGCTGATGCCGTTGTGGTCATCGCCGGTGCCACTGTTCCTGGACGCTATTTGGGGGGTCGCCCCATATCCACCAGGGAGATTAGCCAGTTGGTCTCCATGATAGATCCAGTGCCTCTGATCCTGGGGGGACCGATAGTGCTCTGCCAGACAGACATACCTAGCGTGGGGTTTACGTGTGGCGAAATTGCCGCTACATCCCTACAGAAGATACTAGGTGGTCGACCTGAACCCGGTGAAAATAACGGCGCTCTCTGGGCAGAGCGCATAGCCCGGTTTGCCATCTTGGGGGCAGAACTAACCACTCGACATCCTTCCTTTCCGTATATCGTCTGTGAGCTGGAAACTTTCCGCGGCTGTCCGCGGCGGGAGAATTGTGCCTTCTGCAGTGAAGGTCTCAAACGGGTACGTTACCAACGACCTGTGGAGAATGTTGTTGAGGAAGTGGAGGCACTAGCCCGCCTAGGCAACCGCTACTACCGTTTAGGCTGCCAGACCGATCTTTTTCTATATGGGGCCAAAGCCCGCAATGGGCAGCTGTATCCTGACCCCGCGGTAATCCGCGACCTTTATCAGGGGATTAGGCGGGCAGCACCGGACCTGGAGGTCTTGCATCTAGATAATGTAAATCCAGCTACCATCATGCGGGATCCCCAGGCGGCCCAGACCATCATGGAGATCATTTGCCAACATAATACCCCTGGCGATGTGGCAGCTTTTGGCTTGGAATCGGCAGACCCGATGGTCCTAGCTGCCAATCGGGTGGAGACTTCACCGGAGGAGACCTTGGCAGCAATCAGGTTGATGAATGAGGTTGGTGGGCAGCGACAGGAGGGGGTTCCCTTACTACTACCTGGTCTTAATCTCCTACATGGCTTGGTGGGTGAAAGGCCAGAGACTTTGGAGCTCAACTTCCGTTACTTGCAGACATTATTGGAACAGGGTCTCCTGGTGAGGCGGATCAACATCCGCCAAGTGCTCACCTGGGGAGACTATCGCGAGGCTAAGCTCCCTGCTCGGCAATTTCAGATGTATAAAGATAAAGTCAATGCTGAGATCAACAAACCAATGCTACAAAGAATCTTCCCCATGGGGACCATCCTCCGGGGTGTGCATGTAGAAGAGGTGAAGGGTCAGGTTAGCTTTGGCCGCCAATTAGGCAGCTATCCCATTCTCATTGGCATACCCGGTGAAGAGCAGTTGGGTAGGATCCTTACCGTGGGGGTTATAGATCATGGCTATCGATCCATAACGGCCTTGCCCGTCCCTTTTTATATCAATCGGGCCAGTGTGGCCCAACTGGCAGCTATCCCCGGAATGGGGCGGAAACGGGCAACTCGGATTTTCCTCGCGCACCCTATTCAAGATGTTGCCCATTTAGAGCAGCTCCTGGAAGGGCAAGTCGATCTTTCCATGATCCTACCTTGGTGCGATTTCTCCCTTTTCTGATCACACCCCCTGAGAGTGTTTAATCGATCTGGAATTGTGAAACACTAGTAGTCGGCATACCATGGGAGCAATCACGCAATCGCCTGAATCATGTAGTTGCGTGTCTAGATCTGCTCCCAAATATCTTTGCCACCGGCTGTGGTTCAAACTGAATCCAGCCGGTCGACTACGGGGGTCAACACAACCTTGATGCTGGAGAACGGTATTTTCGTCATTGTCTTGCTGGTGGTGGGGGTCGGCATTCTGCGGTTGCGCCAGATTAGTCGTAGGTCATTGTCCTCAGAGCCTGTAGCAGACGCTCTCTTGGGAATTAGCGAGCTGGAGCAGCATGCTCGAGATCTAGCAACTCGTCACCGTATCTCCGGCCGGATCTTCACCAAAGGTCAACGATTGCCGGATCCTTCTGCCACAAGCAAGGCACTCAAGGGTGTATATGCCGAAATGTCCAGAGCGGTCCGGGATGGCTATAGTCCTTCTCCTGCGGGAGAGTGGTTTCTGGATAATTTCTATGTGATCGATGCCAGTATTCGAGATATCAGGGGGAGCATGCCACCGGGGTATTATCGAAAGCTACCCAAATTGACAAATGGTCGCATGCAGGGATATCCCAGGGTTTATGCTTTGGCACTGGATTTGATCTCCCATACGGACGGACACATAGACACAGAGGTTGTGGAGCGCTTTTTCGCCGCTTACCAGTCCATAGCGCCTTTATCTATAGGCGAAATCTGGGCAATACCCACCTTTATTCGAGTGGGCCTCACGGAAAATCTCAAGCACCTTGCTTTACAAGTAATCTATACCCAGAGACAGAGACAAAGAGCCGGCAAATGGCTAGATATGCTTCTACAGGATGCCCGTAGCCGGGCTGTGGGCGTAGATGAACTCCTAGGGGCTCGGACCCGTTCTCTTCGGCGGGTGAATGCCACCTTTGCCACCGAGTTGCTTTATCGTATGCGCAATGAAGGGTCAGATAGTGCTCCTTTAGGCGAATGGCTAGATCGGCGATTGGCCGCCATCGGGACAACTGCTGATGATATAGTCCATCTGGAACACCAGCGGCAGTCAACTAGGGAAATATCAGTGAGAAATGCCATCAACAGCTTGCGAGGGCTATCGGCCATTGACTGGATTGATTCCTTCGATCGCCTAAGCCATGTAGAGCGGATCCTGCAGACCGATCCCGATGGGACATATCCAGCCATGGATAATGCCAGTCGAGATGTGTATAGACATCGGATCGAAAAGATCGCTAGAACCAGGGATATATCTGAGTTGCAGGTAGTGAGACAAGCCATTCAGTGTGCTAAGGATGTGCCCAACGATACTTCCGAACTCTGGAAACGGCATGTGGGCTATTATCTGATTGATGCCGGGCAAGAGCAACTACTGTCTAGGTTGGGTCAACCAATGCGTTGGTGGGAATCGATGGGTAAGAGCTTTGCTAGACACCGCTTCGGTATATACCTATGGGCTATTAGTGTCTTGACACTCCTCATTGCAGCTGTCATTTACACCTATGTCGATTATCGAGGTTCCTTTGGTAGTCTCGTGTGGTTGGCAGTGCTGCTATTCTTGGCCAGTGATATTGCAGTACGTACAGTACATGGGTTGATCACGATATCAGTCCCTCCTAGGATATTGCCCAAATTGGAACTGCGCCATGGTATCCCGGAAGAACATACAACGATGGTTGTGATTCCGGCCCTACTGTCCAATAAGTGCAGAGCTGAGCAGCTTATTGATGGGTTAGAAGTGTATTATTTGGCTAACCAAGAAAGCAATCTGCTTTTCGCCTTACTGGGAGATTTCGCCGATGCCACCGAAGCGACAAAAGCTGAGGATCAGGAGATTCTCAGCGCAGCCGAGAGGAGAATCGGGGAACTCAATCATCGTTATGCTGAGGAACAGCCCATATTTCATTTTTTCTATCGGATGCGGCTTCGCAATGACAAAGAGAACTGTCATATGGGATGGGAGCGCAAGCGAGGGAAACTAGAGGAGTTCAACCGCCTCCTCAGGGGAGCCAAGGATACCACCTATGTCCTGGATGAATTGCCGGCTTATCTGGCAAGGGTACAGCATGTGATCACCCTAGATGCCGATACGGGTCTTCCCCGAGATACCGCTCGGCGCTTAATCGGAACCCTGATCCATCCCCTCAATCGGCCAGTCCTAGATGAAGCACAGAGGCAAGTGGTGAGAGGATATGGGCTCTTGCAGCCTCGGATCAATATTGTGGTCACCGCGGCAACACGTAGTCTCTTTACTCGGGTGTATGCCGGTGATGGTGGGGTAGATCCCTATACAACGGCGGTATCAGATGTTTACCAGGATCTCTTTGGTGAAGGAATATATACGGGGAAAGGCATTTACGACGTTGATGTGTTTAACTCAGTATTGGGGCAGAGATTCCCCGATGACGCTGTTCTCAGTCACGATCTCTTGGAGGGCTCCTATGTCCGGGCGGGACTGACTACCGATATTGAGTTGATTGATGGCTACCCCGCCCGATATGATGCCTATGCATTGCGTTTACATCGATGGGTGAGGGGAGATTGGCAGCTCTTACCTTGGTTATTTCGCAGCGTCCCCAATGGCGTTAGTCAAGAACCTAACCCGTTATCTGCTCTAGCTCGTTGGAAAATCGGAGACAATCTCCGCAGAAGCCTGATTGCGCCAGCTTTATTGGTTTCCATCGTTGGTGGCCTGGCAATATTTGCTGGGTCTCCGCTGCCGTATCTAGGGTTGGCTGCCTTGGTCGTCTTGTTCCCCTGGCTAACCATGCTTGCATCTGGCGCCCTAGACTGTCCCAAAGGCAACAGGTTCCTTGGACATGTATGGACAATGGTGTCAAGCTCTCGAAAGCAAGCTTGGCAGGCATTGCTGTCCCTAACGTTTCTTCCGTATCAAGCCTACCTCATGGTAGATGCCGCGATCCGTACTTGGATTCGAGTGTATTTTACCCGCCGCCATTTGCTGGAGTGGGTAACGGCCGCCGATTTAGAGGAACGTTTGCCCCAGGGCTGGCGGGCTTATTGGATTAGGATGTGGCCGGGTCAAGCTGTGGCTTTGGCGTCTTTAGGGTTGATCTGGCTTCTGCAGCCGGCCAACCTCTACTGGGGGGCCCCCCTCATTATGCTTTGGTTGGCATCTCCGTGGATTGCCTATGGAGTGAGTCAGCCCCTGGGCGAAAAACGAATTGACCTTACCGATGGGGACAGGCAACAGCTGCGGATTTACGCTCGGCAGATCTGGCGTTATTTCGAGGATTTCGTCGGTGAAAAAGATAACTGGTTGCCCCCGGATCACTATCAGGAGTCACCGAAGATGTCCATAGCCCATAGGACATCACCTACCAATATCGGGCTCTATTTGCTATCGATTTTGGGAGCTTGGGATATGGGATATATTGGCGTAGGCCAAGTCCTAAACCGAGTTGAGGCCAGCCTAGCTAGCATTGGTGAGCTGGAGAAATGGCATGGTCACCTCTATAACTGGTATGACACCAAGAGCCTTAAGCCCCTGCGGCCATTTTACATTTCCACAGTGGATAGTGGCAACTTGGTAGGGTATCTGACAGCTTTGCGCCAAGGGCTCTTGGAGATGCTTACTACGCCCCTGCTGGATCTAGGCCGCTGGCAAGCCGGATTAGCTGATACGTTTGCCCTCATGCGATCCGAAGTAAGGGGCGATGGCAGTCAGCCTGAAGCAGGCGAAACCATGGTGCAGCTTGGTGCAGATTCAGAAACCGGCCAGTTGGGTGCTGATCGACCGCTGCCCGCGGCAACTCGGGGATTTGCTGCCCTGGCGAACCTGGAGCGGAAGTTGAGCCACATAACTAGAGCCGAAAGGGCCCAGAATCAGTCGGCACGCCCTAGGGAGTCTTGGGCTTTGCGCCTGACTGAGATGATCGCCTCCTACCGACAAGAGATTGAGTTGGTGCACGCTTGGGCACCGCTATTGACTGACGTGCCTCAGGAACTCAAGAACGGCTCACTTCCACCGGAAGTCAGGGCTGCTTGGGCATCAAGTGTGACGGCATTAAATACCAAAATACCCTTACTGGAGCTGCCCAATCGTTACGAACAAGTGGGGAAAACTGTCAGCTACATGGCATCCTGCTTGAGGGCAGCTGGGGATGGGAATGAAATCAAGGAGCAGACCCTGACATGGTTGGAACGCTTCAAGGAAGCCATGGAGCAATCTAGCCAGACAGCTCAAGTATGGATCCAGAAATGCTATGGGCTAGCCGACCAATTGCAGACCCTGGCGGCTGGTACGGAATTTCATCATCTGTATGATGAGAAGCGCCACATGTTTTCCATTGGCCATAGCATTGATGAGGAGCGCTTGACTCGGTCTTACTATGATCTTCTCGCATCAGAGGCTCGACAGGCTAGCTTTGTGGCAATCGCTAAGGGCGATGTGCCTCAGAAGCATTGGTTCAAACTGGGCAGAGCCATGATCCAGACCAATGATGGTCGCACCCTCCTGTCTTGGAGTGGTACCATGTTTGAATATCTGATGCCGCTGCTCGTCATGGAAAGCTACCCCGATACACTATTGGCAGAGGCGCTGGCCGCCGCAGTGCGGGAGCAGATGGACTATGGGCGCAGGCAACGAGTTCCTTGGGGTATATCCGAGTGCGGCTTTAGTGCACTGAATGTGCAGTTGAACTACCAGTACCAAGCCTTCGGTGTACCCACTCTCGGTCTCAAGCGGGGCTTGGCCCGAGATCTAGTTATTGCCCCGTACGCTTCTTTCTTAGCCTTGATGGTAGATCCTGCCGCAGCCTACCATAATCTCAAAGCATTGGCTCACAAGGGCTTAGTTGGCTTATACGGAATGTACGAGGCCATAGATTTCACTCCCGACAGAGTGCCCAGAAGTATTGATGGGAGCATTGTGCGGATGTACATGGCCCACCATCTGGGCATGAGTTTTTTGGCATTGGACAACTACCTGCATAGTGGCATCATGAGGCACCGATTTCACGGTGATCCCTATGTACAAGCTACAGATCTGCTCTTGCAGGAGCGCTTACCCCGGCATATCTCCGCAACGCAACCACAAGCAGATACAGCACCGGCAGTCCAAACAACTCGTCAGGGAGGCCCTCTCATAACTCGCCAATTCGCTTTAGGGGATTTGGATGAGCGCAATGTATTCTTGGCATCCAATGGCGCCTATTCTGTCATGTTGTCGACAACAGGTTCAGGGTATAGCCAGTGGGAGGATATCGCCATAGGCCGTTGGCGCCGAGATGGAACTCGGGATCAGTGGGGCATGTTCTTCTATCTAAAAGATCTAAAGCAGGGTCGCATCTGGTCAGCAACCTATCAGCCGACGTGTTCTGTGCCGGAATCCTATGAAGTGGAATTCGCTGACGATCGGGCTGAAATCGTGCGTTGGGACGATCAAATCAAGACTAGGACGGAAATAACAGTCTCGTCAGAGCACAATGCAGAGGTGCGGCGCATCTCCTTGACAAATCATGGCCATGAATCACGCCTGATTGAAGTGACAAGCTACTTGGAGGTAGTGCTAGACTCTGCAGCAGCCGATCTGGCCCACCCAGCTTTCAGCAATCTTTTCATTCAAACAGAATTTGTCCCCGATTGTGATACGCTACTAGCTTACCGGCGTCCTCGCCACGAGCATCAGCAATCTCTGTGGGTGGCCCATACTGTGGCAGTCGAAGGGAACACTGTGGGAGAGTTGGAATATGAAACCGATAGAGGCAGGTTTGTCGGCAGGGGGCGGGATCCGTCTCGGCCAGAATCTTTGGACAAGCGGCTTTCCGGCAAGGAAGGAGCAGTCCTAGACCCTTGTATGAGTCTTCGCCGCCGGGTGCGGATATTGCCTGGGAAGACGGTGCGCATAGTATACTCCACAGCCTTGGCTAGGTCTCGTTCAGAGGCAATGACATTAGCGAAGACCTATCATGAGCCTGATGGAGCCAGTAGGGTCTTTGCCTTGGCTTGGGCTCGTAGCCAAGTGGAGCTTAGGTACCTGGATTTGCCTCTGACTGAGGCCCATCTTTTCCAGACTATAGCAGGTCGCTTGATTTATGGGCACCCCCTGGAGTTCGCGCAGCGAATTGATAAGATATCTAAGAATCGGTTGGGTCAATCAGGTCTTTGGGCATTGGGGTTATCAGGAGAGTTGCCCATTTTGCTGGTAAAGGTCCAATCGCAAAAGGAAGAGGAGATCGCTAGGCAAGCTTTAGTTGCTCACGAATATTGGCGGATGAAGGGTTTGGCAGTGGACCTAGTGCTCCTCAACCAAGAGGCTGGTGGCTATGAACAAGCAATTCAAGAGCTTTTGCGTCGGCTAATTACCAGTGGTCACGCTCAAGCCAAAGAAAACCGGCCGGGCGGCATATTTCTCAAACAAGCCAGCCATCTAGCGCCTGCAGAGCAAGACCTCTTGGAGGCAGTTGCTCAGGTAGTAGTTGGTGCAGGTGCAGGCTCCCTAGGTGAAAAAGCGCGGAGTGGTCCTAATCACCTCGTGGCCGTATCCCGTCGGGGCCTCTTAGCCAGGCGGCGGCCGCCGGAGCCGACTATTGCCTTAGCAGGCACGGGCAGTGCCAATGGTGATTGGGAGCCAGCCGGTCATGAGCAGACCATGGATGAGCCACAGGACGTTGAAGGCGTGGCATTGCCAGAAGTAGCTCAGTTATCTTCCATGAACCCCGAGAATGAAGAGGGTAGCGCTGCTGATCTAGCTTTCTTCAATGGTTTTGGAGGCTTCTCCTCTGATGGACGTGAATACACCATCTTTCTCAGAGGGGACATCACTACGCCTGCTCCGTGGATCAACGTCATCAGTAACCCAAAGGCGGGTTTTCTCATCTCAGAATCCGGGGCCGGCTATACGTGGACCGAAAACAGCAGAGAGAACAAGCTTACTCCCTGGTCAAATGATCCTGTAACCGACCCTTCCGGTGAAGTAATCTACCTGCTGGATTTGGATACAGGAGATCTTTGGTCACCAACGGCCAGTCCCATTCGTGAAGCAGAACCCTATGTCATTCAGCATGGTCAGGGTTACTCACGATTTCTCCACACCAGTCACGGTATCGCGCAGACCCTATGGACATTTGTGCCCCTAGAGGACCCTGTCAAGATCTATCGATTACATTTGAAGAATGAGAGTGCCGATACACGCCACTTGGTTGCTAGTTTCTACGTGGAATTGACCTTAGGCGTCCACAGGGAAATAACACAACAGCAAATAGTGACTAGTTTCGACACAACAGCAGAGGCTGTTTGCGCTCGCTGTACCTTCCGGGATGATATCTATGCCAGTAAGGTGGCTTTTGCTACCACATCTCTAGAAGGATTTAGTTTTACCGGTGACAGGCGGGAATTTGTTGGCCCCAATGGTTCACTGAAATCCCCGGCGGGCCCGGGGTCGGTTACTTTATCTGGAGCGGTTGGCCCCGGACTAGATCCTTGCATGGCGATTAAGGCTCCGGTGGAGCTAGGTCCCGGAGAGGAAAAAGAAATCGTCTTCCTGTTGGGTGAAGCGGATCATATCAATGCAGCTAGGCGACTGATGAAGGCTTATCGGGACCCCAATCAAGTCCAAGTGTCTCTCTTGGAGGTGCAGAATTGGTGGGATGCGACTCTAGGTGCTGTGGAAGTAGAGACTCCCAATCAGGCTTTGGACTTGTTGGTGAATCGATGGTTGCTCTATCAGAATTTGGCCTGTCGTATCTGGGGTAGATCCGCTTTTTATCAAGCTGGTGGTGCCTATGGGTATCGAGACCAGCTCCAGGATGTGATGGCTTTATTGCTCAGTCGGCCGGAAATCGCTAGAGAGCACATTCTGCGGGCCAGTGCCCACCAATACATCGAGGGAGATGTACAGCATTGGTGGCACCCCGATTCCAACAAGGGAGTCAGGACCCGTTTCGCTGATGATCTCTTGTGGTTGCCTTTGGTGACGGCGAAATACGTGGAAATAACGGGTGATGAGTCCATTTGGGCGGAAGAGACAGGGTTTTTGGAGGACGAGCCTCTGGGGGCAGAAGAGCAGGAGCGCTACGGCATCCCCAGGATCTCCATGGAAAAGGCCAGCATCCTTCAACACTGCTGGCGGGCCATTGATCACAGCCTGCGCTTTGGAGAACACGGGCTGCCCTTAATGGGGTCTGGTGACTGGAATGACGGTATGAACAAGGTGGGTTACCAAGGCCGGGGTGAAAGTGTCTGGATGGGTTGGTTCCTCTACACCATCTTGATGAAGTTTGCTCCGCTAACTGAGGCCCGTGGTGAAGGTGAGCGTGCCAATCGTTACTTGCGAGAGGCCAAGCGGCTGGCCCATGTCCTACACCAATCAGCGTGGGATGGCGAATGGTATCGCCGAGCCTACTTTGATGATGGTACCCCCTTGGGCTCATCCGGCAACGAGGAATGCAGGATTGATTCTATATCCCAATCTTGGTCCGTTATCTCAGGAGCCGCCGATCCCCAGCGGGCGGGGGAAGCCATGCGGGCTGTGGGGGATTATCTAGTGCGCAAAGAAGATAGGATGATCTTGCTACTGACGCCCGCCTTCGATCGAATGCTACCCGATCCTGGTTATATTCGCTCGTATGTACCGGGGGTACGGGAAAATGGAGGTCAATATACCCATGCCTCTATGTGGGTGATTATGGCCACAGCTATTTTGGGTGAGGGCGAAAGGGCCATGGAGCTCTTTGACCTGGTGAACCCTATTCATCAAGCCCAGGATGGGACTAGTGCTCTGCAGTATCGGGTGGAACCCTATGTGGTGGCTGCGGATGTATCGGCTGTTGCGCCCAATACCGGACGGGGAGGCTGGACTTGGTATACGGGGGCCGCTGGTTGGATGTATCAGGTGGCTGTGGAATGGTTGCTCGGATTGAAGGTGCAGGGTGATGTCTTCACTGTGGATCCTTGTATCCCGCCCAGTTGGCCGGGGTTTAAGCTCCGATATCGGTATCAAGGGACTACATATGCGATCACCGTGAGCAACCCAGAGGCGGTGGAAACCGGTGTAGTAGAGGTCAGTCTAGATGGGAATGTAGTTGCAGACAAACTAGTACCTTTGGAAAATGATGACGGCATCCATCATGTAACAGTGACCATGGGTAAAGTCGCTATAGATCATGTCAGAGATGAATTCGATGAGCTGGTATCGGTTACATAAAGCATGGGTAGAAATCATGGATTAAAGGGGAAGGTAGTTTTGCTAATCTTGTTTGGTCGCACGGCCATCCTGTATCTGGCAGCTGTGGTGGTCATCCGTATTATGGGCAAACGTCAGATCGGGCAGTTGCAGCCCTTTGAACTGGTAATCACCATTATTATAGCCGAATTGGTAGTTATTCCCATGCAGGATAAGGATGTGCCCTTAGTTGAGGGATTGGTCCCCGCCTTCACATTGCTCTTGCTCCAATATGGAGTATCTTTACTCTTAATGAGGAGCGAGAGCGCGCGGGCTGTAGTCTGTGGAGTGCCTAGTGTGTTGGTGCATAACGGGCGCATAGTGGAAAAAGAGTTGCACCGCCTCCGCTATAACCTCAGCGATTTGCTAGAACAGCTGAGGGTCAAGGATCTGCCAGATCTGGCAGATGTGGAATTCGCCGTTCTGGAAACCAATGGTGATCTGAGTGTGATTCCCAAATCCCCCAAACGCTCTCTGCGGCCGGAGGATCTGCAGATTGATACTAGTCACGAAGGGTTGCCCTTACCCTTGATCCTTGATGGTAAAGTGAAGGTAGGTGCCTTGGAAAAAGCTCAGTTGGACATGATCTGGCTCCAGAGCGAGTTAGCAAAACACGGTGTCAATCGCCCCCAGGATGTGTTATATGCCAGTTTAAGCACTGATGGCACGCTGTTCATCCAGCCCCGGGAATCCAGCCTCGGATGGCAGGAAGTAGGAGTCAGCTAGATCGGAGGAGGGTTCCCCTATAGTGCATATGAAGTGGAGATGGGCAGTCCTTTTGGCGGTGTTCGCCCTGTTTTTGGTGGGTGGCTACTTAAGTGACCGTTCTGTTCTGCTGGCTGTCGGTGAGTTACAGAATCTCGCTAGAGGCTTGGAGTCGGCCGTGGGTGCAGATAATTGGTTGGGTGCCCAAGAGGTGTTGGACAGGCTTTGCCAGGAGTGGCCAACCATACGGCGAATCTGGGATCTGCGCATGCATCGGGATGAAATGGATGATCTCGATCTGTCCTTAGCTAGGCTGGGGGGCTATATGGCTGAAGAAGACAAGGCTGGCATCCTCTCTGAGTTAGGTGCGTGGCGGACTTTACTTACCCATGTTGAGCAAAAAGAAGTGTTTCGTT
Organism: Bacillota bacterium; assembly: GCA_036786445.1. Classification (GTDB taxonomy): domain Bacteria; phylum Bacillota; class Limnochordia; order DTU087; family DTU087; genus JAAZMF01. Next base: position 14,950 of record DAIQRD010000015.1, read on the forward strand.
GGCGCAATCTGCTTTGAATACGTCCCACGAAAAATGGCGCGGCTTAGCCGCGCCATGATCTATTGGGGTTCTTTACTGTAAAGCTCCTTGGTAAGGAAACTGTGTCAGATAGTTGCTAAACTGCTGCTGCGTGTTTTGCAGTTTCTGTCTGTCGACACCTTCAAAAGTGTACCAGCCTCGTTGGAACATAGCATTGAAGCTGTCCCGAGCTGCTTTATGAGTGTCACAGAGTATGCTCTCTACATCACTATGCAGAGTGGCATAGCTGGTTTCTCGAGCAAAGACATTGAAGTTATCTGTCAGGTATTTTTCTGTTGCCAAGACATCGTTGAGGATATCACGATCATTCATCTGTGGCCCTTTGACTGTAGGCAGTGATCCGGAATTGGGGTTTCTAATTATGTTTTTGCTGTTTGGCACGGTTTCACCTCCCTATTTACTGTGACATGGGTTGAGACGGCATAGCTTTGGCTGGATCCAAATGTATAAGGATTTTCTGGTAATGGGTTTGATGCATTTTCGCCAATCGATCACAAAGATCCTTGACCCCTTGCTCCTGCGCCATCTGGGCATACATTGCGAACTTCTTGGCTGCCAGCAATTCCCAGGACAGAGCATCTTGGATGTAGGATAGATCCTTGCTGGTCACGATTTCCGGAGGCTGTTGCATGATGCCTTGGCTCACCGGGGTACCTGTTTGTAACTGCATTCCCAATGACCTCCCTTCGATTCAATTACATAGATTAGTATTGCCATTTGACTCCAAAATAAACTGACTAGCTTGCCGGGAGCCCATTTCCACAAGTAGACTACGGTCCTGATGTGTTATAGAATAGGCACTGAGAATATGAAATCCATTAATTATGGGAAACTGTGGGGAGCTGGAGGCATGGGATCAGAAACCTCTTGGGCAAGAGGGCTCAAGAATGGCTTCAATACCATCTGGGAACTGGCTAAAGTGGTCATCCCTTTGACAGTGCTCATCTCCATTCTCAAGGAGACTGGGTGGTTAGGCTTGTTGGCAATCAAGATGGAACCTTTGATGTCTCTATTGGGGTTGCCAGGAGAGGCGGCCTTAGCCATAGTTGTTGGGTATTTCGTGAATATCTATAGTGCTATTGCTGTTGTCTTGGCTATAGATCTTACTGCCAAGCAGGTGACGGTGATCGCTGTAATGATCACTATCTGTCATGGCATCTTCCTAGAAAGCGCAATTACCCGCAAGACTGGAGTCAAGGCTTGGCCATTAGCCCTTATGCGGGTGGGTGTCTCTATACTGGCGGGTTTGGGCGTGAATTGGCTTTATTAAGGGTAGAAATAGCTGTGTCGGGAGTGAAGTGCTGATGAGCGTCAATCTAGCCCAGGCGGCCTGGGATGGGCTCATATCAGGCCTGCTAGGCCTCAAAAATATCGTGATCATTGTCCTGCCTTTGATGATCTTCATAGAGGCGGCCAAAGATAGTGGTGTCATGGAGCGTATTACCGCTAGATTTCATGGTGTAGCGGGCTTTCTGCAGATCTCCAAAGAGGCAGTGTTGCCTTTGGTTGTGGGATTGGGCATTGGTTTTTCCTATGGATCAGGCGTCATTATCAGCGCCGCCAAAGACGGAGACCTTTCTCTGAAAGATCGCTACGCCATCGCTATCTTTCTTTCAATATGTCATTCGATATTCGAGGATACATTGATTTTCGTTGCCATTGGGGCCAGCGTTTCTTGGCTAATGGGCAGCCGATTGATTTTGGCTATACTAGCTACTTTGCTTTTTGGCAGACTGCCCATGGCCACCAGCCCCAAGATGCTGGAGACTGGTATTTCCACGGACCTTAGCTAGAATAATTGCCTACCATAGGGGACGAGTAGTCCCTGGGAGGGGATAGGACATGTTTGATCTGATCATTGAGAAGGGACTGGTAGTTGATGGCACCGGTGCTCCAGCTCTAGCTGCTGATATTGGGATCAAAGCAGATACGATTGTGGCTGTGGAGGATTTGGCAGGCTCGGAGGCAACTCAACGCTTGGATGCGTCAGGCATGATAGTTGCCCCTGGCTTCATCGATATCCACACCCATTCGGAGCTAGAGCTGCTGGCTGATGGTCGGGCGTTGAGTATGCTGTACCAGGGGGTGACCACCAATGTAACCGGCAACTGTGGCATGTCAGTGGCACCTATCAGTGACGCATCCCGTGTACCGGTCCAACTGGGGATGGCTGCGGATAGCTATGGCATTGAATGGAGCTGGAATTCCTTCGGACAATGGCTTGATACTCTAAGAGCTCAGCCCATAGCCATCAACGTGGCGCCTTTGGTAGGTCATGGCACCATTCGAGCCACCGCCATGGGTTTTGATGATCGGCCCCCTACAGACATTGAAATGAAAACCATGAAAAAACTGGTCTACCAAGCCATGGAGGAAGGAGCTTTTGGCATCTCCACTGGGTTAGTGTATCCCCCGGGCATCTACTCGGATACTGCGGAACTAGTGGAACTGGCCCAGGTAGTGGCTCAATTCCACGGTCTTTACACATCCCACGTTCGAGGCGAAGCCGCTACCCTGTTGGAGGCTATTCGAGAGGCTCTATCTATTGGTTTCAGATCGGGGGCAAGTGTGGAGATATCCCACCATAAGGCAGCTGGCAAGTCTAATTGGGGCAGAGTGAGGGACAGTTATGCGTTAATTGAAGCTGCTGCCGCAGATCACGATGTAACATATGATATATATCCCTATCGGGCAGGGAACGCCGGGTTAGGTCAGCTGTTGCCACCTTGGTCATTGGCCGGTGGCACAGATCGATTGTTGGAGCGGCTGAGTAACGCCGGAGAACGGGGACGGATCTATCATGACATAATCCACGGCTGTCCTGGCTGGGCTAATTTCTTCCCCATTGACTGGGAAGATATTCGAATCGCTTCCCTTGTGTCCCCGGACAAGCAGTGGATGGAAGGGCTTTCTGTGGCGGAAATTGCTGCACAGCTACAGCAGGATCCCGTAGAGCTAGTTATGGATTTGGTCTATGAGGAAGCCAATCAGGTGAGCATGGTGAATTTCGTTATATCCCCAGACGATATAGAGTTTCTTCTACCGAAGCCCTTGGCCATGATCGGATCAGATGGCAGGGCGGTATCACCCGGGGGCCCCACTGGCCATGGCCATCCTCACCCTCGCTATTACGGGACTTTCTCCCGTGTTCTGAGTAAGTATGTGCGGGAAAAGGGGCTCTTGACCTGGGAAGCCACCATTCATAAAATGACCGGCATGCCTGCGGCCAAATTGGGCCTCCACAAGCGAGGCCTGCTCCAACCCGGATATTTTGCAGACATTACTGTTTTTAGTCCTGACACCGTCTGGGACCGAGCCACCTTTTCTGACCCCCATCAATTGGCAGCGGGGGTGGAGTGGGTACTCGTCAATGGCCATATCGCTCTAGACCAAGGCAAACCTGCTCTGGATCTGAAAGGCCAGCTGCTATCTCCTGGCTACTGATCCTTCCCTATCAACGATGAACAGGCATGGGCTGCCGGCAGACCCATTTATCCCTTGGGAGGAACAACCTCGCTTGGGGGGAAATTGTGTCTTGGGATAGTGATGGTTAAAGCCCAAGGTGGAGTGGGTTGTTAATCAGGCCGAACCAGAGATTCCGAACTAGAGATCTAGCAGTTATTTGGGAGGGTGGTTGTGATGGCCAAGAGACTAAGAACGTTAGGGACTTGCTTCAGCCTAATACTGGTATTTCTACTTGTGTGGTTGCCAGTTGCCAGCGCAGCATCACCTAGGATACGCATCAGTGAAAGTATATCGACACTCCAGGAAATGGCTACAGAACCTGACGCCAAAGCCATGGCTGCTTTGCTGCAGAAGGCCCAAGGTGTTGCCATCTTCCCTTCGGTGATTAAGGCTGGTGTCTTCCTAGGGGGTAAGTATGGGGAAGGGCTAGTTGTACAGCGCAATCAGGAAGATGGTACTTGGTATGGGCCGAGTTTTATCAGTATGAAGGGAATCTCCTATGGGCTGCAATTCGGCGTGCAATCTACTGCCTTGGTATTGGTTATTAACAATGAGAAAGGCATGGAGAGTTTTCGAGGGACGCAAAGAGTAACCCTAGGCGGTGACATTGGGGTGGCGGCTGGGCCCGTAGGTCGTCAGGCAGGGGCTAGTACTGATGTGGATCTGCAGGCTGCAATTTACAGTTACTCCATTAGCAAAGGTATCTTTGCCGGGTTTTCTTTGGAGGGAGCTGTTATTGAAGCTGATGAAGACGCCAATGAGGCGTATTGGGGGAGAACTATGGGTCCCAAGGAGATTCTTGGTATCGAGGCTACCGATGACAGGGTGGAATCTCTGCTTAGGGAATTGGAGAAACTCATGGCCATGGGCAATTGAGCTTATGTAGGGCTTGGCTGGATTCGGTACCATAGTCCAGAATCAAGTATGGGGCGAGATCAGGTCTAGCTGCAACAGGGCATGGTAGATGCCATCAGCGTCGTTGCTTTTGGTGATGAGATCGGCTACAGCCAGCACCTTGGGCATGGAGTTGCCCATGGCGATACCGATGCCTGCCATCTCAATTAGCTCCATATCGTTTTCGCCGTCACCGAAGGCTATGATATCGGCAGCACGGATACTGAGCATCTGGGCCACTTCTTGCAGGGCGTGGGCCTTTGATACTCCTTGATGGACAATCTCGCAGTAATTCGGCTTGGATAGACTGACGGAAAGTGGCAGGCCTTGGGTGAGAACCCATCCCTGAAAGCTGGCGATGGCAGGCGTTTCACCCATCACAAGTATTTTGTGGGCCGGGGGCAGTGCGGGATCAAGAAGGTCAGGGACGGTCTCTGGTTGGAATTGAACTATGGCTGCTTCTTCCTCGCACCATATAGAGGCGCCCTCCACAAACCAATCCCAATCAGCCATGATGTTGGCATGCAGACCCTGGCGCCGGCTTTCTTCGATAATCTGTCTGATTGAATCGCGGTCCATGGGCAAGTCTTGGATGATCTTGTTTTGCCGGACAATGGTGGCACCATTGAGGGCTATGAACATGGCACTACCGATGCCAAGTTGCTGAACGATGCCAGCAACGCTCTTGGGTGGTCTGGCAGTTGCCAGGAGAATATGATGGCCGGCTGATGCCAGCCGGGCAAGGGCCTGTTTGGTTGAAGGTAATATGGCATGGGAACTATTGAGCAAAGTGCCATCCACGTCCAGGGCGATGATCTTAGGGCGGGCATGCATTATGGATTATACCTCCCAAAGTGAAGAAGGCTTCACTAGATAGTTGCGTTACTGTCCCAGCAGTACTGGTGGCTAGGGAATACCCCGGGCTTTAGCCCTGGGAGTATGGAAATAGAAAGGAAGAAGACCATGCAAAAAAGAGTCATTAACACCACTAAAGGGCCTGCAGCCAAAGGGCCGTATTCCACAGTTGCCTGTCACGGCAACATTGCTTATGTTTCTGGGCAGGGCACCCTCGATCCTGCTACTGGCCAATTCGTGCGAGGGAGTATTGAAGCACAGACTGAGAGAGTGCTGGAGAGCATAAAACTGATTTTGGAGGAAATTGGCTCTGGTCTGGAGTGTGTGCTCAAGACAACGGTGTACTTATCGGATATGGACAATTTTTCCCGCATGAACGAAGTATATGCTCGCTACATGGGCCCCAACTACCCAGCCCGCACATGCATCCAGGCGGGAAGACTGCCTTTTGATATGGATGTCGAGATCGAAGTGATCGCGGAGATCCCTGAAAAATGAGGTAAGTGACCTTTGTTGATGACTATATAGACACACTGTTAGGGGAAGGCTATGGCCTTCCCCTTTGTGATTTTGGGGAGAAGCAGGAACCATCGGGCCATGATCCTCATAGTGTATTATCGAAAGTTGTGCTAGGGCAAAGTTGTTGCTGGAGAGGAGCCATAGGAATGAGGGCAAACACATGTACGCTGGCTCGCTTGCCCATTGGTAGGCAGGCAGTTGTTCTTGAGGTGCAGGCCAACGGCAATACCCGGAGACGCTTGCTGGATCTGGGATTAGTGCCAGGCACTGTTGTTGAATCTATTCGCCGTAGCCCTACGGGAGACCCTACGGCCTTCGGTATTAGGGGAGCTGTGATTGCACTTAGGCAAGCCGATGGAGATACTATATTGGTTCAGCCAGTAGCTAATTAGAGGAAGGGAAGGTCTATGGGACTTACGTATCAGTCATCTGGACTAGAGGTGACTAGAGAAGACTTCGTGCCAGCCCACATAACAGCCGATTATACCGTGAGCCTTGCTGGCAATCCCAACACAGGTAAGAGCACTGTCTTTAATGCCTTAACCGGTCTTAACCAGCACACCGGTAACTGGCCAGGAAAGACTGTAGCACAGGCCCGGGGATTCTATCACCACAGAGGGAAGAACGTTGTCCTGGTAGATTTGCCGGGCATCTACTCTTTGCTGGCCAGTTCCCCAGAGGAAGAAGTGGCGAGGGATTTCCTCTGTTTCGGCCGACCTGATGCCACTGTGATTATGGCAGATGCCACTTGCCTTGAGCGTAATCTGAATCTGGTCCTACAAGTGCTAGAGATCACGCCGAAGGTGGTAGTATGCCTCAATCTCATCGATGAAGCCGAGCGCAAAGGGTTGCAGATTGACGTGCAGCAGCTATCACAGAAACTGGGGGTTCCAGTAGTACCTACTGCAGCCAACAGTGGTCGAGGTCTGGGATTACTCAAGGATTGGATCAACAGAGTTGCTTCCAGTCAAGTGTCTTGCCGGCCGGGTCTAGTGCAATACCCTGAGCCGATGGAAAAGGCCATCAACGAATTGGAGGAATGCCTCGAACGGGTGCCGATTAATGGTCTGAGTAAGCGCTGGGTGGCACTGCGGTTACTGGAGGGTGATCTATCAGCCTGGGTGGCGATTAGGCAATACGGTTTGGCACCTAATGCGGGACGGGAGGATTAAGAATGGGGATCGACGCAGGAGATGCCTTAGGAGAAGTCACTCGGCGAGCCAAGGAACTAAGCACGCAGTTGGGAGACGTGCGGGACATGGTGGTCACCGCCATCTATCAGCGGGCTGAGGCCCTCTCTGTTGATACTGTGACGCGAACTCATAACGGGAGAATTGATTGGGACAAAAAGATAGATGACATACTGACATCCAAACTCCTCGGCTATCCCTTAATGTTGCTGGTACTGGGCCTTATCTTGTGGTTAAGCATAACAGGTGCCAACTATCCCTCCGACCTATTAGCTAGACTCTTCTTTGCTTTGGAAGGGCAGTTGACGATTCTTTCTGGAAGGCTGGGGGCGCCAGATTGGCTCCATGGCTTGACTGTTCTAGGTGTCTATCGCAGTCTGGCCTGGGTGATATCGGTGATGCTGCCTCCCATGGCCATCTTTTTCCCGTTGTTTACACTGCTGGAAGATCTGGGGTATCTGCCTAGGGTGGCTTTTAATCTAGATAGCCTATTTAAGCGGGCCGGTGCCCACGGCAAGCAGGCACTGACCATGGCTATGGGTTTTGGCTGCAATGCGGCTGGGGTCATGGCAGCCCGGATCATTGATTCACCCCGGGAGCGGATGATCGCTATCCTCACCAATAATTTCATGCCCTGCAATGGTCGCTTTCCCCTGCTGATTGCCATGTCTTCCCTGTTCTTGGGGGCGGGATTGGCGCAGGGGAACCTCATCGCATCAGTGATCGTGGTGGGGATGGTGCTCTTAGGCATCAGTACGACTTTCTTAGTTTCCTGGGTTCTCTCTCATACACTACTCAAGGGAATACCAGCCTCCTTTACTCTGGAGTTGCCGCCATACAGAAAACCCCAGATTTTGCAGGTCCTGGTACGGTCTGTGCTTGACCGGACGTTGCTTGTGCTGTGGAGGGCGGTGAAAGTAGCTGCACCAGCCGGCGCTGTGGTTTGGATTCTAGCCAATGCGCAGATTGGTGATCTCAGCATCATGGGACATGGGGCTGGTTATTTAGATCCAATGGCCCGTCTCATGGGGCTAGATGGTTTCATTTTGCTGGCCTTTCTCCTGGGGTTACCTGCCAATGAAATCGTGATTCCCATTCTGCTAATGAGTTATCTTGGTGCCGGCGCATTGATGGAATTCGATAGCCTTGCCACCATGAAAGTGTTGCTAGTATCCCGGGGATGGACGTGGTTGACTGCCTTGAATGTCATGGTATTCTCTCTGTTGCATTTCCCCTGTGGAACTACGCTACTCACCATTCATAGTGAGACCAGGAGTTGGAAATGGACCGCCATAGCGGGTTTGCTCACTACGGCTACAGCCATAGCTGTCTGCTTCTTCATCACCCAAGGTGTCCGGTTTGTTCAGTTGGTATTCTGGGGATAGTCGATGCTCGTTGAAGTCGGATAGAGGAGCAATCAATGATGCTAACGGAAAGCATGGAAGACTATCTGGAAATGATCTATCGCCTAGTCAAGACCAAGGGATATGTGCGGGCAGTGGATCTAGCAGAACAGCTACGGGTACAGGCATCTAGTGTGACTAGGATGGTGCAGAAATTGCACGAGGCAGATTTTGTTTACTACGAAAGGTATCGTAATATTGCTTTGACACCATCTGGGGAGCAATATGGGCAATTTCTCATTTGGCGTGATCGGACCCTAAAGGATTTTCTGCTATTGCTCGATGCAGACTTGGGTATCGAAGAGCAGGTTGAAGGTATGGAGCACTATATTACGCCTCCGACCATGGCTCTTATCCGTGATCTGATCATGTTTTTCGTGAACCGACCCGAGGCGTTGGCCACCTTGCGATCGCTGCGGGGGCACTTTGGCTATCCTGATGGGGAAAGACTACCGGTTTTGCGAGCATGGGATTTCCGCCACACCGGCGATGAGCTCTGACTCGGTGAATGCGTAAGGGGGTGGCTAGCCCCCTTGCGCAAGATTCTACAGTATTTCCGTTTCAATGGCGGTGACCATGGTCACTGGTTGCCCTTCCACAAAATCTATGATGGACTGCAGCTGGCTGCTGGCATGAGCAGTAGAACCACCAATTACAGCAGCCCCGATGGTGCTCTCTTGCCACAGGTCCTGATCGTCGATCTCTGCTATGGCAGCATTGAACTTGTTGCGTAGCCGGCGGATAAGGCTGCTGACTACACTGCGTTTGTCTTTGAGGGACTGACAATCGGAGATATGCAGCCTGATCCTGACAATTCCCACTATCATAGTCCCACTCCAGTCCCACCTCAATGGGTTATTTCTGTAGCACGGTTTTTAGATTATGCAACCCCACCCGTACACTATCTACTGGAGCCATGTTGTATTGCTCTGTTTCGATAATGTACCATTCGACCCCTACCTTAGGGGCAGTGGCCACGATACCAGCCAAATCTACGTCTCCGGTGCCTACTTCGGTCTGGGGGCCATCCTGTTTGAAGTCCTTGATATGCACAAGGGGGCAGCGGCCTTTGAATTTCTTTAGATAGGTCACCGGATCAACACCGGCGTGGAATGTCCAGCCCAGATCCAGCTCCGCCATGACGTTGTTGGGATCGACGTTGGCAAAGAAGATATCCAGTACATGTTGGCCATCGACGGTTTTGAACTCCCAAGCATGGTTGTGATACGCCAATTGTAAGCCCTTTGCTTTGGCTTTGGCCCCAATCTCAGATAGCTTGTGGGCAAAGGCTTTCCAGTCATCGGCTCCTCCGTCGGCCAGCAGCTCCCGGGGGGCGGCAGGGCAGATGAGGAATTTGTTGCCGAGCTTTGTGTTAAAGCTCAGTATCTCATCGAGTTGCTTATCTAGTTGATCGAATCCCACATGGGAGCCCGCCACCCGCAAGCCCAAATCACCCAAAATGGTCTTGAGCTCCTCTGGGCTAAGACCCCCGTAACCAGCGAACTCAACCCCGGCATAGCCCATGGCGGCTACGGATTTGAGAACGCCCACAAAGTCCTTAGTAGCATCCTCCCGCAAGGAATAAAGTTGCAGTCCAATAGGTATAGACATGTGTTTGCCTCCTTCATGCGATGGTGCACTTCAGGTTATGATCAAAATACTAGTTACCCACAGAGCCTTGGGAATCCTGCAGCAAAGCGCGGTGTCGGCTGATTCAAACCTCTTTTTTGGCAAATTCGGAGGAATTGTTGGGTATGGCTGGCGCTGGGCATGGTTGAGAGGATATACTAAGAGATGGTTAGAGCAGATTTGGCTAGTTCAACTAGAGAGTTGGAGAAATCCATGCAGTTAACTGACGTACCAAAGACATTTCGCGGGTATACACTGGACGAATTCCAGAGGGAGGCTATCTCTCATCTCCGTCAAGGAGCCTCTGTCTTTGTGGCGGCACCAACAGGTTCGGGTAAGACTTTGATTGCCGATTATGTTGTGGAAATGGCCCGCCGCTCCCAGAAGGGTGTGATCTATACAGCACCAATTAAGGCCTTAAGCAATCAGAAATTCAAGCAGTTCCGAGAGAATTTCGGCGAGGAAAACGTTGGTCTGATCACCGGGGACGTGGTGAGGAATGAAGAAGCCCCAGTGCTACTTATGACCACAGAGATCTTCCGGAACATTTTGTTTGATTATAGTCGATCGTTAGAGGATATTGCCTATGTAGTTTTTGATGAGATCCACTATATCGCCGATGAGGCCCGAGGTTTTGTCTGGGAGGAATCGCTGATTTTCCTGCCGGAGCATATGCGTTTTCTGGGCCTGAGTGCTACCATTGCCAATGGTCATGAATTGAGCAATTGGATGGCAACTTTGCGAAGGGAACCAGTGGCAGTAGTGGAGTACCGTCACCGGCCCGTTCCCCTGACCCATGCCTATTTTGCACCTGGGTTGGGCACCACTGACCTTGTCAAAATGGATGCCTATTTTAAAGAAGTCTCTTCGCTTGGCCCCGTGGATGGCTCAAAGGGGAAAGCTTTCCCGTCGCCCGATCACCGGGAGTTAGTGGATGCTTTGGGTGAAGAGTATTTGCCCCTGTTATTTTTTGCTTTTAGCCGACGGGGGTGTGAAGCCCATGCCCATGATCTAGCCAAGAGCCACAATTACCTAGATGAAGAGGAAGTGGGGTTGGTACGGGAAGCTGTGGAACGGCATCTGTGGGGAAGGGAATTGCGGACCCTAGGCAGTGTCAACCAATTGGCTGCAATAGTGGAAAGGGGTATAGCGTATCATCATGCTGGCCTCTTGCCAGCTTGTAAAGAGCTAGTTGAGGAGCTGTTTGAGCGCCGGCTGATCAAGGTGTTGTATGCTACCGAGACTTTCGCTGTGGGTGTGAATTTCCCTGTGCGTACAGTATGCTTCGATAGCTATACAAAATATGATGGGCGGAGTTTCCGGCAGCTTACAGTAGGAGAGTATTTCCAGATGGCAGGGCGGGCAGGGCGTCGGGGCATCGATGAACAGGGCTTTGTTTACACCATGGTGGACTTGAATTTCTACCAACCCGGAGAACTGCAAGAGCGGGTGGAAGACAACATCGAGCCACTCTGGAGTCAATTTGATCTGAATTACAATTCGGTGTTGAACTTGACCCATCGATACAGAACTCCAGAGCAGATTCGCAATGTACTAGAGCGTAATTTCATGGTGTATCAGAATCAACGTCAATATAAGAGGCTGCAAAGGGATTTACTACAGGCATCGGATCAGGTCCAAACCCTTACTGAACAACGCTGTCCCCACTATCGCCAGGAAAGCTGCATTGAAACGGTGCAAAAGGCTCGCCGGCAAGTGGACAGGCTGCAAAAAGAGCTGGCCAAAATGAAGGGCCGGGGCAGCAAAGGAGGGCGACGGCGACAGGTCTTACGCCAGCTCCATGAGCTGAACGACAAGATCCAGGCATCCCCAACACATGAGTGCAATAAAAGGGAGCGTTCTCAGTGTCGCGGTAGGGAGAGACGGCTGCGTAGGTCTGAGAGGCGAGTGCGAGACCTAGGCAAAACCATGCGTGCCGTCTTGACCGGGGAGCGTTTGTATGAGGCTTTTGTCATGAAACAGGGATTTCTCCAGGAGCTCGAGTACATCAAAGATGGCGATCTGACGGCGCGGGGCCGCATCGCAGCGGGTATCTATGTGCAGGAGCTATTAGTTACAGAACTGCTATTTGATGGCACGTTCCACGAGCTATCTGAAGATGCCATCAATGCTCTGGCAGTGTCAATTGATTACGAGCCCCGTAGGGATGAGCCCGTTAAGCCTTGGAGATTGGTGGATCTCACCCACGCCCATAATTTAGCGGCTGAATTGAGCTTGTTGGAGAAACGCTTCCTGGGGGAGCAGAGGGTACGGTTTCACAATGGACCCCATGAGCTCGCTTATCGCTGGAGTAAGGGGTGTAGCTTTGTAGAATTGATGGATCAGGCCAAGGGCCTAGCCGAGGGAGACGTCGTCAGTGCTTTTCGCCGAGGCATCGATCTCTTGCGGCAGGTGCGTCGAGTCTCCGCCGGAGATGAACTGCTCCAAGCCAAGCTGTCCCGGGCCATGAAAAAGATGGATCGAGATGTGGTGGAAATCCGACTCTAGGGTATGAGAAACTCATCTTTACCCCAGCAGGCCTAGAAATCACTTGGTCTGCTTGTTTTTTGTAATGTCGGCGATCAGCTTGAGGACGCGATCGCCTTGGGAATCCAGCTTTATAGCCTGATTTGCGGATTTTACGTAGTGTTAACCAGTGTAACCAAAGCTTAACAGCGGTTCCCTTGTCTTTTCTTCGGTGATTTCGTATAATGTAACTGGCGGATGGGTCAGGGGATGACCCGGGGTGGACAGTAAATGGCCCAGTGCCGCTAAAGCAATACCGAAGGAGGGAGACAGCAATGTTGTTCTTCCGCAGACGTAAAAGCGTGCAGTCCTTGGACCAAGAGCGGATCAAGTATGGCACATTGAATCACAGAACTGTGGGCATCACTGCGATTGAGCTAGATAAGATAGTGGGCAGTGTCGATCGCTACAAGGATTTTGACCAGAATTTTGAATGGATGTACCGCAGACCCGATCGGCGCTCAAAGGACATTGAAAAGGCCATGGCTAGAGGAGAGATTTTGCCTCCCATAGAAGTCTATGAGCTAGATGATAGGTATTTCGTAATGGATGGGCATCACCGGGTGAGAGCTGCTAAGATAATCGGTCAGGAGTTTATGGATGCCAATGTGACAAAGCTAATTCCCGCCTAGGCGGGTGACATATAGTCATATATGCGACTGTGAGCCATAGTAAGGCACCGTACTGGTGCCTTTTTTGGATCTCCTGTGCAGGAGAAGGGGTGCCTAACGGTCAATTTATGAATAAGTACGAATGGTGGGAAGGGAGCTAAGCAGGGGTGAGAAAATACATTTTAGCAATTGACCAAGGCACCACAGGTACCACTGCCATCATCTTTGACCATAACGGCCGCCCTGTTTGCCGAGGATATCAGGAGTTCACTCAGTATTACCCCAAGCCTGGCTGGGTTGAGCATGATCCTGATGAGATTTGGCAGTCCACCATGGATGCCATCAGGGGAGCCTTATACGGGCCGGTTGAGGCAAAAGAGATTGCCGCCATAGGCATTTCCAATCAGAGGGAGACCACTGTAGTTTGGGATAAGCATACAGGTAGGCCGGAGGGTAAGGCAGTAGTCTGGCAGTGTCGGCGGACGGCCCCCACATGCCAACGCCTGAAAGATAGAGGCTATGCTGAGCTTGTTCGCAGCAAGACTGGCCTCGTATTAGATCCTTATTTCTCAGGCACCAAAATTGCTTGGCTATTGGACAATCGTCCTGGGCTTAGGGAACGGGCCAATAGAGGTGAGATCCTCTTTGGGACTGTAGACAGTTGGCTCATCTGGTGCCTCACCGGCGGGAAACGGCATGCTACCGATTATACCAATGCTTCGCGCACTCTCTTGTATAATATCCATCAGTTGGATTGGGATGGGGAGCTCTTGGAGCTATTTGATATACCCCTGGGAGTGCTACCGAAAGTCTTGCCTTCCAGTGGGTTATTTGGAGTTACTGCCGGTAATCCATGTTTGCCTGCCGGTATCCCCATTTACGGTGTTGCTGGAGATCAGCAGGCCGCCCTATTTGGACAGACTTGCTTTCAGCCAGGCATGGTGAAGAACACCTATGGTACAGGCTGTTTTGCTCTAATGAATACAGGAACTGAAGCCGTTGCTTCGGATCAGGGGTTGTTGACCACCATCGCCTGGGGGCTCGAGCCTGGCAAGGTTGCCTATGCTCTGGAGGGGAGCGTTTTCATCGCCGGGGCAGTGGTGCAGTGGCTGCGAGATGAGTTGGGGTTGATTGAATGTGCCGCGGAAACTGAAGGGTTGGCAGAAGCGGTCTCGGATACGGCGGGGGTCTATTTGGTCCCAGCTTTCGTGGGCTTGGGTACCCCCTATTGGGATCCATATGCTAGGGGAGCCATATTAGGCTTGACTAGGGGAGTGAACCGGAAACACTTGGTACGGGCTGCCCTGGAGAGCATAGCCTACCAATCTCGGGGAGTCCTTCTGGCTATGCAAAAAGATGCCCATATGTCCATTCCGATTCTGAGGGTGGATGGCGGGGCGTCTGTGAACAATTTCCTCATGCAGTTTCAGGCGGATGTGCTCAACGTTGTTGTGGAAAGGCCCCAAGTAACAGAGACTACCGCCATAGGTGCGGCCTTCCTGGCGGGGCTGGGATGTGGCATATGGTCGTGTCTGGACGACATCGCTAGCACATGGGAGCGGGAGAGCAGTTTTACTCCCCACATGAGTGATGAGGACCGTGAGGCATTATGCCAAGGATGGCAAAAAGCAGTAGAGCGCTCCCTGGGCTGGGCGGCACAGTAATCTTAACACATCAGACAAGGAGGCGAAGGGGCGCGAGTAGGGCGCCCCTTCGAGTGTGAATATTACGGCTCCTGAATAGCATCAGTAGGGCACTCGCTTTGCGCCTCTTGAGCAGAATCCTCTAGCTCTTCGGGGATGGGATCCACCACCACGTTGGCCTTACCGTCATCGTTCCAATCAAATACTTCGGGGCAGATCTCGATGCAAAGACCGCAGCTAATGCAAAGATCCTGGTCCACTATTAGTTTCAACTTAAGTCCCTTCCTTTCCCTCGCTCACATGTTAAGTATTTGCCTCTTCCAGATACATATATACTGCACGAACCGTCCTCTCAAACCCGGTTCCGGCTCGGCACCCCATGAGGCCAAGTGTGCTTGGTCCATTTTATGGATTCTAGCAAAATACACCGCTTCCTTGTGGAAAGCGGTGTATTTAGTCACAAGTTTACCTGTAAGCGGGATTCT
>DAIQRD010000016.1:0-9622 GCA_036786445.1 Bacillota bacterium
GTATAGGCCAAGTAGATCTCTTCAGATCCTAGGTTACACAGGTACCCAAACTCTTGGGGGGTCAAGGGCAAGTGGTATAGCACAACTCTCCGGAAGTAGTTGGCCAGATCCTGGCTCACCGGCTCAGCTGTAATGACCAAATCCAGTGCTTCCCGGGCCAGCAATTCCCCGAGGAAGCCTTTTTCTGCAGCAGGCAATTGACCATGGTAGATACCCACCCGACCCCTGTGGGGCGCCATCTGAGCTACTTTCTCAGCCAGGGCCCCAACATGATCAGGCCAAGCGACATGCAATAGTGTAGTACCTGGGCTCTGCAGGAGCTCTCCTAACTGCTTCGCTCTATCGCTACCTGATCGCCAGTCGACTATTCCTCGGGGGACAGCAATGGGCCAATGATCGTCTATCGCTTTCTCCCAAGCGACTCTACCCAGCCTCATCCACACAGCCTGATAGTCCCGCACAGACCGATGCAAATGCTGCTGCACCAATTCCCGTACCGGCAGGCGAATATCCTTGAGTACGAGATCGATATTGACTCTGCCGTTCCACTCATTCACCTTGGGTAGAAAAGCTAAATCCACCCGCGCGGCTCCTTCAATGAGATCCAGCCGTTCTCCCATTCTAAAGCCAATGGCCTCAAATGAATTGCTCTTTGCCCTTGTGCCATCGGTACCCGATACAAAGAGCTTGAGGTGATCTCGACCCTTACCTACCAGACAACTTCTTTCCACGGTCACATCCTGTGCCACAAGTATGGGTTGAGGATTGCCAGCCCCATATGGTGCCAAGCTATCGAGCTCATCAAGGAGAGTATCATTGACCTGATGTAATGCCATATCGGCATCCACCGATAGTTTGGGCACGAGATCCGCTTCTGTCAAACGGGCTCGAGCTATTTGGTTAAGGCCTTTGCGCAATTCCGGCACCAAATCATGCTTAATTGATAGACCTGCCGCCATTTTGTGCCCACCAAAGCGCTCTAGCAAAGGGCTCAAGGTCTGCAGTGCTCCATGCAAATCAAACCCATCAATACTGCGCCCCGAGCCCTTGCCCGGCTCCTCCGCGAGACTAATCAATATGGTAGGCCGATGATATTTCTCCACGAGCCGAGAGGCCACTATCCCTATGACGCCTGGGTGCCAGTTGCAGGAAGCCAGCACGATGGACCATTCTTCCTCTAGATCAATTTCCTCTTCCACCCGCTGCATGGCTTCTTCAGCGATAGTCCGCTCAATGGCTCTCCGCTCATGGTTGGCCTCATCTAGCATCTGGGCCAGCCGTTCTGCCTCATCTACGTCTTCGCTTAAGAGCAACCTCACACCAGCAGTTGCATCATCTAGCCTGCCTAAAGCATTCAACCGAGGGGCTAGACCAAAGGCCAGATTAGTCGCGGACAAATCCTGCCCCTCCAAATTAGCTACTTCTATAAGGGCTGCAAGCCCTACGGAGGTAGCGGCAAAACCCTTCAATCCCAGATGAACTAGAATCCGATTTTCGCCCCTGAGGGGCACAACATCAGCAACTGTCCCCAAAGCCACCAGATCTAGATACTGGCCAACCAAAGCATCAGCAGCCTGGGAAGAACCCAGCATTGACATGGCTAGAGCATGGCCCAGCTTCAGGGCTACGCCTACTCCAGCCAGCTCCTTGGTAGGGTATTGACAATCCACACGGTTAGGATTAATCACAGCTATGGCCACAGGCAGTGTCTCACCAGGTTGATGGTGGTCAGTTATGATGAGATCCAGGTCCTTATCTCCAGCAAATGCAGCCTCTGCCAGCGCTGTAATACCGCAATCCACAGTGACTACCAAGCGGCTGTGAAGAGCAATCTCCTCTAGTGCCTCTTGATGCAGACCATAGCCTTCCTCGGCTCGACGAGGAATATAATAATCTGCCCTGCCCCCTAGCTCCCGAATGATCCTGACCATAAGAGCAGTAGCAGTCATACCATCCACATCATAGTCTCCATAGATGGTAACCATCTCACCACCCTTGATGGCCTCGGTCAGGCGGGCTACAGCAGGCTTCATGTCTGCCAAGAGCCACGGCGATGGTACGACATCCCAGCGGAGATCGAAAAACTCTGCAGCTGCCTCGGGAGTGTCTATGCCCCGACCCACTAGAATCCGCGCCACTGTGCTGGAGACTCCCAGCGCATCAACGAGAACAGCCTCTTTCTCGCCATCACCAGTCCTCAGCAACCAGGTAGCATTACCATTTTGCATGCTAAACTCACCTCAGAGTCCTATGTTCTACCTAGTCGCCCTCTGCCCCTCTCTCTGTTAACAGTGCCTCTAACCTGCCCTTCTCCGTCTCACCCTCTTCTAGGCGAGCCTCCAGACGGTTTATCTGGCCCTGCAGACCCCGCACCTTGAGTTTGAATTGTACTTCCCGCACAGCAGCCATCAAACCCCCAAACAGCGCGCCAAAAGCGGCTGCCCCTAGAATCACCACTGCCACCGAAGTATTCCACTGCCAAGCCAGAAAGGTAACCGTTATCTGACTAGCATTCTGTACGGCAAAAAGCGCCACAAAGACCGCAAAGACTAGGGCTAAGACCAGATACACTATCACCTGCAGCACCGTCCCCTCCCACAATTATCCAGCTTATACCAGTTTATTCTCTTCTCCACCCGCTGTTTCCTCTACATCAGACAACCCGTAGCGACTACATCAGATTCGCCCAGAGCGCACAATGGCGATGATCAACCAGATACCGAAAAAGGCCGCTATGAGGAAACCAGCTACCCCCAGCACAGGTAAACCAAATAAAGCCGGCCCTCTGCTACTTTGCACCATGAAGGAGGAGCCGATGACTAGGGCCGCCACAATCAAAGCAAAAGACAGGCGGTTACTGGCAATATCTAAGCGCACCATGAGCTCCTCTAGACCCTTGTGGCGAAAAATCACCTGCAAGCGATCCTGGTTAACCAAATCCAATGTGGTATCTAGCTTAGCAGGCAAATGCATTAGCAGTTGACCGTATTTCCAGCTTGATTGCAGTGCTTTCTGGGCTATCCTGTCCGGTCGATACCGCTCCTTCAATAGGTCTCGGGCGAAAGGTTCCGCTATCTCGAAAATATTGAACGTCTCATCTAATGTCCGACCCACACCTTCAATTAAGAGCAGCGCCTTGGCTAACAGGGCGAAATCAGAAGGCAGACGTATGCCATGTTTCCTAGTGACATTTAGGAGGTCTTCAATGATGGCACTCATACTCAAATCGGCGAGGACCTTGCCATAGTAACGAAACATCATATCATCGAGGTCTCTTTCCAATTCAACTAGATCTACCTTGCTCGCAAACACAGCCATAACTCGCAGGCTTTCAATGATGCCGGGAATATCTTGCTTGGTAATCCCTATAAACAGGTCAGCCAAGTTTTCCATGGTGGTTTTGTCCAAACGTCCCACTATCCCGAAATCGATTAAGGCCATGGTCCCATCATCTTCAATCAATATGTTGCCGGGATGGGGATCGCCGTGGAAAAAACCATGGATCATGACTTGCTCCATAAAAGATGTTGCTCCCCGTCGGGCAACAGCCTGCAGATCGATGCCTTTGGCTTTCAACGTGTCTATCTGGTTGACTTTGGTGCCCTGAATCAATTCCATAGTCAAGATCCGCCCGGTAGTATGGGACCAGAATATCCGAGGGATATGAACTTGGGCATCATGGGCCAGATTGTCACGGAATCGAGCAGCATTGCGGGCTTCAATGGTGTAATCCAGCTCCCGGCGTATCTCCCGAGCGAATTCCTCGATGAGGTCCACCGGATCAAAGACTTCGGTGCTATAGCGCTCCTGAACTATGCGGGCCAGCCCATGGAGAATCTCCAGGTCAGTTTCGATAACCTGGTCAATGCCGGGTCGCATGACCTTGACTACCACCTCTTGCCCATGCAGAATGGCTCTGTGCACTTGACCGATGGAAGCTGCTGCAATGGGATGTTCCTGAAAACCGTCAAAAGCATCCATGAGGGAACATCCCAGCTCCACTTCGATTTGCTCTCGCACAACCGGAAACTGTATGCCGGGCACTTCATCTTGTAGCCTCTGCAGTTCAGCAATGATGTCGGAGCTGATCATATCTCCTCGGGTACTCAACATCTGCCCCAACTTGACAAAGGTAGGACCCAATTCTTCCAAGGCTAAGCGCAATCGTCGTCCTCGAGAAGAACCATCATCCTGCTCAAGCTTGAAGAGCCGCCGCCGCCAAGGCAAGAGGTATACAAGATCTAGTTGCTGCAATAGGTAGCCAAAACCGTGCCGCAACAATGTCTCCGCTATCTGCCTGTATCGCCGTAAATGCTGGTAACGGCGGTTTACTCCTCGAAACACCAAAGTGCCCCTCCATTCACTGACGGGAATCTCCATTAGTAGTCTACCTCACATAGAACAAAAACCCCAGCAGTATCCGGGGCCTCTGTATCGCCGCTATCGAGCCCAGGCCCTCAAGCCCGAGCACTCGCTGTCTTCCGCCTATCATCCCACTCTTTCCAGGCTACCCATAGGGGTCCTGCCACAAACACCGAGGAATACGTCCCCACAAGAATGCCCAAGAGAAGAGCTAGCACAAAATCCTGGATAGTTGCTCCCCCGAAGAAAAACAAAGCTAATACCGCAAGCAAAGTAGTAAGGCTTGTATTAATCGAGCGGGTCAAAGTCTCGTTGATGCTCTTGTTGGCCAACTCAGCCCACGACTCTCGTTTTCGGAACTGGATATTTTCCCGTATTTTGTCAAAAATGACAATGGTGTTGTTCACAGAGTAGCCCACCACAGTCAAAATGGAGGCAATAAAGGGGCTGTTAATCTCCTTAGCCAAGAGGGCAAAGATCCCCAACACTATCAAAGCATCATGCAGGACTGCCAGCACCGCCACACCAGCAAACCTGTACTCAAATCGAAAGGAGAGGTAGACTAGCATCCCAACTGCCGCCAGCAAAAGCGCCATGAGGGCTTGCTTGACCAACTCTTGACCAACCACAGGCCCTACCATCTCTGTACGCAGCGATTCCACAGGACCAAAATGGGCCACCAAGCCCTCATCAATGGCCAAAATCTGCTCATTGGTCAGGACCTGGGTCCGAATCAGTGCAGAAAGGTTATTTTCCGTGGGCTGGATAACACTTTTCCCTAGGTCCAGATCTTTCAACTGCAGTGATCCCAGCACCTGCCTGATCTCACCAGCTGTGACCGCCCGGTCAAATCCCCGCTCCATGAGCGTGCCCCCGGTGAAATCAACTCCCCAATTCAAACCAGGCACAACCAGCAATATGGCTGAAACCACAACTAGTACCAAGGAAATCCCAAAGGGGATCTTACGTTTACCAACAAAGTCCATTACTGGGACACCCCTTTCACTGCCAGAGACCTCTCAAAGGCGCCGGGGTTACTATCTACGGCGGTATTGAGAATCAGCCTAGTGACAACTATGGCTGTAAACATGCTGGCCAAGATTCCCAGACTCAAAGTCACGGCAAAGCCCTTCACAGGGCCACTGCCATAGTAGAATAGGACGATGGCCGTCAGCAGAGTAGTAATATTGGCGTCAAAGATGGCGCGGAAGGCACGATCAAAACCAGCCCCCACTGCTGCCCTCACATGCTTACCGGCCCTATACTCCTCTTTGATTCGCTCAAAAATCAGGACATTGGCATCAACGGCCATACCGATGGACAAAATGAAACCAGCAATCCCCGGCAGGGTCAAAGTAGCCCGCAATAGCGCCATGGCTGCCAAAACAATAACTACATAGATGATCAAAGCGATATCAGCTACAAGACCTGGCAGCTTATAGTAGGCTAACATATAGAGGAAAATCAGGATAATACCGACAATCCCCGCTCGCACACTCCGGTTAATGGACTGTTGACCCAAGGTGGGTCCTACGTTGCGGATTTCCATGACGTCCATGGGTACTGGCAAAGAGCCTGCCTTGAGCAACACTGCTAGATTTTTGGCCTCATCAATGGTAAACCGGCCTGTGATCTGGCCTTTCCCTTCGGTGATGGGACCTTGGACAACCGGATTCACCAAGACTTCCCCGTCAAGTACATGGGGAATAGCCTGTCCCTGGTAAACAGTTGTCAGTTGAGCGAATTTCTTGGCACCTTCCCTACTGAACTCCACTGCTACTGAGGGACGACCAAACTGATCTCGGGATAGCTGAGCATCAACCAGGTCAGCTCCTGTCAAAACCGTCTCACCTAAAGGATTCTTGATCTCCAGTTGCGCCGTCTTGCCAATAGTATCAATGGCTGCCTGCTGGTCATATACCCCCGGCAGCTGAATGATAACTCGCCTAGCTCCCTGGCGCTGAATGATGGGCTCTGAGACCCCCATGCCATTGACCCGGCGTTCAATGACGCTTACTGCCCGCTGCATGGTTTCTTCTGAAACCTTTACATCTGGTTTTTCTTGTGCCTGCATCACTACATGGACACCGCCGCGCAGGTCGAGGCCTAAATTCATAGGCACTCGATACAAAACCACACCTGCAACAGCAACGACGACCACGAGGAGCAGCAAGCGAATACTGTCTGCACGTCGCATTCCCCGTTTTCCCCCTTTGTTATGGTCCGCCAAGCGCACAAAAACATTATAGATCCCGCCTGGACAGCTTGTCAATTGCAGCCATCTTCCTTGTCATACATGGCAAAAACCCCACAGGCACTGGCAAGCCCAGGGGTCATCTAAAAGGATTGCGCTACCTTTGAAGACAATGCCGCTCCACCAAAAATGGGCTTAAATAAAGGTCAGAATGAGAGACATCACCATAAAAGCAACGGCGAGATATTTCGTAACCTGTTCCAAGGTACGATCAATGCCTTTGAGATTGCCGAAAAACATCTGTGCACTGCCACCGATAGACCCTAATCCCTCACCTTTGCTTTCCTGCAGAACAACTGCTACGATGAGGCCTATGGATATTATGAGCTGAATGACCATGAGAGCCGTTACCAATCACTCCACCCCCTCCGCTGCCACCAAGCATTCACTTCATTTTAACATACCTAGGGGGAAGCTGACAACCACTAGGCTTCCCCCTAGACTACTTTCTAGCAACTATTAGAAGGCTAGATTGTAAAACGTAGCCTTTCCTCGGTAGATAGCGAGATCGTCGAGGCCGGCTTCAATGCGCAGGAGCCGGTTGTATTTGGCTACACGGTCAGTGCGGGAAGGAGCCCCTGTCTTGATCTGACCGGCATTAGTCGCGACTGCGATATCTGCTATGGTAGTATCCTCGGTTTCACCTGATCGATGAGATACCACTGCAGTATAGCCTGCCCGTTTGGCCATTTCAATGGCGTCTAGGGTCTCGGTTAGAGTGCCAATCTGATTGACTTTAACCAAGATGGAGTTGCTCACTCCC
The DNA here is from genome assembly GCA_036786445.1 of Bacillota bacterium. Lineage (GTDB taxonomy): Bacteria > Bacillota > Limnochordia > DTU087 > DTU087 > JAAZMF01. Next base: position 7,380 of record DAIQRD010000016.1, read on the forward strand.
ATGGTGATACCCTTGCTGAGGCGCTGGGTATTAGTCACAAACAGATCATCACCCACCAGCTGCACCCGTTTGCCCAGCCGGTTAGTGAGTTCTTTCCATCCGTCCCACTCATCTTCACTGAGTCCATCCTCAATGGAGAAAACGGGATACTTGTCCAAGAGCGCAGCATAGAAATCTATCATCTCGGCTGTGGTGCGTTCTACACCTTCACCTGCAAAGATATACTTGCCGTTCTTAAACATCTCTGTAGCGGCTACGTCTAGAGCCAACCCCACGTCTTCACCTGGACGGTAACCGGCTTTTTGGATGGCCTCGATAATCACTTCCAGGGCCTGTTCGTTGGATCTGAGGTTAGGGGCAAAACCACCCTCATCACCCACGGCAGTATTCATGCCCTGGGACCCCAAAACCGCCCTAAGGCTGTGAAATACCTCGGCACCCATCTGCAGAGCCTGGGCAAAGGACTCGGCACCCACTGGCATGATCATGAATTCCTGAATATCCACGTTATTGTCGGCATGCTCTCCACCATTGAGGATATTGAGCATTGGTACTGGCAATTCTTTAGCATTTGTGCCTCCAATGTACTGATACAGGGGCAAGTTCACCGATGCCGCCGCGGCTTTGGCCACTGCCAGAGACACTCCTAGAATAGCGTTGGCTCCTAGCTTACCTTTGTTGGCAGTCCCGTCTAGGTCAATCATCAGCTCATCGACGGCTACCTGATCAATCGCATCATAGCCAACGATTTCCGGGGCAATGACCTCATTGACATTCTTGACAGCCTTAAGTACACCTTTACCTAGATAGCGCTGCTTGTCGCCATCCCGCAATTCCACTGCTTCATAGGCGCCTGTAGAGGCTCCTGAAGGCACTGCAGCCTTGCCCACTGAACCATCAGTCAAAACGACTTCCACTTCCACAGTGGGGTTACCCCGTGAATCTAGTATCTCAAATGCCTGGACGTGTTCGATAATTGACAAACTCATTACCTCCCGTATTTGATATATCATACAAGGCTTCTACTACTTCGTGATCAGTGATTGACCAGTCATCTCCGATGGCTGCTCTAGCCCCAAGAGCTCCAACACTGTGGGGGCCAAGTCAGCTAGGATTCCATCTTTCAGACCTAGATCCTGCCGATCAGTGATCAAGATAACCGGGACTGGATTCAGTGTATGAGCTGTATGGGGCTCGCCGGTTGCATAGTCGATCATCTGTTCAGCATTACCATGATCAGCTGTCAAAACAACATATCCATTTTGGGCCAGCATAGCGGAGACCACTTGCTTGACAGCGTAATCAACAGTTTCTACCGCTTGAATGGCCGCTGGCAGAATGCCAGTATGTCCCACCATATCACAGTTGGCGAAATTCAGCACCATCAAGTCATATTCCCCGCTGTTGATGGCCTGCACTGCCTCAGCTGCCACCTCGAGAGCACTCATCTCCGGTTTTAGATCATAGGTTGCCACTTTAGGTGACGGGATGAGTCTGCGGTCCTCGCCGGGGAAATTGTGCTCATCACCACCATTGAAAAAGAAAGTAACATGGGCGTATTTCTCAGTCTCAGCTATCCGCAATTGCCGCCAGCCAGCATTTCCCACAACGGCACCCAAGGTGTTTTTTAAGTCTTGAGGTGGAAAAGCATAGGGGGCAACAATAGTCTCATCATATCGGGTCATGCCTACGAAGGTAATCTTGGGACGCCTAGATCTAGCAAATCCTGTGAAATGCCTATCTGTCAAAGCTCGGGTAATCTGGCGAGCTCGATCGGCGCGGAAGTTGACAAAAATCACTGAATCATTATCTTCAATCACAGCTATGGGCCTGCCATGGTCATCTTCAACCACTGTGGGAATAACAAACTCATCTGTTTCCCCTCTATCATAGGCCACTTGCACCGCCTCTATGCTGCTAGCTGCCCGGCGACCCTCTCCCATGACTAAGGCGTCATATGCCTTTTCTGTACGATCCCACCGCTGGTCTCTATCCATGGCATAGTAACGTCCGGAAACCGTAGCTACTTGGCCTACCCCGATGTGCTCAATCTCATGCTCCAAGTCTTCCATATATTCTCTGGCACTAGAGGGAGGCACATCTCTGCCATCTAGGAAAGCATGTATATATACCTGCTCTAACCCCATAGCAGCAGTCATTTCCAGAAGAGCATATAAATGGGAGCTATGACTGTGCACTCCTCCAGGCGAGAGTAAGCCCATCAAATGCAAAGCAGTCCCTTT
>DAIQRD010000016.1:9640-30130 GCA_036786445.1 Bacillota bacterium
GGTGGTCATCGCCTTGACTAGCCACTCATTGGTGTGGAAACTGCCGTCCCGTACCGACTTGCTGATGCGGGCAACATCCTGGTAGACAACGCGGCCGGCGCCGATGTTCAGATGCCCCACGTTAGAGTCACCCATCTGGCCTTCCATCAGCCCCACCGCTTCACCGGAAGCCGCTAGGCACGCCTCGGGATAGTTAGCCCTCAGTTCATCAAGGAAGGGGGTTTTAGCCAAAGAAATGGCGTTGCCTTCCCGGTTTTCATTGACACCAAATCCATCTAGGATCAAAAGACAAACAGGGTGTTTTGCCCTTGCCACGCAACATCCTCCTTTGCACCGGATTTCTCAATTTCAATCATTGTATCTCACAATCCGGGCAAATGACTCTGCATCAAGGCTAGCCCCTCCGACTAGAGCTCCATCGATCTCCGGCTGCTGCATCAATTCTGCCATATTGCCTGGTTTGACACTGCCGCCATACTGGATACGGATAGATCCAGCAGTGGCCCCATCATATATACCTACCAGAGTTTCGCGAATTACCCCGATAACTCGGTTGGCTTCCTCTGAAGTAGCGGTCTTGCCGGTGCCAATGGCCCATATGGGTTCATAAGCAACTACCAACTGCCAAGCCTCATCAGGCGAGATCCCACTAAACGCCTGCTCCACTTGGCCTTTCACCAAAGACTCTGTAATACCCGCTTCTCTCTGCTCCAATGTTTCACCAACACAGACTATGGGTGTAAGAGCGTGCTGGAGGGCGGCCTTTACCTTCTTATTGACTAGTTCATCAGTTTCACCAAAGTACTGACGTCGCTCCGAATGACCAACAATCACGTATTTCACACCTAATGCCTTGAGCATGGGGGGGGCAACCTCACCAGTATACGCCCCACTGGGCTCGTAGAAGACATTCTGAGCGCCTAAAGACACGCTGGTCCCCTTAAGCGCCTCAGCAACGGCGGCCAATGCTGTAAAAGGAGGGCAGAGCACCACTTCTCGATCATGTAACTCACCGAGGCGAGGAATCAGGGCATGACACAGAGCAACAGCTTCATTGGGCAATTTGTGCATCTTCCAGTTACCTGCTATGATTGGAACTCTCAAAACTATCGCCTCCGGCAATTATCTATCATTCAAAGCCTCGACACCCGGCAATGCTTTGCCTTCGAGAAATTCTAAAGACGCACCTCCGCCTGTGGACACATGAGTCATCTTGTCCGCTAGACCAGCCTGCTCCACGGCGGCCGCCGAGTCGCCACCACCGATAATGGTGATAGCTCCACTGTCCGCCATGACCTTAGCGATCTCGTTGGTACCCGCAGCAAAAGCTGGCATTTCGAAAACACCCATGGGGCCGTTCCACACAACTGTCTTGGCGCCCTTGATCTCGCTACTAAATAGCTCTATAGTGCGGGGACCGATATCCAACCCCATCCATCCCTCCCGCATCCCGGTAGCATCTACAGTTTCATGGGCTGCATCTGCTGCAAAGCGGTCGGCAATAACCACATCTACAGGCAAGAGGAATCTTACGCCACGCTGACGGGCATTTTCCATCAACTCTAGGGCCAGTTGTAGACTCTCTCCATCGAGGAGCGAATCACCGATCTCGTGGCCTTGAGCCTTTAGGAAAGTGTACGCCATTCCACCCCCAATAATCAGTGTATCCACCTTCTGCAGTAGATTGCTGATCACACCGATCTTGTCGGCTACTTTGGCGCCACCCAAGATAGCCACAAAGGGACGTTCGGGTTTATTGAGGGCCTTGCCCATAATCTCAATTTCCTTTTGGAGGAGAAAACCTGCTACCGCCGGCAAATAATCGGCAATACCGGCTGTGGAAGCATGGGCACGGTGGGCAGCCCCAAAGGCGTCATTGACATAGATATCCGCCAAAGAAGATAGGGCCTTGGCAAAATCCGGATCGTTTGTCTGCTCCCCTGGATAGAAACGAACATTCTCTAGCAAGAGGATGTCCCCGTCTTCCAGCTCGGAGACAGCTTGCTCCGGTTCAGGACCTATGCAATCATCTACCTTGGTGATCTCTTGGCCAAGGAGTTCAGCTAGCCTTTGAGCCACCGGATCCATACGGTACTTGTCCTCAGGCTTGCCTTTGGGACGACCCAAATGGGATGCCAAGATTACTCGGGCACCCTGACCAGTGAGATATTGAATTGTTGGTAGGGCTGCCCGAATACGTTTATCATCGGTGATATTTTGCGCCTCATCCATGGGGACATTAAAATCTACCCGCACAAATACACGCTTGCCCTGGACATCCATATCTTTCACGGTGCGCTTATTCATGTAAACCCCCTCAATCTGCGGCCTTCGCTCGCTTGGTTGCGTGAGGAAAACCTCCCCAGACTGGCTCAAGGCCAGCCGGGGCAGTCTCTATCCCTTGCTAAGCACGGGAGGCCATATACTTGACAACATCAATTACCCGCATGGAGTAACCCCACTCATTATCATACCAGGCAACAACCTTGGCAAGATTACCATCCATGACGTTGGTCAAAGGACCATCAACGATGGATGAACGGCAATCACCGGTATAATCAACAGAAACCAGTTCGATTTCGCTAAAGCCCAGAATACCCTTTAACTCACCCTCGGCGGCTGCCTTGAGGGCTGCATTGAGTCCTTCAGTAGTGGTGGACTTATCTAGTTCGCACACAAGATCCACGATGCTCACATCCGGTGTCGGCACCCGCAGGGCATAGCCGTCTAGCTTGCCTTTCAGTTGAGGAAGCACTAGACCCACTGCCACTGCGGCGCCGGTGGTGGTAGGAATAATGCTCACACCTGCTGCCCGAGCCCTGCGCAGATCACTATGGGCTAGATCAAGAATTCGCTGATCGTTTGTGTAAGAGTGAATGGTAGTCATGAGGCCACGCTTGATGCCAAACTCATCATCAATGACCTTAGCTACCGGTGCGAGGCAGTTGGTTGTACAAGAAGCATTGGATACCACGTGATGATTGGCTGGATCATAATCCTTTTGATTGACGCCCATGACTATGGTAATATCTTCCTTCTTGGCAGGGGCGGTAATAACCACTTTCTTGGCTCCGGCCTGTATATGGAGCATGGCCTTTTCCTTGGTTCGGAAGATACCGGTAGCCTCAACGACGTACTCCACTCCCAGATCACCCCAAGGCAACTGGGCTGGATCCCGCTCAGCAAATACCTTGATACGGTTGTTGCCGACAACTAGTTCATCACCGTCAGCCCGCACATCACCAGCATAGGTTCCGTGTACCGAATCATACTTAAACAGGTGGGCAAGAGTCTGAGCATCAGTCAGATCATTAATAGCTACGACCTTTACATCAGGATCATTGGCACACCCTCTGAGAACAAGACGCCCAATCCGACCGAAACCGTTAATCGCAACTTTAACTGCCAACTCCATCATCCTCCTCTTAGTTTCTTAGCTCAACTCACCAAATGATCTATCATAATGGAGTCCCTGACTAGGGAAACTCCTACACCAATGGGACACCAAGTTCAGGATACCCACAAGCGGTCCCCTCAAATCTCATCCAATCTGCTGGTACCCACATCACTCCCCTCCAAACGGGCGAGCATCAAACGGGCAGCGCCTTCATCGGTGATGCAAACATGCTGGTAGCGGTTGGACATGACAGCTAGAGCTGCTTCAGCCTTGCTATGCCCGCCACCCACGGCCACTACTTTATCAATCTTGGTCAGATCCTCCATACGTAAACCCACGCTACTGGTGGAGTACACGATGTCGCCCTTCATATTGAAGTAGTAACCAAAGGCCTCTCCCACAGCTTGTTTTTCCCGCAAGAGCCGCAAATCATCTTCGCTCAGCCCCCTGCGCTTCGCCATTTCTTCTGCTGAGCCAATTCCATGTAAGACCATATCGGTCTCTTTGATCAGATCTAGCATTTCCTTAATCTTCGGATCGCTACACAGCGAGGCGATTACATCATCCCCTACGTCATCGGGCACGTGTAGCAGGCGGTAGACACCTCCAAGTCGTTCGGCAATATTGGCAGCCACAGTATTGGCCTGTTTCTCTACCTCTTCACCGAGGCCTCCCCGGGCAGGTACCACCATCACGTCTCGTTTTTCACCGGATGTTGGAAAACTCCTGGCTACTTCCGCGAGAGTTGTGCCCCCCGTCACTGCCAATACCTCGCCATCTCTAAGTACTGTTTTCAAGTATCGTGCAGTAGCCTTGGCCATCTCTTTCTTGACAGTCTCATCTTCGTCGGAGTCTCCAGGTACGATAATCACTTGCTGCAGGCCCAAAAGGCGGGATAGTCGACGCTCGAGATCAGATAAGCCCCTTAGCTCCCTAACATATTCCTTCAATTCTCCGAGAATACGCTCACCGGCAGCAGTAACCTCCATGCCGGCAGGATTGGAAACTAGCAGACCCTGCTCCCGCAGAAGCTCGATCTCGTTACGCACCGTACGCTCCGGCAGTCGCAAACGAGCTGCCAAGGCCCGACGACCTACTGGTTGAACAAAGTAGATATTCCTCAAAATAGTGTAGCGCTTCTCCACGAGTTCGGCAATTTCCGGAGCTATTTTTCTCAGAACTTCCAGATTGACCATATAGAAGGCGGGCGAGGCCCGCAGCCCTCCTGTATTCCATATTGATGGCTCACCTGTTCAGTAGTGTTGCCATTACTGCAGCTTCGTGTACCCTGGGTATCAGTAAACTCTTCGGGGTCCATTGTTGTCCCGCCACAACACATTCTGTCCCACCAACTGCAAAAAAAGAGATCCTGTATCCATTGCATTATATTCGAGACAGCGGACCAAACTCCTCCAGATTCAGGTAGATTTCTCCCGGAAATTTAAGTTTCATCAGTCTCCCGCAGTTCATCGGCAATATCGTCTAGCTTCCGCAAACGGTGGTTTACACCGGATTTGCTCAATGGCGCGTCCAAGAGCTGACCCAATTCCTTCAAACTTGCGTAAGGATACTGCAGCCTTAATCGGGAGATCTCCTTCAAATCTCTTGTCAAAGACTCCAGCCCCATCTTTCTCTCAATGAGGCGGATATTCTCCACCTGCCGCAAAGAGGCTTCCAGAGTCTTATCCAAATTGGCAGTTTCACAGTTGACCAACCGGTTGGCTTGATTGCGCATCTCTTTTACCACCCGCACACTCTCCAATCGGAGCACAGCGGTATGGGCGCCCAAGAGACTGAGGAACTGCCCGATCAGGCCAGCGTCCTTGAAATATAGGGTGACACGGTTCTTGCGTCGCACTACACCAGGAGATAAACCGAAAGTTTCTGTGCAGCTCTGCACAAGGGCCGCTTGGCGGAAAGTATCAGTGATAATCTCCAGATGGTAGTTCTTGCTGGGATCAGTGGCGGAACCCCGACCTAGATACACGCCCCTGAGAAAAGCCCGGCGACAGCAGGCTCTACCCCATCGGCCCAAAGAGTAGCGTCTTTGAACACCGGCTAGGCTCTTGGTAATCCTCTCTAGCCCTGGCTGATGGGGAATTCTCACTATGTATACATGGTGTTTGCTGAACCGAGCTCCATGGCGAACCTTCACTTCCATTTGCGGCTGGTAGAGTTGTTTAAATAAGCGGTATACTTTTCTGGCCGCGGCGGCTTGGCCAGCCACAACGTCGTAGCCACTGCCAGTCAATGTCCCGTCAACATATGCCAAACCCGCTAGCTCTGCCAGCTGACAGCATCTGCGCTCCGGCATGATCCGAGCCAGTTCATCCCTGGTGGTGCGGGAAAATCCCATGGTTGCGTGGGAGCTATCCCCCCACTCCCCCCCTTTCCTAGTCAATGACCCAGGCATAGCCTCGGCTTCAAAGCCGGTTTCGCTACTTGAGAGTTCAAATCCTCTATAGTAATCCTATCTGGACCTTCGCCCATGGGTGAAGGGTGTATCGCCCAGTCCCTATGGAATCATATTAATGAAGGTGGGGTAGTGCCACTATCTAATAAACCCACGAAAAGAGGCAACCAAGCTGCACGTCTTCGCGGATTACCATACCCACACAAAACATAGCCACGGCCAAGGCACAGTGGAAGATAACGTCAAAGCAGCCTTGAATGCAGGCTTGACGGCTATTGCTATAACCGATCACGGACCTGCCAACCTTTTTGGAGTTGGTGTTCAAAGCCTCGATGTTTTCCACACAATCAGGCAAGAGATTGAAGTGTGCCAGAGAAAATACCCAGACATTGAGATCCTGTTAGGGGTAGAGGCCAACATTATCGGTGGAGACGGCACCCTAGACCTTCCCTTGGAAAGACTCCATGAATTTGATATTATCTTAGCTGGACTTCATTTACTAGTATATCCCAATGACTGTCGTTCAGGAATGCTGCTTGCCGGGAATTGCATAGGACGCTACTCTCCCCGGATAGGCAGGAGCCTGCGAGGGGCAAACACTCAAGCAATCACTGCCGCCTTGACCCGCTATCCCATAGATATCCTCACCCACCCAGGCCTACATGTGAACATAGATACCAAGCTAATAGCAGAAACCTGTGCCAAAACTGGGACATACATGGAAATCAACACCGGTCATGACCATATCGAGCCTGCCTATGTGCGAATTGCCTTTGAAGCTGGAGCCCATTTCGTCATTAATAGTGATGCCCACCGGCCCTGCCGAGTGGGGGAAATGCAATCCGGTGTACGGCTGGTCCAGGCTGCAGGCATACCCATGGCTGCCATTCATAACATGGCTCAGGAGCAGGAGACTTAGATCTAGGTGGAGAAAGCCTACGGCGACATGTAAAGAAGGGAAGGATACGCCTTTGCATACCATGAAGTTCGTCCTCATCACCGGCCTGTCCGGAGCAGGCAAGACAGAGACTGTTCGCATATTGGAAGACATGGGGTTTTTTTGCGTAGACAATCTACCACCTGCCCTGATTCCCAAATTTGCAGAACTCTGCATTCAATCCCAGGGCAAGATCAAGCATGTGGCTTTAGTCTGCGATATACGGGGCCGGGGTTTCTTTGACCATCTAATTGAGGTCTTGGAGGATCTAGAAGAAACAGGTTTCTCCTATGAAATCTTGTTCCTGGAAGCCTCTGATGAAGCCTTGATTCGCCGTTTCAAAGAAAGCCGACGTCGGCACCCCTTGGCTCCTGAAGGCACCATTCTCGAAGGCATCGTACAGGAACGCAAGAGGTTACAGGAGCTCAGAGGACGGGCTCACCGCATCATGGATACCAGCTTGCTCAGCCCCCGGGAGCTCAGGGAGGAGATAGTGCGCTGGTTCGACGATACAGGCAACCACCCAGCCATGGCAATATCAGTCATCTCTTTTGGATACAAGCACGGTCTTCCCTTAGATGCCGATCTAGCTGTCGATGTACGGTTTCTGCCCAACCCTTACTGGGTCGAATCCTTGGCCCCCCTAACAGGCAATGACGGCCCGGTCCGGGACTATGTCCTTAAATGGTCTATCACCCAGAAGTTTCTCAGCAAATATCTGGACCTTGTGGAGTTTCTGCTCCCCCAATACATAAAAGAAGGCAAACAAGAGGTAGTCATCGCCATTGGCTGTACTGGGGGTCGCCACCGGTCCGTGGCTTTGGCCAACTATGTAGCCGACTTCATACGGAATCAGGGGTTTGTTGTCAATGTGGAACACAGAGGATTACAAAAATAGGCCCAATAGTATATGGAAGCGGGCTATCAAGTGGCTATATCCGGGTATGCGGGTCAAGCGCTGGATCCTGCTGATGATCGTCGGGGCTATTCTGGCTGCCGGTGGCTTTGCCATCCTAGTGGGCCCCGATGGCCTGATTACCTTCGGCCGGAAGATCACATCTTTCCTGCGGCAGTGGAAACAGCCTATCAAGACCCCACTAATCAGGCAGGCCGGGATAGTCTTAGTCGCCACAGGCATCTTTGCGGCCAGCTTAGGATTCCGCCAAGTGATCCGATCGCTAGTTATCGATATCTTACCATCTGATCCTAAAGACTTGGCAGGGATCATCTTTCACAAGCGTGGATTAGACAAGGAGCCTGCCCTGGTGGTGATCGGGGGCGGCACGGGACTCTCCACCCTACTGCGGGGCCTCAAGGGTGAAACAGAGCGAATCACAGCCATTGTCACAGTAGCCGATGATGGCGGTAGTTCCGGCAGGATCCGCTCCGAGCTGGGAATTCCTCCCCCCGGCGATATCCGCAATACTTTGGTCGCCCTAGCTAATACTGAACCCCTGATGGAGCAACTCTTTCAACATCGCTTCAACTGGGGCCAAGGGCTGCAGGGCCACAGTTTTGGCAACCTGTTTATTGCCGCCATGACGGAAATCACCGGGGATTTCGAGGAAGCCATTAGGGCATCTAGCCAAGTTCTGGCAGTCCGAGGTCAAGTGTTGCCCTCCACCCTCAGCTCGGTTACATTGCGAGCCGAGTACAACGATGGCACCACAACTATAGGTGAGAGTTTGATTCCCCAGCCAGGCAAGTCTATTCACAGAGTGTTTGTGGAACCCGCTGATTGCCAGCCTGTGCCGGAGGCCATTGCGGCCATAGAGGCAGCTGATGCCATCATCCTTGGTCCTGGCAGCCTATATACAAGTGTGCTTCCGAACCTTTTAGTTCGGGAGATAAGGGAAGCAATAGTCAACTCATCTGCACCGAAAATATACATCTGCAATGTGATGACTCAACCTGGCGAAACCGACGGCTACAAGGCCTCCCACCACATCCAGGCCATTTTGGATCATGCGGGACCCGGCCTGATAGATTACGTGATCGTCAACACTGTTCCCATCCCCTGGGACTTGCAGGAACGGTATCGGGAAAAGGGGGCCGTGCCTGTGGAAGCAGACCTACCAGAAATCATGGCCTTGGGCATAACCCCCGTGGAAGCACCGGTGATTAGCATGACTGATCTAGTTAGGCACGACCCCGACAGATTATCAGAAGTCATCCATGAGCTGCTATGGCAGCATTTCTAGGCCTACGATCATCCCTAACGCGAAGGGGGAGTCAGCTTCTTGGCTGCCCCTTCATCCAGAACAAATGTGCAATCAGGGTGGAGCTGTAACACCGATGCCGGCAAAGCTTCGGTGATGGGCCCCTCCACTGCACGGGCTATGGCCTCGGCCTTGTTCTCACCATTGGCCAGGAGCACAATCTTGCGACAGTTCATGATGCTCTTGATGCCCATGGAAAGTGCCTGTCTGGGAACATCCTCCTGCTTATCAAAAAACCGGGAATTGGCCTCTATGGTCGCTGGGGCAAGATTGACCAGTCCAGCTGTGCCACCAAAGGACGAGCCCGGCTCATTAAACCCGATATGCCCATTGCTCCCAATACCCAAAATCTGCAAATCGATGCCATCAGCAGAGACGATCTTCGCTTCATAGCTGCGACACTCTTCAGCTGCATCGGCATTGGCCCCATTTGGAATATGGATGTTCTCCGGAGAAACGTTTATGTGCTGAAACAAATGTTCCTGCATGTAATAGTGATAACTAGCGGGATGGTTGTTAGCAAGACCGTAATATTCGTCAAGATTAAAAGTAATCACCCGGGAAAAATCCAGACCAGCCCGATGTCTTTGTACCAACTCCTCGTAAAGGCCTATGGGAGTACTGCCGGTAGCTAATCCCAAGACAGCTGCAGGGTGCTTCCGCATAAAGCACTCGACTAGATCAGCTGCCACCTTACTCATTTCCCCATAGTCTTTGACAACCTTGATCTGCAAATCCATCACCTCACAAGAATAATCAGATCCTCTTAACCCTAGTCTCATAGCAGGTCAATCGTTTTGATAGACTACTTCGCCTCCCACAATGGTGGCTAGAGTGTTCATGTCACCATCGAAGATAGCTATATCCCCGTCTTTACCCACCACAAGGCTGCCCTTGCGATCAGCAATATTGACGGTACGGGCGGGGTTCAAGGACGCCATACGGATGGCCTCAGCCACAGAGACTCCCAGCCATCGAACAGCATTTCTCACAGCCGCGGCCATGGATAGTGTGCTACCTGCCAGTTCCCCTGTGATCAAGTAAGCTGCTCCCTTGGATAGTTCAATTTGCAGGCCCCCTAGTTCATACCTACCTTCTGGTAGACCCATGGCCTGCATGGTATCGGTGATCAGCACAACCTGATCGACACCTTTGGCCCTCAGAACTAACTCCATGGCAGCAGGATGTACGTGGATGCCATCACAGATCAACTCCGCGGAAAAACCATCACAAGTCAAAGCCGCTCCCACCACCCCTGGATCCCTGTGGTGTAAACCACGCATGCCGTTGAATGTATGGCATATGTGATTGGCGCCCCATCGATGGGCCTCCATTACCTGCTCATAGGATGCATCGGAATGGCCAATGGATACAGTAACACCCCAGGAACGCAGAAGTTGTATAGCGTCTAGCGCTCCTTCTGTTTCGGGAGCCAATGTGACTAGCTTCAACAAGGGCCCCGCTTCTCCCCAGATTTCCTCCAATTCGTCTAGTGACGCTGAGCGAATATGCTCTGGGTTTTGAGCGCCTTTTTTGGATTTGCTAATAAAGGGACCTTCCAGGTGCAGTCCCACGACCTGGGCGCCACTGGTGCCTGATTGGGCTGCCTGTTTCATGGCAGTGACACATCGCAAAAGCTCTCCATGGCTAGCAGTGACTGTGGCCGGCAGAAACGCTGTAGTGCCATAGCGGCTAAAAGTGCGAGACATCTTATCCAAAGACTCCACGGTGCCATCCATGACATCTCCGCCACCACCGCCATGTACATGGATGTCGATGAGACCCGGTGTCACATAGGCTCCCTTGGCATCCCAGACACGCCCTCTTCTAGGAGCTTGGTCATGGGGACCAGCATAGATGATAATCCCATTCTCTATGACCAACGTCCCCGGCATCACTTGGAATGGAGTCACCAACTGCCCATTGACTATGGTAATACTATTTTTGTGCATACTAACACCCCCTTCACCCTCCCTTCGTTTCGCCAGTATGGCATGTATTTCCTGCCATTTCCCGTCAGGATCAAAGTAGAGCTTTCCCTATCATGTCCTTTATGTCGGCCGACATCCTAGCTCCGGGGCGCATAAATGCTAGGCTCGGGGCAAATACTTAAGAAGGTATTCACACTCGCCGGTTGCCGGCCATGGGCAGGAGGTGCCGTCGTGAACGAATCAGATGTCGAAGGGGAGTTAGCCAGCCCTCCCACCAGCGATATATGGAAGAATCACCAAGAGCCCTTGGCTGCGCTTTCCCTGCCCATTGGGGGAGAACTGCCCCGTGGCTATGGGGAGGACTATATCGTACTTTTGGCCAGGGATCCTGCGTGGCTTTTCGCCTATTGGGAAATCACAGTTGAAAGCTGGGCAAGCAGTTGTGGTGAGCTGCAAGATACGGAATGCCAGACAGTATTGCGAGTCTTCCATCTGCCCAACCACAGCCAAGTACCCACGAGCTCTTTTGACATCACTGTCCAGCCCTTCACCGAAGAGTGGCATATCCATACTGGCAAAACCGGTGGGAAGTTTCGTGCAGACATCGGTATTCGCACACCCACCGGCAGCTTCCGGCAGATCGCCAGTTCTAACATAGTTCAAACACCTAGAGGAAGAGCCACCACCATTGACGAGAGCGGAGTGCCGAAAGTGGAGGATTACAGCTTTCCCTTCCCTCCAGCACAGCCCGGTACCAGTCCCATGGATTGGCAGCAAGGCTAATACACTATTGATCCGGTTAAGTCCCAAGGCCCAGAAAGGAGCATCACCTTGCATCAAGTGTCAGGCCATGTGGCCATTGTCCTGCATGCCCATTTGCCTTATGTGCGGCATCCAGAAAGAGAAGAGTGCTTAGAAGAGCTATGGCTAATGGAAGCTATTACAGAGACATACATCCCCTTAATTGAGATGCTCCAAGGACTATTGCGGGATGGAGTAGATTTTCGCCTTTCTATGTCCATCACACCAACATTGGCCTCCATGCTGGCCGATGAATTTCTCCAGAGGCGCTATTCGAGACACATCGACAGGCTCCAGGAGCTGGCCTCCAAAGAAGTGGAGCGCACGCGATGGCAGCCCCGACTCCAAACCGTCGCCTTGATGTACCTGAGCCAATTCCAGAAAGCTCAGCGGCTCTTCGATAAATATCATCACCGCTTACTGGACGCTTTTGCCCGCATTGCCCAAACTGGGAAACTGGAAATCCTAGCCTCGGCAGCTACCCACGGCTACTTGCCATTACTTTATCTGAACCCCAAGGCAGTAGAAGCGCAGATTGCCGTGGGCGTGGCAACCTACCGGCACCATTTTGGCAAGAACCCCCAGGGTTTCTGGCTGCCAGAGTGCGGGTTTGCCCCCGGCATTGATGGGATCTTGGCTAAGTATGGCCTGCGCTATTTCTTGACAGATTCCCACGGAGTGCTCCATGGCGAGCCCCGTCCCCACACTTCCGTATATGCTCCTGTCCATACACCTGCCGCTGTGGCAGCTTTTGGCCGTGACTGGGAATCATCAAAACAAGTTTGGAGCGCTACAGAGGGCTACCCGGGGGATTATTACTATCGGGATTTCTATAGAGACATCGGCTTTGATCTTGATTACGATTATATAAGACCATATCTGGTAGATGGGATAAGGGGTTGTACCGGGATCAAATACCACCGAATCACCGGGTCTGCAGGCCATAAAGACACTTACGACCCCCGTGTCGCGCAAGAGCGGGCTGCGGAACATGCAGGTAACTTCATGTTCAATCGGGAGCAACAAATCCGACACTTCGCCCCCCATATGGAGCGACCCCCTCTGATCGTGGCACCTTATGATGCAGAGCTCTTTGGTCATTGGTGGTATGAGGGGCCCCAATGGCTAGATTACCTCTTCCGTAAGAGCGCTTATGATCAAAAGGTGTTTACTATGATCACACCCAGTGAGTATCTTGGCCGGTATCCTTCTGGTCAAGTGAGCATGCCCTCAGAATCAAGTTGGGGCAATGGTGGCTACCATGAAGTATGGCTAGATGATAGCAATGCATGGATATATCGGCACCTGCACAAGGCTGCCCAGCGCATGGTTGACATGGCAAATAGGTATACAGATGCCACTGATATCCTGCAGAGAGCTCTGAACCAAGCTGCCAGAGAACTGCTCTTGGCCCAAGCTAGTGATTGGGCCTTTATCATGAAAACCGGCACCATGATGGAATACGCACGGCGCCGCACTGAAGAACATCTGCTAGGTTTTACCGAGCTTTACAGCCAAATCACGGAAAACCGCATCGATGAAGCTTGTCTACAGAGTCTAGAATACCGCAACAACATCTTCCCTCAGATAGACTTCAGAATCTATACCGATGATATCTATGCCGATGATATGCAGCATAAGGCTTTCCCTATGTAAGCTGTGCCTCGTCGATTTGACCCATATATAGCTGGGCCAGTGCATCTGCTTCATCGTAAGTCGGGGCTTCCGCATAGACCGATACCAAGGGATCTTCTCCATCAGGCAGCACTAAGGCCCAGCCCTGCTCATGGTAGACCTTGATGCCATCGATCAAATCCCTCTTCTGATCTTTTGTGTTGGCCAGCAGCTCATGCATGACTTTCCCCTTTCCCTGCCACGGTACGGAGATATCCAATTGCTGCCTCCCCTTGGCAGGTATGCCCCCAATGAGATCGGTGATACTCTTCCCCGCCCGGGCCACAAGCCCTAGCACGGATGCGGTAAATGCCAGGGCATCAAAGGCGGGATGGAGCAGAGCTGCGTCCCTATGGGCTTGGCCATGGGCGGCCTGTAGCACAGCCCGGGCATTGTTTTGGGTGCGCACAACTGGCATTTGGTATCTGGCCGCCACATCATCCACTGCGTGGGAGGCGGTGACCGGAACTACTATGGAGCTGCCTCCATCTCTCCCATTGGCCCCGACAGCCCAAGTAAGCAAAGGCCAATACAGATCAACAGGCACAATCTCGCCTTCATCATCAACTAAAGTAGCCATCTCCCCACTGCCATCCACCAACACGCCCAAGACTGCCGCCTGCCCCACCACTGTCTCCATCATCTGACTTAAGTAGACGTCCCGTTCATAGATGACGGCATTGGGGGCGACTCCTGGCTGCCTATCAAAGGCAAGATCTGTAATCTTACACCCCAGATTAGCCAAGAGATTGGGTAGCAAGAACCGGAGAGGTGGCGATGTATAGCCGATGACAACAGACAAGGGTTGTCCATCCAAGAGGGCCTCGTCATATCTCTCGAAGAGAGCCTTTAGATAGGCTTGGTTGGCTCCAGCAACAAACTGGGTTTTACCTACCTCACTCCCTAGGACCCGCCGGAAGTCGCCCCTTGAAAAGTAGTTTTCCAGGGCTCGTTCCTGATTGCGACTGAGAGGAAACCCTTCCTCGTCTAGAATCTGAATCTCCACTTGATCTGAGATTTTACGGCCTTGGCGTACATAGACTCCTGCGGCACCTGTGGTCAAAACAGAGGTAAACCGAGTCACTGGCAGGGTTGTTGAACCAATGTCCACCACATTAATCCCACTAGACAAGAGACCTGCAGTCAAGGCACGCTTCACCATGCGTGAAGCCCCCCAACCATCAGCCGCCACCAGCACAGTCTGCCGGGGCTTGTAGAGCGCTCCTAAGCTCGCCCCTACCCGGGCAGAGAACTCCGGACTGATCTCAAGATTGGCTAGACCAACTATCCCGGTATTACCAAAAAGGGCCCGTGAACATGCCCCCGTCCAGACCACATCATCACTGACTGTAGAGGAACGCTCCACTAGTTTATTTGGCCAGATCTTGACATGGGGTCGAACTGTGCTAGACATGCCAAGAATACTGGCTTTGCCAATGACGGCACCTTCGAAAATCCGCACCTTGGGTTTGACGGTGGCCTGATCGCAAATGACCGCCCCTCTCACTTCTACCCCGGTACCGATATGCACATTGTGCCACAGAATGGAACGCCGGATGGAACTGTGTTGGCCCACAACTGCATCCTGACCAAGAACGGTGTAAGGGCCGATAATGGCCCCTCGCTCCACCCTGCTGTTTCTGCCGAAAACCACGGGAGGTTCCACTACTGCGTCAGGGTGGACAAAGACTCCCTCATCCATCCAGATACCTGCCTGACCATGGCCAGGCAGTGATGCTCTGATCTTCCCAGTCAAAAGGTCCACGTGGGACAGAACATATTGCTCTAAATTCCCTATGTCTGACCAATAACCATCAGCAACATAGCCATAAAGCCCATGGCCGCCCTGGAGCATCAAGGGAAAGAGATCCCTACTGAAATCAAACTGGGTATCAGCGGGGATCATAGCAAGGACCTCAGGCTCCAGTATATAGATGCCAGTATTGACGGTATCACTGAAAACTTCACCCCAGCTTGGCTTCTCCAAAAAGCGCTCCACCTGGCCAGTCTGATTGATAAATACGACTCCATATTCCAATGGCGAAGCCACCCGGGTTAGCACTAGGGTGGCCAAGGCCTTTTTTTCCCCATGGTAGGCGATAGCTGCATCCAGGTCAAAATCAGTTAGGCCATCCCCGGAGATCACTAAGAAGGTCTCATCAAGAAAACCAGCCGCGTTTTTCACACTGCCTGCCGTACCTAAGGGACGCTCTTCCACAAAATACCGCAGATTGACGCCCCAAGCCCCCCCATCTCCGAAGTGCTCCTCAATTGCCTCGGGCAGATACCACGTTGTAACAGCAATATCTTCCATGCCATGGTGATGCAAGAGCTCGATGATGTATTCCATCATGGGCCGATTAGCCATGGGCACCATGGGCTTGGGAAGATCGCAGGTTAACGGACGCAGACGACTACCCTGACCCCCAGCCATGATCACAGCCTTCACGTCGCCGCGCCCCCTCCCGTACTGGATAGATGCTCCCTGACCTCGGTCTCCTGTTCGAGATTAACCGGCTGACCCGATGTGGCCTGGGGATGGAGATATCGACTACCTCTGAAATAACTGCTTGCACCCCAAGTGCCAGTAAGGTCAGGAGCCATGGAACCCGTATCCTGATAGCGTGATTGGGCTCCCTGGGTGGTAAGCCGAGTTTGAGCCAAAATCCCATCCGCGGGAAAACTACCCATTTGGGCCCATGGGCTCTCGGCAAACTCCTGGAGGACCTCCCCATAGACTGACAGGGTCTGCTGGGCGATTGCGGGCCAATTGTACTTCTGCCGGACATCCTTAGCCGCCTGCTCCTTAATATACTTAGCAAATTCCGGTGCCTTAAGATAGGCGAGGATATTGTCAGCTAGAGAATGGGCATTGCCGGGGTAGGCCCTAAGGCCATTCTGAGCATGCTGCACTATCTCGGCCAACCCCCCTGTATCAGAGACTACAACCGGTACTCCGGCTGCCATGGCCTCTAGAGCTACTATCCCGAAGGGTTCGTATAAACTGGGCACAACCGCCACATCGGCACAGGCATAGAGTCGATTACGGGTCAGATCATCAACAAATCCCGCAAAATAGATATTCTGACTGACACCCAAACGGACTGCCTGCTCCCTCAAGGCAAACTCCGCGGGACCTTTTCCAGCAATGACGAACTTGACTTGCTTGGATTTAGCCAAGATGTGGGAGACTGCCTCAACCAATGTATCCACACCTTTTTCGTGGACTAGCCTCCCCACATAAAAAACTATCCGTTCATTGTCTGCCGCATACAGGCGACGAAAAGCGCGGACATCGAAAGAATCTTGGATAGCGAAATCTGACACCTTGACCCCATTAGGCAATATCCGTAATTTATCGTTGGGAACTTGAAAGATGTACTGAATCTCGCCCCGCATATACTGACTGCAACATATCACTCTCCAGGCCTCATATGTTAACCACCACTCCAGATTACTGATATGCCGCTGTAGATCATTGTGCAGACCGTGATTGCGCCCAAATTCAGTTGCATGGATAGTGGCCACCAGGGGACAGACAAGTCCGTGTTTCAGCACCTTCCCGGCATAGGCGGCCAACCAATCGTGGCCATGAATCACATCAAAGGTGTAGCCCTGGCGCAATAAGCCCAGGGCGGCCTCTAGCATATGCATGTTAAGATGGGTCACTGATTCCACGAAATCCCGGCCAGCAGGTCCGTACATAGTCAATCTGTGGATATGTACTCCATTGACTATCTCCCTAGAGGGAGCATCTTTTGCATCACCGGTCAATACGTGGACCTCTTGCCCAAACTCCGCCAGTGCTTCGGAAAGATCAGCCACATGCCTGCCCAATCCACCTACAACCTGGGGCGGATACTCCCAAGATAACATCAAAATCCTCACCCAACCGCCTCCTGGTTCTCATCTTGTGGGCCCTTGCTAGTATCAAAGGGCATGTTTAGCTTTTCCCACATCGCCAGTTCTATACAGTTCAAGCCTGGGGGCGCCATTGAAAAAACCGGAAGCAAGTGCACTTCCGGTTTGCATGAGACCAGTTCACGACTTATTTTGGATAAATGAATCAGCCAGCATGACCCGGCGGCTGCTGCCGGAAAACGATGTAGAAAATACTGCCCAAAAGCAGCAAAACAGCAAGGCTAGATAGAAGATGTCCCCAAGTGAAGGGCAGAGACAACCCATGGCTCACTGGCAACACAACAGGATATTCACCTTCAGCTAGATGGTGGGCTTCCAGCTGATTCTTTTGAGCTTTCTTCCCAAAACCCGAGTCCAACAAATCTATGACGTTGGGACCATCAGGTGTAACGGCTCCACCAAAGGACCACTGAGTCGCTGTTTCTTGAATGATCCTGTACTGATCGGGGCCAAAGGTGTCAAATCCGCCAACTAGCACATAGTACTGCCAGACTCTCGAAGGCGGATCGGCCACACTGAAAGGCACCTGGGCTCGAATAGTCTTGTCATCTGGCAACACTGAAGCGATGACGGGATAGGCTTTGGCTGGGTCAGAGCGGGCATCTAGCCAGCGGGAGCCACCCCAAGGTTGAATCCGCAGGCGATATTCCCAACCAGCCTCAGGCGAAAACCGAACTCCGGCACCGGGGGCCACGGGCACTGTGTGCCCTCCTGGTTCAGCATCGATATACACATCAATGAGCTGGTGAAAAAAGCCCTCCGGTGCATTCCAAGGATTATTTATCAGGGCAAAGGAGATATCAAAGTAGGTATTCTGGTCATCATACCAGATATGGACCCGTCGGAGATCGAATAGTCCCGGCTCAAATACCTCATGCAATGGGTAAACAACACTACCATAGCCGAAATCATCATCGGCTCTGTCTCCCATACTAAAAACCACGTGGCTAGCTGAGTCTCCCACATTGGGAAACATGACAAACAGTAAGATAGCCATCAAGACGAGTATTCTACACTTACCCAACACTGTACGAGACATGGTGTCCCCTCCCGCTTACCAGAGTATGCCGGGAGCGGCGAGATTATGAAGGAGGTGGTGAGACTCCCTCTGTTCTAGTGAATCCCCCCCGGGAGCAAGCCCTGTCGTCGGGCCTCTTGCCCCCGGTAAAACCTGGGCAATTTATCCCCCATCATACAGATGACCTCATAGTGAATAGTTCCCATCTTGGCCGCTAGATCAGCAGCACTGATGTATTCATGACCCTGTCTGCCCATGAGCACTGCCACATCGCCAACGCTAATTGCATCATCGCCAACATCCGCCATACATTGACCCATACAGATATTCCCTACCAAGGGATAGCGCTTCCCTTGCAGCAACACTTCTCCCTTGCCGCTGAGCAACCGGGAATAGCCATCGGCATAACCCACGGGCAGAGTCACTATGTTGGTATCTTCTGAGACAACATACTTGGCATCATAACTGACGCCGCTCCCCGCCAGAACCCGATGCACAAAGCTCACTGTAACCTTCAACTCTAGAGCCGGCACTAAGTCCAATAACCCCTGTGGATCCTCCACCGTCGATAGGCCGTAAACCGCTATACCACTCCGCACCAGAGAAAGCTGCGTCTTGGGTAATGCCAGAGCTGCAGCAGTGTTAGCCATGTGCTTGATGGGTATGTCAATCTCCGCTTGCTCTAGGTCATGGATGACCTCCATAAACGCAGAAAACTGCTGCTGAGCGTAACTATGATCTGGAGAATCAGCTGTGGCGAAGTGGGAGAAAATGCCTTCCACTTCCAAATTAGGTAATGTCTGCAACCTCTTGATAAAATCCAGAGCTGCTCCCGGCATGACACCCAACCTACCCATGCCAGTATCTATTTTTACATGCACACGCACAGGCACTCCCCGGAGTTTAGCTGCATGGGACAGCTCCCGGGCAACATCCCAAGTGCATACCGTTACCCGCAGATCATTTTCCACCGCCAAGGATGCCTGCCACTTCAGGGGTGGTCCTAGAACAAGCATAGGTGCTGTAATGCCTGCTTGCCTGAGATATATAGCTTCCTCGACACTGCCCAACCCTAACCATTGAGCTCCCTGATGGAGAGCGGCTTTCGCCACAGGCACCGCACCATGCCCGTACCCATTAGCCTTCACAATGGCCATTAGGGCAGTTCTCGGTGACAGCCTTTGCCGAATCGCCTGGACATTATGACTGATCCCATCCAGATCAACTTCTAGCCAAACGGCCGGGAAGTTATCTTCCGACAGGACAGCCCCTCCTCGTTCTATTCTAGGTAAATCCACCGTTCTTTCACTTCTTCCTGTTGAATTATCTGCAGCGCTTTGGGCAGTGCCTCCACCAAATCACCGGCAATTAGTGAGGTTGCTCCTATCTCCTCGCTAACGAGATCTCCAGCCAAACCGTGGGCATACACACCAAGCTTTGCCCCATCAATGGGAGCAATCCCCCCGGCCAAACATCCCCCAATAATACCAGCCAGCACATCACCGGTGCCGCCAGTAGCCATTCCGGCATTACCGGTAGTATTCACCCAAAAACGCCCATCTGATGCAGCTACTATGGTACCGGCGCCCTTTAGGACCACAGTGCAACTGAAACGCTGGGCTGCGGCCCTAGCTGCAGCTACTCTGTCCTGTTGGACATCTAGAACGGAACTACCCAAAAGGCGAGCCATCTCCCCAGGGTGAGGAGTAATCACCAAAGGGCAACTGCTTTCCGCCACCCTACCCTCAAGACTACCAGTTTTGGCCACTAGATTTAGCCCATCAGCATCGAGAACCACAGGACAGGTCGCCTCTCGAAGTACGGACTCCACGAACTTGCCGGTGGAGAGGTGCTGTCCTAATCCCGGACCCAAGACCAAGGCATCCATACGGGGCATGTATTCACGGACAACAGGCAACGCCTCCATACTCAAGCTGCGCTCGGCTGTCTCCGGTAAGGGAATAGTCATAGCTTCAGTGACCTTCATTTCCAAGATGTCATTGAGGCTGTCGGGGATGCCCAGTGAAACTAGACCGGCTCCACTTCGCAAAGCACCCCTAGCAGCCAGTGAAGCTGCCCCCGTCATTCCCACTGAGCCCGCCAACACAAGCACATGGCCAAAGGTGCCCTTATGTCCAGCGGTAGGTCGCAAAGGCAGCAATTCCTTGATCCCTAGGGC
>DAIQRD010000017.1:0-30076 GCA_036786445.1 Bacillota bacterium
ACCTTCTGCCACTAGCCCCAAAAGAATATGCTCAGTTCCCACCACATTATGACCTAAACGGCGAGCTTCCTCTTGAGAAAGTACAATTACTTTCTGCGCCCGCTCAGTGAATCTACCAAACATTGACCCTCACCTTCCTTTTACTAGGCGTTCTTCTCCTCTAAACCAGTCTGTATATATTCCCGCACGAGATGGGCTCGATACACGTCTCGTTCAGCTGCATCCATATCTTTACCATTGATCTTCTGCAAATGGGCCGGCCGAATTAGGACCACCAGAGACTTGAGGATTTGGGAATCAAGTTCCTGAATCAAACCCACATCTACTCCCAACCATACTTCTGAAAGTAGTTGCATAGCTTCCTGGCTGGATAGGACTCGAGCTTGGCTCAGAACACCTAGGGCTCGATATGTCCTATCTTCCAGCTCGGCTTTGCCAATTTGCACTACCTGCTGCCGGGCCTCTTTTTCCTGGTCCACTATCTGTCTAGCCACGGTTGTTAGGTGCTGGATGATCTCCTGCTCCGAATGTCCCAGAGTTAGTTGGTTAGATATCTGATAGATATTGCCCACCGCTTCGGTCCCTTCTCCGTACAGACCTCTCACCGCTAGC
Organism: Bacillota bacterium; assembly: GCA_036786445.1. Lineage (GTDB taxonomy): Bacteria > Bacillota > Limnochordia > DTU087 > DTU087 > JAAZMF01. The sequence continues at coordinate 613 of DAIQRD010000017.1, forward strand.
CCCAGCTTATTGATGACTGGTATGACACGCTGCATTTGGTTAGTCATACTGAGCACCGGCAAATGCAACATCACCGATGCCCTGAGCCCGGTACCGACATTTGTGGGACAGGCTGTCAGATATCCCAACTCAGCCGAAAAAGCGTACTCTAAGTTTTCACCAATGACATCATCTATCTGATCACATTGTTCCCAAGCTGACTCCAGTTGAAACCCCGGGTAGATAGATTGAATGCGCAGGTGGTCTTCTTCATTGACCATAATGCTGACTAACTCATCTTTCCGAAGTACCACGGCTTTGTGTTGCACTTCCCTAGTTTGCTGAGGACTGATCAGGTGTTTTTCCACCAGCAACTCTCTTTCCAATCTAGGAACCTGGGCAATACTGAAGTAATCCATGTCCAATCTTCTGTGAGCAGTCACCGAGCGCGCTAGTTCGCAGACATGGGCCAGCTGCTCATCATTGGCCATGGCCGGAAAGGGCACCTTAGCTACATTTCGCGCCAAACGGATGCGACTGCCCATCACAATATCATCATTGGGCCCTCGACCCTTCATCCACTGGCTCAGCACATTATTCACTGCTTCTGGCAAAGACACCCGTGTCAACCCCTTTCCTCATTGACCTACCTATCTTCTCGCCCTCTTGTTTCCCGTAGTTCTCTTTCTAGATTGCGGATTTTGTCACGGAGTCTCGCCGCCTCTTCATATTTCTCTTGACCAATAGCTGCCCGCTGCTGCTCTCGCAATGCCTCAATCTGTCTTCGCTGTTCAACGGCAACACCTTGTTGACCGGGAAGCTTACCGGTATGGCCGGTACTACCTTGGATACGCCGCAGGAGAGGCTGGATCTGCCCTTTGAATTGCTCATAGCACACGCTACAACCGAGCTGACCCCCCTCTTTGAATCGAGCATAGCTGAGGCCGCAATTGGGACAGCAGGCCACCGGCATTCCCACAGCGTGTCCCAGTGATGCAGCCTGGCTTTGCTGGAGCATCCCCGTCAGAAATTCCTGAAACGTAAATGCCGTGGGAGAGACAAGAGTCAGTTCACCCTTAGCTTGGGCGCAATCCTGGCACAAATGGGCCTCTGTCTTGGAGTCATTGACGATTTTGGTAATATGCACTGTGGCTGGACGCTTACGACACTCTTCACATAACATCTCCCGTTACCTCCTTACTCAACTGCCATGGAGCAGCAATAACAACATGGAACGCAGCAATACCGCCATGGCTCTATCTACATAGGCATTATCCAAACCCTGGGTTTCTTGCCTTAGTAATGCTCGAATCAGTACAGCTTCTTTGTTGCTTAGATGACCTTGATCCAAAAGCCGGGCTAGCAGAGCCTCAGCTTCGTCTGTTCCGATGCTTTCCCCTACCGTCTCATATATCCAAGTGTAGATATCTTGTCGCTGCCGGGGTTCCAAGCGGAAGATGCGAATATAGCCACCGCCCCCCCGCCGGCTCTCGACAATATACCCTCGCTCACTGTTAAATCGGGTTTTGAGCACGTAATTGATCTGGGATGGCACACACTCGAATAGCTCCGCTAGCTCGACTCGGCGAATCTCCAAGCCAGGCTGATCAGCTTGATCCAGTAAGGCTTTGATATAGCGTTCAATGTGGTCTGCTAAGCTGCTAATTGGCTTCACCCCCGCTGTGTCTAGGCCACTTTGACCTTCCTTGACCATCTATATCTATGATATCAGTCTTGCACCGGAATATTCAACCCCCATGGCCACCGATATATACCCTGGTCTGCCCAAAATATAGGATTTCCCTACTTTTCCTGAAATACTGCACACGATCCTGGCCCTATTCTTGGTTTCTTGGTCAGAGAAGGTCAAACTCCGCCGGCACGCGACCTATTCGCGGTCAATATACCCACATGATACGCTTGCTCGAGCATAGATATTAGTGGGAGGTGGGAGTATTGATCAACTGGTTGTGGTTTCTACTGTTGGCTGGTGGCATAGGCTTGGCCGCCCATGGCAACAATGCAGTCTTGGTGACCGATGCTATTCTGGCGGCAGCTGGGGATGCTGTAACCCTAGTCATGGGGCTTTTGGGGTTGATCGCTTTTTGGTCTGGCCTAATGGAGATTGCAGAGCGCTCTGGGCTCACCAACATGTTAGCCCGAATCTTGCGGCCTCTAACCAGCCGGCTTTTCCCAGATATTCCCCCAAATCACGAAGCCATGGGTGCCATTATTCTAAGTATCAGCGCCAATATCCTGGGGATTGGCAATGCCGCTACGCCCTTGGGTATTCGGGCAATGGAAAAGCTAAACGAGCTCAATCTAGAGCCAGGCAGCGCCACTGATGCCATGTGTACTTTTGTGGCACTGACCACCTCTTCGTTGACCGTGGTTCCCATAACTGTAATCGGGCTCCGCTTGGCGGCAGGCTCTCAAGATCCTACCAGCATCATTGGCTCCACCCTGATCGCCACTGCTCTGTCGACTGTGGCTGCCATTGTGGCTGATTGGATCTGGCGGTGGCTGCGCTCACGGCCTAGGTAGTTACAAGCTGAAGTGATCTTTTCTTAACTGCTATTGCTCAAGGGGGTCGTCACGATGCTGATGCAGATGATGGAGACAATTGGCCGCTGGGCTATCCCCAGTGTGGTCTTGGCCATTCCCCTTTGGGGAGTGATACGCGGTGTCAAGGTCTATGAAGCTTTCGTAGATGGAGCAAGAAAGGGTTTGATTACAACTGTACGGATCACACCCTACCTAATAGCTATGCTTGTGTCCATCAGGGTGTTCCGCGTGGCGGGAGGTATGGATTTGCTGCTGAAGGCAATAGCACCCTGCACCCGTCTTCTGGGGATTCCTCCGGAAGTAGTGCCCATGTTCTTGATTCGCCCTCTGTCAGGGTCGGGATCCCTGGGCATGCTGGGGGAAATACTGAAAACCCACGGTCCCGATTCCCTAATAGGGGTGATAGCTTCTACTATCCAAGGTAGTACTGAGACTACTTTTTACGTAATCACAGTTTACTTTGGTGCAGTTAATGTCAACCGGGTACGCCATTCCCTGCCCATCGGTTTGTGGGCAGATCTTGTCGGGTTCATCGCCGCTGTTTACGCTTGTTTTTGGTTCTTTGGGCACTAATATCTTGATCAAGGGAGTCAACCTGCCTGCTGGAAGTGCTTTGATGCTGGATCCAGGGTTTCAACAGCCTCAACCAGTGTCCATCCATGACCAACAACTTGAGCTACAAGATCAGCCATGGGTTTCTCGATCATCTGGCAATATTGCTCCAGTGTGATGGGAATATCCAACTCCTGGATTATCTGAAAGCCGGACACAAAGGCAGAAAGCTCAATCTCATATGGGACTGCAAACCAAGGTACGCCACGGATGGCATCCAGATACCTGGGTTTGGCGTCGAAATCCAGCACGTGACCCAGCTCATGGGCCAGCATTACCACCAAATAGGAAAGGGAACCTGCCGAGAGATCGGGGAGCCATACACAAAGCGTTCTGTAATCCGGATGATATAGCCACTGCTCTTCTACCTGACTGTCTAGGAACAATACATCGAGGGCCACGGCTTTCTGCAGAAGACGCTGCACGTATACATTGTGGGGGAATAAACCCCTACAGGCTCTATCTTTGGCCTTGGCCTCTTCTAGATGTTCCCCAACTAGTGTTGTGTACATCTGCTGTGATTGCATGGGCTGCCTCCTAGCACCGGGTTTGATTCCCGGCTATCCACTAGCAGTTCAGCCCGCCTTGGTGCTTTTCCTTCCGGTAATTAGAGCCATTTAATGCGGCAAATCTAGCCAGAATATGCATATTCTGCCAGTGGACTGCACATACTTTAGGCAAAGCCAATGAAGGGGGACCTTAAGGTGCTAACCAATGCCAAGACTCCAGAGACAGAAAGGCAGACAGACAGGATCAAGGTGCTGCAAGAGGCAATAGAAGCCATCGCGCAGCACCCGACTCTAGATAGAAAAGCCAAACACCGGGGCATTAAGCCTCTCAAGCTCGCCTTAGATAGATTGGTTGGGCAATCTTCCTAGGCGAATTGCCCATTGACCCCTAGAAGCCTAGCTGCTCTCGCAGGTATGCTCTAGCTTTCTGAGCATACTCCAGGGGTGGGGCTAGTGCGGGATCCTGTTCTGCCTCGACAATAATCCAACCCTTGTAATCAGTGGCATTCAGGGCCTTGATGATCGGAGCGAAATCTATCATGCCATCCCCGGGTACAGTGAAAGCTCCTAGTTTGACCGATTGCAGGAAGCTCAGATCCTCATCAAAGGATTTCTGCACTATGGATTTACGCAGGTCCTTAAAGTGCACGTGCTTGATGCGGGGCCCAAAGGCCTCCACCATCTTCACCGGGTCACCACCGGCAAAGACAATGTGACCGGTATCCAGCAGTAGATATACTAAGTCGGGATCGGTGAGCCCCATCAGTTTTTCGACCTCTGCAAAAGTCTGCACACCGGTACCCATATGGTGATGAAATACTATCTTCATGCCTTTGTCCGCGGCCAAACGGCCCAGTTCCTCCAAGCCAGCCACCAGTTTTCTCCACTCCCCATGGGTAAAGATGGGTTTGTTCTTATGCAAGGCCACATCCATCTGCCCTTGAATGGATCTTCCCTGCTCGGAGACAACGATTACCTTTGCCCCCATGGCATTGAGAAAATCTCTGTGCTTGATGAACGCATCATATGTTTCTTGGGGATCTTTGGTGGTAAAATAGCTGCTAAACCAAGCACTGGCTATGGAGAGACCCCTAGGCTCTAAGGCCTCAGCCAATACCTCTGGATCCCTGGGATATTTGTTGCCTACCTCGCTACCCTCGAACCCTGCCTTTGCCATCTCATCGATACACTGCTCAAAGGAGATCTCCCCACCTAACTCAGGCATATCATCATTGGTCCAAGCTATGGGAGCTATCCCTAGTCTTACCTCACCCTTCTTTAACACCCCACACACCCCCCACAGATCTGCAAAATGGTTCAGGTAACAAAGGCTACCATTTCCAGGCCTTGTTAGATGCTTGCTCATGTTGGGCCCGAGCTGCCAGCACCTCGAGATTCTCGGATACCTCTGCGGCTCCCACTCGCCAATAAGATTCATAGCCCCCTGAATGAGTCCCTGGAATAACCTTTATATCTATTAGAGTTGGCCCTGCCTCCTCTCTGGCTTTCTCCAAAGTCTCCCTCAAGTCAGCAAGTCTAGTAACAGTATAAGCCCTGGCCCCCAAGCTTCTAGCGATACCGGCGAAATCGATGGTCACATAATCACCATCTAGTTTACCGCTTGCTGAACGGTAGCGAAGCTCGTTGCCAAACCCAGTGAGACTCCCATGCTCTCGCTGTAAGGATTGGATGCACTGAAAACCACCGTTATCAAACATGATCACGGTGATCTTGAGATTTTCTTGGACTGCTGTGAGCAGCTCGGAATGGAGCATCAGAAAACTCCCATCACTCACCAATGCATAGGCATCCATATCAGGCTCTGCCATTTTAGCGCCTAGAGCTCCGGCGATCTCATAGCCCATGCAAGAAAAGCCATATTCCATATGGTAGGTCTTGATACCCTTGGATCTCCATAACCGCTGCAGATCCCCTGGCAATCCGCCAGAAGCACCGACGATGATATCATTTTCCGTCAGAGTGTCATTGACCACGCCTAAGGCTGTCGTCTGCACGATTCCATCTTCCGATTCCAAAGAATAAAGGCGGTCAACTTCCCGATTCCATTTCTCCCTTAGCCCTGCAAGATAATCAGCAGTATAATCGGCTCTATAAGATATGGCTTCTAGGGCTTTGGTTAGTGACACCAAAGCGACCTTGGCGTCTCCCTGAAGGAAAGTGGACGACATCTTCAGTCCGTCAAAAGCACCGACATTGATATTTAGAATGTCCACTTGGGGATTCTGGAAGGCAGTCTTGGAGGCGGTGGAAAAGTCGGTCAGCCTAGTCCCCACCGCAATGATTAGGTCGGCGTCCCTTGCCAGTCGGTTAGCCGCTATGGTACCGGTGGTACCCACTCCACCCATATTCAGAGGATGATCCCAAGTGATGATACTTTTTCCTGCCTGGGTAACTGAGATAGGGATATTGAAAGCTTCGGCAAACGCCTTCAACTCTTCCCCGGCTAGGGAATAATGGGCACCTCCACCGGCAATAATCAAGGGCCGCTGCTTGTCTCTAACGAGTTCTACCGCCCTATACAGACTGCCCTCAGTTACAGGCCGCCGGTCGATATGAGACACACGCTTGGCAAAAAACTCTACAGGATAGTCATAAGCCTCCCCCTGCACATCTTGGGGTAGTGCTAGAGTCACAGCTCCCGTGTCTACGGGGTCGGTAAGAACTCGCATAGCATTTAACGCCGCACTCATTAGCTGCTCTGGTCGTTGAATCCTGTCCCAGTACTTACTGACTGCCTTAAACGCGTCATTGACTGTCAGACCATAGTTATGGGTCATCTCTAGCTGCTGTAAGACCGGATCAGGCTGCCGATCAGCGAAAGTATCACCCGGCAACAGGAGCACTGGGAGCCGGTTGACTGTGGCAGTACCCGCGCCGGTCACCATATTCAGTGCACCGGGCCCGATAGAGCTAGTACATGCCAGAATCCCTAAACGGTTTTTCTGCTTGGCAAATGCCGTGGCAGCATGGACAGCACCTTGCTCATTGTGAGCTTGATAGTACTTGAGGGAGAGATCCCCCATGTTTTCCAGGGCTTCCCCGATCCCCAGGAGATTGCCATGCCCAAAAATCCCATAGACCCCATGGACGAATTTATACTCTACACCATCGAGCTCTACATACTGCGCATCCAGAAACCTTAGTAGCGCCTGGGCCATAGTCAACCTTATGGTCCTACTCATCATCGCTCCTCCTATCAGGGAAAATGGACGCTCCTTCTTTCATAACCCATGTGTGCTCCGGCACAAAGGTGGGCACACCATAGGGATTACCATCTAGGTGCCTAATCACCCAAATGTAATACATTGCATAGCCCGGGGCAGTCACCTGAGGATGCACACTGTCATCCAGGATCTTCACCGAGTCATGGTCAGTCACTATGAAAGCTTCATCTCCCACGATACTAACTCCAAATCCATTATGGGGTAGAAAGCGATAATGATAGATCTCCGGCTGTGGATGATGGTGAGGTGAGTAACTAGACCATCTACCTGGGAAATTGACCACTTCACACACCACTAAGTTGGCAGAGGGAGCGTTGCTCTTATCGAAAACCGTCCGCACAATCCTAGTGGAGGTCTCCTGCATGGTGCCCTTGCCTCGCTCCTCACTTCTTGTTTCCGTGGCACTATAGAATTTCGGTGGGAACTCCACATCCCCGCTGGTCCGAGTGATATTCAGTTCTACATCACTATGGGCTGTTATCTTCAGTGGGACGTTGGGAGGCAGATGCAAGCAGCTTGCGTTTTCGTGAAATAAGGACTTACGCTCTGCACGCACCTCTTCACCATTAAAATCGAAGGTAACGGTGCCTGTCATCAGCAAGAATGCACTCTCCTTAGCACTTTGCTCTTCATAGACTTCACCAGCCCTCAAACGCAGAAATCCGAAATCCATCATGGTGTTAGCCTGCGCTTCATCCTCGGTGGTAACTGTTGTATAGCCCCATTTGAAGGGACCACTAGCTCTTAGATGATACAAACCACTGCCCCCTTAATTCTTTTTCTGCAAAACCTTCTCAACACTGGCAACAATGGCATCTGCTGTCAGTCCAAACCGTTGTTGGAGGTATGGGACATCGCCCACTTCGCCAAAAAGATCCCGCACCCCCACCCGTTCCATGGGCACAGGACAATTCTCCGATAGGACTTCAGCTACTGCAGAACCTAACCCGTTAATTATGGAATGGTTTTCCGCTGTAACGACAGCACCTGTCTGTTGAGCACAATTCACAATCAGATCTTCATCTATGGGTTTGAGCGTAAAGATATTGACCACCTGGGCAGATATGCCCCGCTGAGCCAGGAGTTCACCCGCGTCTAGTGCTTCCGTTACCATGATACCGGTGGCGAAAATAGTGGCATCGCTGCCTTCCCGTAAAATCATGCCTTTGCCAATGGTGAATTCCGAGCCAGTAGCATAAATCTTTACAGGGTTTCTCCTAACAATTCTCAAGTAAAACGGCCCGTAAGTATCGACGATTTGCGGCAATAGCGCTTTGATCATGGTGTTATCCACCATTTCTATCACTGTCATGGTGGGAATGGAGCGCATGATCCCCATGTCATCAAAGGGCATATGTGTGCCACCATTATACGCTGCCGTGATACCCGGATCAGTTCCAACAATCTTCGCGTTCAGCTGAGCATAAGCCACCGAGATATAGACCTGATCTAGGGTCCGACGGGAGGCAAAACATGCAAATGTATGGCAGAAAGGCACTTTGCCTGTGGCAGAAAGACCACCCGCTATTCCCACCATGTTGGCTTCCTGGACACCAACATTAATCGTCCGTTGGGGGTATTTCTTTTGAAATTCGATGGTACCATTGGAGTGCATCAAATCCGAATCCAAAACAACAATGCGGTCATCCTGCCTCGCTAGTTCAAGTAAGCCATCTACATAGACATCTCTCATGAGTAACTGATCAAGGGTTCGTTCAGTGGCGAGCTTTACCTTCACTATCCACCCCTCCTTTCTCAGCGCCATTGCACTCTAGAGCATCAATGGCCTCTTTGATCTGGTCAGGAGTAAACCGCATGTGATGGTTGAGTTTAACCCCTTCTGCAAAGGTACAGCCTTTGCCCTTCACCGTATCCAATATGATAACTGAGCTCTTACCCTTAGTCTCTTTGGCCTTATAGATAGCCCCATGGATAGCGGCCACATCGTGACCGTCGACCAATTGGGCGTGCCACCCAAAAGTCTCCCACTTCTGCCTCAGATCACCCAAGGAATTGATGTCTTTTGTGTAACCATCTAGCTGCTGTTTGTTGTCATCCACAAACACTATAAGATTATCTAGCTGCGCGTTGCCGCCATAAAGGGCACCTTCCCAGACTTGGCCTTCCTGACACTCTCCATCACCGAGGATCACATAAACGCCATTGTCTTTGCCGCTCATCCTGTGACCTAGAGCTACTCCCAACCCTGTGGACATCCCCTGCCCCAAAGACCCAGTGGTCATGTCGACACCAGGAGTCAAGTTTCTATCACAATGGCTTGGTAGTCTCGTGCCTCCTTGGTTCAAAGTCAGCAACATCTCTACGGGGAAGAAGCCCTTGAGGGCCAAGGTAGCATATAAGGCCGGTCCCGCGTGTCCCTTGGAAACCACTAACCAGTCCCGCTCCTCTAGATCTGGGTTCTGGGGATCGACCCGCATGACACCACCATATAGTACGGCCAATACCTCAACAATGGACATTGCTCCACCAATATGACCAAACCCCAAGTTGCCTAGAGTCTTCAATGTCTCAATACGGATTTGGCGAGCAAAGTCCCTTAATCTCGTCAGTTCATTTTCCGCCAACACCACTCTCACCACCTAGATTGACGATTTTGGGCAGTGTTGAAGCTCCATATGGAAACACTGCATAAGCTGCATCCTCTCCTACTAGATCAAATCCCGCCTGGATAGCTGCCCCAGGGTCTTGATGGACTTCGATGCCCGCCAAGTTCTCCTGGGCCAATGCCTGGGAGGTGACTAGGAATATCTTGGCACCAACGGCTATTTTGCCAATGGCAGCAGCCTTGTGACCACCCAGGACAAATTCCTCGCGAATATCTTCTAGAAGCTCTGCTGGTGTCTTCCCTGAAGTCATCCATCGCTGGAAGGTGTTATTGCCATACCCTTCCGGACACTTGGCCAACAAGACGATCACACCGCCTTTGCGAACCACGCCCGCACAATTGTCTAGCGCCTTTTGGGCTTGATAGAGATTCAAATCTTTTGGATCGCCTCCGGCACTGACGATGGCCATGTCCAACCGATGTGGAATAGTGACTATCCCAGCCTGCTGCAGCCGGTTACATAAAATGCCATGGGCCGCGGAGACGTCTCCAGCCGAAGCGTCAATCACTCTATGGTGTTCATCCACAACTACATTCAAGATGAAATCTGCTCCCACCATGGCAGCAGCTTCTTCGAGATCTTCCCGCACGGGATTGCCCACTAAGTTGGCCGCCACCGCGGCATCGTCAACCATATGGCTATGGTTGCGATTTACAGTTATAGGTGCCGCTACTCCCGGGACTAAGGCTTTAGCTCCACCGGAATAGCCAGCAAAATAATGAAACTCCACATTGCCAACACAAATTCGGAAGTCAGCTTCCACCACGGGGCGAAAGATCTGCACAGGTGTACCCCGCTGGGTTCTGCCCACTTCCACCACATCGTCCACGTCATGGTTGATCACCCGCACTCGTTGGAATACATGATCACCGACGGATTTCCTCAGTTCCGCTTCCGTCATAGGCCGATGCAAGCCCAACGCAATAACCACGGTGATATCTGCATCTTGGAGACCAGCCGCATTGAGCCTCTCCAATAGCGGCGGCAACAAGACTGAATTGGAACAAGGCCTAGTATTGTCACTTGTCACAATCACCACCTGCATCCCGGGTTGCACCATGTGCTCTAGAGCATCCGATTCTATGGGATGATCTAGGGCCATCCGAATAACCTCAGCCTCTGAGGCATCCACCTCTTGCCGATGGGGAAAGAAAGTTCCTACCCAGCCATCCTTGGGCAGACTCAAATCGCAAGTGCTATGTCCATATGGCAAAGTGACTTGAACCACTTTTACACCTTCCTATACGCCTGCTTGAGTGCTTGAATCAGTGGCAGTTCAACACCGGATAGAAAGCGCACCAGGGCGCCACCGGCAGTGCAAATATAATCGAAGTGATTGTCGGCATCGTCAACCAAAGAGGCGGCTGCATTGACACTGTCGCCTCCCCCTACCACACTATAGCCTGGGGAATTGGCGATGGCATTCCACACTGCCCGGGTGCCCTCGGCAAACAAAGGCTTCTCGTAAGCCCCCATGGGGCCATTCACAAAAATGGTGCCCGCTGTTTGTATGACCGATTCATAGCGGCTGATGGTCTGTGAGCCTATATCTAGAAATAGGGCATTTTCTATGGGCAGTTCCGGGATACTACACTCCCTGCGGGAGCCATTCTGTTCATAAGCAAAATCCACGGGGTTGACGAAGCGATCTCCGAATTTGTCAACGAAATCCCGGGCTGGCTCAATAAAGGCATCAAGGGCACGGTCACGCAAAAACTGTGCCTGTCTGTTGCCGAAAGATATGCCCTGTGCCATCTGCATAACAATACCGGTGATGCCGCCGGTTAAGATCCTATCAGCACTCCCATTTTCCAGAACCTGTCTCATCATCCCAAAGGCATCGGAGATTTTCAGGCCACCTAAGACAAATACTGATGGCCTTGCAGGGTTCTCCATAATCCCATGCAGAGCCTGCACTTCAGCCACCAGCTGCCTGCCTCCGGCTGTAGGGAGAACTTCTGGGAAACCAACCATGGATGGGGCATTGCGGTGGGCTGCTGCAAATGCATCATTTACATAGTAATCAGCCAAAGGAGCTAGCTGGCGAATGATATAGCAGTCTTTCATATCAGATGCTGATAATTTGACAAATTTCTCAAAGGTCGATACTTCCTCGGTCAAATATCGAACATTCCCGAGCAGGATGGCTTCCCCTGGCTTTAAGGTCTTGACCTCGGCTTGAGCTGCGGGACCAGCCACATCATCGATGTAGCGCACTTGTCGTCCTAGCTTATCTGATAGTTTACACGCATGCTCTGTTAAGGGAATCAAATTGTGGTAATCCAGGGTATCTCCCTGATGGGCTAGAATAGCGACTTTCGCGCCCTTATCTAGAAGATCCCTCAGAGTTGGAATGCTCTTATCCAGCCGATTTTCGTTGACTATTTTCTTGGTCACAGGATCAAGAGGCGAGTTAATATCGACTCGCAAGATCACTGTCTTTCCCTGGTAATCAAAATCATCGATGGTATTGATCAGCAAGTCAGCCACAGAAGCTACCTCCCCAGCTTCAAATACTGGTTAGTCAGGCCTACTGCTTCCAAGCGATCTGTCTGCATCTCCATGCTAGCTCGGATGGCATCGATGGATTCGGGGATAACGACTGCTTCTTGGGGGATATTGATGGCGAAGATGATCTGATCCTCAAAAACTGTAATAGTCTCATCCCAAACCGCTATATCGTACATGTCGCCCCGCAGGTTGCCTAAGTCCCTAGCATAGCGGAACAGAGATGCGTTACCTAAGAACCCATCGGCCAACCGCACAACTCTAATTCTAGGGTGAGCGTTAAACAATTTAAGGATCTCTTCTTTAGTAGTTGCACGCTTTGGTTTGGCCACCACAGAGATGATATGCCCGTGGGTCACCGGCGTGTGGACAAGTACACCGGTTGCCTTGATATGCGGCATAATCAGCATAAGGTCCTCTGCCTGATGGTTGGGCACTGGTTCGATTTGCAGGGCGTTGGTCAGCCCACGATGATAGTCACCGGGATCTGCCACCCGCCTAATGATGGTGATGATCACATTGTCTATACCCATGACCCGATCTAGGCAATCTACTGATCTGATCAATCCCGTTGTATTACAGGAGGTAAGCTTGAGAAATTGCTTGCCCAAACCTTGCTCATAGTTGGCATACCCATGGAAAAACACGTCGGCTACGCTAGTCTTTTCCCCACCTTGAAATACTGCCTTCTTGCCGTATTTTGCATAGATCTGCTTGTTCTTGGCACCAACCCCAGCACTGGTGGCGTCCAGGACAACGTCAACTTTCTGCACCAGCTCCTCCAGGGAACCAGCAATGGGAATACCGTATTGTTCTAGCTTCTCCCGGTTTTCCGGAGCTGCTAGATAGAAGTCGTAGATCATGCCTTTTTCCTTTAGGGCCATGACGGCTAGGGTAGGACCTACATCAGCAACACCCACCAGATCCATGTCCTTCTGCAGCATAACACCATCAGCTAGACGTTGACCAATAACCCCGTAACCAACCACACCAACTTTAATCATGACTTCCCCTCCCTCTTTAATCAGCCCCGGCCACCCCTCCCAGTAGCACTAGAAGCTGCTGAGCAGATCGCACTGATAATCAGGCACTTCCAGTTGACTCCACCTCTGCCAAGAGTAGATAAGTAGACACACGTTTTCCACATGTCCGCCTTCCAATAGCTGCTACTTGCTGGCAAACATCGTTACTCCTATTACCTCTCAATCACAAAATTGTCTAGCAAATATATATTCCATGCCGCTTCGCACAACCCTTGTCTACGCCCCCAGGCAAATCGAAAGCATTTTGAAAAACCCACCTGACCATGATGGGTGGGTTGGCCCTAGCCCTATCTACCTCCCAGGCCGCTCAGAGCCTCCCTTTTGTCCATAGGACTTCGATTTCAATGGTTAACCCCGGATAGTACGGATGAGTAAAAACCTCACCCCCTCCGGCAAAACTAGAGAGAACATATTCCCCCGAATCTGACAACATGAAAGCTTCTAGAGTCCGCCCCTGTGGATCAACTATCCAGTAATGTGGGACACCGAGCCGAGAGTATATTCCCAGCTTCCTAATGCGGTCTTTTCTCTGGGTCAACGGCGATATGACCTCAACAATCAATTCTGGGATCACGTTAATCCTTCGCTTGTCAAGTGAATCGCTATCATCGGGCGCGTAGACCAAATCCGGCTGAATTACATTGGTATCAGAAAGTGTTAGGTCGATGGGAGCATTGAATATCTCTGCTTCCGGATCTCTGTCCCAGAAGTAGTCTTCTAGAATACGCTGGAGCTTCCGTGATGCTCTCTGATGGGCCTTAGTGGGAGCGGATTCTTTGATCAGCGTACCATCGAGAATCTCATAGTAGTAGTTCTCCTCATCGGGCAATTGGAGGTAATCGCTATAGGTATAGATTCTGTCAGGCCTGTAGCTGTGGACTGCCTCTTCGCGAACCATCTCATTCGATTTCGAATCCTTGTCACCAAGATGGCTGATCACATCATCCAATATGTACCGATACTGCCGCTTGCCAAGCTGAACGTAGGGGATCTTGCTTTCCCGCGTATACCGCCAAATTACCTCCACCGGTAGTTCCAGTCTCTCGGCTAGCTCCCGGGCGGTGATCAGCCTGTGCTCTTCTGACATCTTGACCCCTCCCTCCAGTCTCATTCTACAATTCAAGTCAATCATTGTCAACACAAAACAGGTGTTGCTATGCCGGCCTTGGTAATGGTTGCATGCAAGAGACCCTTTTCCGTCTGCCCAATAACTCACTCTTAGAAAGAGAAAGCTCTCGAGGAATACCCCGAAAGCCAACATACCCTGCTATATGCATGAGATCTTCTCTATCCATCTACACCTCGGCGCAATCCTACAACAACGAAGAATTCACGCCGCAAACCCCGCAGCTTTTTCGCCGGACACTATGATCGCCGCAGATTTCTTCCTACACTCTATATCTCTTTTCCTTCCCTCACAGCATCCCGTAGATCCAACAGGTCTTTCATTATGTGATGGAGATTGCCCGAATAGCCTTCAGTTCCAAATATGTCGTGAAGCTCTTTGTATATGGCAAAAAGTTTTCCGTAGGCTTTGACATTGGTGGGAATGGGCACAAAGTGCTTTTCTTTCAATCCACCCATGGCGGCCTGCGCTGCTTCCGCCGTAGCATGACCACCTTCCTCAGGGCCTGCGGCCACTGCAGCAAACATGGCTGCCCCTAAGGCCGGAGTCTGAGCTGACCGGGAAATCTTCATGGTCCGATTGGTGACATCGGCGTAGATTTGCATCAACATGGGGTTTTTCTCCGCGATGCCGCCACAATTCACTACCTCTTCAATGTGCACACCATACTCCTCTAGCCGATCGATAATTACCTTGGCTCCATAGGCGGTACCTTCGATTAAAGCTCGATACATTTCCTCTGGCCGAGTCTGTAGGGTCTGGCCCAGCATTAGACCACTGAGCCGTACATCCACCAAAATGGTGCGATTGCCGTTGTTCCAATCTAGTGCCACTAGACCACTTTCTCCCGGCTTAAGCCGCTCAGCCTTTTCTGTAAGCAGCTGGTGGATGTCAACTCCTCTTTGCTTTGCTTCTGCCTGATAATCACCGGGGACACAGTTTTTCACAAACCAATTGAATATATCTCCAACTGCCGATTGTCCAGCCTCTAACCCAAAATGATGGGGCAAGACGGACCCATCGACAATCCCGCAGACGCCCGGTACATCCGGCAAGCCCGTTGCTTTACTAGCCACAGCCACATCACAGGTGGAAGTCCCTATGATCTTGACTAGAGTGCCTTCCTTAACCCCGGCCCCCACCGCCCCCATATGGGCATCAAAAGCTCCAACACTCACTGCTATGCCGGGCCTAAGTCCGATTTTATCGGCCCATTCCTGTGAGAGTAACCCAGCTCGTTCCCCCGAGGTGTATGCCACATCGGGCAGAGATTCTCTGATCCTGCCGAGGCGAGGTTCCAGTGAAATGAGAAACTCCTTATCAGGATAGCCCGACCAATCGGCGTTGAACATCCCCTTATGGCCCGCGGCACAGACCCCTCGTTTCAGCTTATCTGGTGCGAGGGTATCTGTGAGAATACCTGGTATGATATCGGCTAGCTCGACCCAGGTATAGGCGGCATCAAATACTTGGGGATCCACCTTGAGGCAATGCCAAATTTTCGACCAAAACCATTCTGACGAGTACGCTCCACCACACTTAGCTAGAAAATGAGGTCTCGTCTTACTTGCCCCAGCCGTGATGGCCTGGGCCTCCTCGTAGGACGTATGATCCTTCCATAGCCAAGCCATGGCATTGGGGTTTCCGGCGAATTGCGGATCCAGACCCAACGGCACCCCTTTTGCATCAACGGGCATGGGTGTACTGCCGGTGGTATCTACACCGATGCCAATGATCTGTTCTGCACGGAAGCCCTGAACATTAGCCTTGGCTTCCCTGATAGCCCCACGCCCAGCTGCTTGCAGTCCATCCAGGTAATCTTTGGGATCCTGGCGGGCCAAATTGGGGTCAATCGGATCAATGATCACCCCGTCAACGCCGGCCCTATAGTTGTAAACACTAGTTCCGATTTCCTCCCCAGTGCCGATATCTACCACCAATGCTCTTACCGAATTGGTCCCATAGTCAAATCCCAGAGTAAAACGCCGCTTGGCCACGGCAACTCCCCCTTCCGCGCATCTGCTTTGGTCGTTCTACAAGTTTCAACACATCGGTCATTCATACTCCTAGCAACTGTATTATTCGTAGAGGGACAAGAATTACCTGCCTGGAGGCCAGATGCTCTATCTGGAATCCTAAAAAAGCACAGCTTCACCACAGCACCAGTTCTTCTTCCCTTCTCAGGAGCGTCTTGTAGGGAGATTCCATCAGGCCACCATGAAACGGAAAAGAGAACTCACTGCCATCCAACTGGCAGAGCACAAGTGCTCAATGAGTGAGATCTCTTATATCTCTTACGGAAGTGATTCTGCATCGATAACCAAAGAAGTTGCGAAAGATAATCCTCGCCTCACTATAGACGGAAGCCTATGCCTACACAAAAATGGCTCTCCCTATCCCAATCCATCTTATACCCTACACGATACAGAAAAGAACCTCTATATAACCAAGCATCAGCGCCAACCGCCTCCCAATCTGAGTCCTGGTAAAGTGCGTACACTTGAGCTTTAAGATCTGGCCCCATGTTAAACAGAAGATGGCCCTTGTAGACGGGTTCGTCCAAGAGACGAGTGTCTATGCCAATACTAATGGTATCTGAAAGTTCAAGGGAAGCTCCCACAGAAAAATGCCAATCCCCCGCCGCATCCTTCCATTTGGTAAAGGGAACATCGTGGACGCCAACACGAACACCAATCATCCCAACTTGGTAAGATGCCCCCAGATCCAAAAGCCAACTAGGTTCAGAACCTGTTATCCAATGAATGGCAAGGCCTAAACCCACGTCATCTTTTTCTTTTGCCATGACTGCCGTTATGGTTGTTTCATCATCCTCGCCACCATATCGAACCATCAACCCTCCGTGACCTTCTGCGTAGGCATCATATTCAGTATAAGCGGCTAAAAACTGCTCTATGTCCGGAGAATACGACAAATACACTAAAGGAGCATCTCCTACCGAGGACAACCAGATCGGGTTCTCCAAAGCTCGCTCAGGGGAAGCAGCATAACCCATAGAAGACATTAGGATTACTATCGCAACTATGCTTGATATCTTCCAAAGCTTCACCAATTTACATCCCCTCTTCGACGATATGAGGAGTAACCATTATGACTACTTCCGTTTCACTCTTTTCCATACGTTCGGTCCTAAACAGCTTGCCAAACAAAGGAATGTCGCCCAGTATGGGCACCTTCCCTACGCTTTGACTCTCGAATTCGTGCAGCAATCCTCCGATCACAAAGGTCTCCCCATCCTTGACCCTGACGGTGGTATTAGCCCTGCGACTGGAGATAACGGGGTACCCATCTTTGTTATAGCCTACAGTGGCACTGACCTCCGGTTCTACCTTTACTGTGACGTCCCCGAGGGGTGAAATCTGGGGCAAGAATTTCAATGTGACTCCAGTTTTAATGATGACCCTCTGGCGAGTGACTGCAGTTCCTGTCTCGGTCCCAGACTCCGTTAACACCAAATATGACTGTTCTTGTCCAAGAAAAATATCTGCTTGGTGTCCATCCATAGTTACGATTCTAGGATTGGCATGGATCTTGGCTTCGCCATTTTCCACAATAGGTTTTAGCGATAAAAGAAAAGATGTTATGCCTGCCGGATATGTATAAGTAAGCTTTGAGAGCACAGAACTCAACATGCTCGTAGTAAATGTCAGGGCGCCGGAGACATCCCCTTGCTTTGGCTTCTCCACCTCCCACTGCCATTCAGTTCCCAAAGCCTTCCTCGCATCTCCGGAAAGCTCAATAACCAATACTTCCAGCAGTACCTGTCTAATAGGTACATCAATCCGAGCTATATCAGATTCTATACGTCCAATCATTTCCGGTGATCCTGTGATAACCAGTGTGTTCAAGGTGCTGTCGATCTTGACGAAAGGCTTATAGTAATCGGACAATAGTTTGGATAATGTCTCCGCTTTGAGGTACTTGGTCTTAATCACGGACGTATCACTTAAGATCCCGAAGGTCGGGCTGTTTAAGTCGGCTGCACCCACCAAGTAATAACCCTCAGGCATGAACCGGAAGGTATACCCAAAAGGCACACAAATTCTGACTAAGGCATCTTCCAGCGGGACATCATCCAGCTCCATGGTTACGAACCCAGAGACAGTGCTATCAGCGACGATGGGAACTCCTGTCTGGAGGGAAATGTCATTGAAAACATCGAGGATGAAAGTGTTGGAAAAGATGTCTGATACTCGGGCATCCCCATCTTGGGCATTTGATGGGATCGCAACAAGTATCAACAGCAACGCCCCAACCAATAACGCCGACTTCGTGGTTTTAGCCATCTGAACCATTGCTCCCTTCGATGCTAAAAATCAATCCCGTGACAGCTGGTTCCTCACCACCATAGTCCACACGAATTGCCATTTCGTATTCCCCTGGCTCGAGATCTGCTGGTATTTGAAAGCTAAACGCCCTCGATGTGCCGGGGAGAATCGGACTTGTATCCAAAGGCAAGCTAATTAACGTTACTGTCTCGGTTCGTCTCGGCACAATCCTGCCGGTCTCTTCTTCATATTGAGCGAAGACCCTCCGCAGAACAAAGTCCATCATCGTCTGAAGGTGGTAATTACCCTCATTGGTGAACAGGGCATCGACAACGGCCACTTCCGCTCCCCTCTGAATACTTGTAATCTCCAGCTGCCCTTTCTTGATCGCTTCACTTCCAACGAACAGCAGAACACTCGAACCCGATTCTATGGTTGCCCCCTCGCTTGCTGAGCGGAATATGATGTCATAGTAGTATCCACCATTGGCATCCTTTGGTGGCCGCATTGACAGACGCACCCTTTTCGTTCGACCGGGATCTATGGAAAAAGTCGACGGACTGATTTCAACCCAGCTTGGTGCTTCTCCCCGTTCCTCTTCCGGTAGGAATTCTCCCTGGAGGGAAAACGCCAGCGGCAGAATCCTACTATCAACTTCAATGGGATCTGCCCCACGATTGGTAAGTTCAATAATGGATGAGCTAAATGCACCGGCTTTGGCTGTAACCTCTAGTTCACCCGGTTCTACAACCAGCCGTGATAGTGGCTTGGCTTCCTCGGCTTTTCCTTCAATACTCGATTCTGTCACTGAAAAAGCAACATCAGCCACTGTCGGCCTGCTACCTCCATAGTCGATTATGGCCCTGGCCCGATACTTCCCCGGCGGCAGATTGGGACCGGTAACCGATCGCAAGGCCACCGTTGATTCTGGTATAATGAGACCTCTTCCCCCACCCATGGGATAACGAGCAACTGTCCTGCCTTCCTCCGTCTGAATCACTAAATTGCCTTTCGCTATGACATGTACATTACCAGCATTAGTCACCTCTGCGGAATAGACTATCCCATAATCTCCAACTTGTTGACGGATCATTGGCAATTCCGATGAGGGACGGACACTAACATCAGAAATAAAGGCTTCTCGCCTAGTGGCGCCCCCGGTAATCTGTAGCTCCAGAAAGCTGGCCATCCGAAATTTGAAAGGAGACTGCTCTGATTCCCCTAGGGAGTAAGTCGCACCTTCCTTGGGAGAAATAGCAATGGCTCCATATCGCCCCCCAGATACGCCCCTAGGCACTTTGACCGTTACGCTTACCAAACGTTCACTGGCAGGGGGGATGGTCACCACTTGTGGTTCTAGGGTCACCCAATCCGCCAAGGAGAAGTTGCTAGTTCCGGCAGGAACCAGATTGTAGGTACCATTGATGTCCTCTCTGATATCACAAGGTTCCATCTCTAGTGTTATAGATTCGAAAAGGTTTTCATTTTGAATGCTAATGCTATATGACAAAAACTCACCAGTCCTAACCGAGCGTTCTATCAAAAGTGGATCAAAAGCTACAGTTGGTGACTGAGCCCTAGTCTCGCCTACTAGCAAGAGGCCAATAGTCAGTATGAGTAATAAGGCAAAAAGCATCCGCAGATTACGTCCCACTAGGTAGTCCCTCCTACTCAGTACTTTCCAGTCTCTTGCAAACCAGGTACCTACCCAAGGTGACAATCACCTTGGGTAGGTTGCACGCCTGCTTGGGTCAGACTATCCTTGAGAATCTATTGGGCAGTCTCACCAGGTACCTGCAAGTAACCATTGAGTGTGTTAAACCAGTCGAGGTCGAAATCTCCATTACCGTCTATCCATGGGGCTTGATTGGCAAGCACAAGGGTGATTGTGCCAGAGTTGGCATAGAGACCCGGCGAGTTACACTCCACAACCTTAATTTTGTTCCACAGTTTCCACTTCAAACCCGCATGCAGAGCGTAGCTATCTCCAATGTTTGCCTCTGTAAACTCTCCAGCCCTATACCATACCGATGGGTCATTCCCTCCAGTCGTGTACGAATAGTAGGTCTCAATAATAGTATTTGTGTCTGGGTTACCTCCCGTAAGATCAGCAAGATCGAAGAGCAGTTGGATGTCTCCATTGCTTTGTAGCTCGCCCTTAACGCAATTCCCATAGTATTCGCCAGGCTTCTTGACATACCATTCCCAACCACTATGGTCCATAGACCATCTAGCCCACTGAGCCACAAAGGCTCTAGCTTCCAGATTCTCTTCTCTTGGAGTGATGTTGCACGTGGTGTCAAATCCGGGTTCGATCCGGAACACCCATGCATTCGCTGCATCACCAGTCACTGCTCTCACATCTTCCCATACAATGTTGGGATCACGTGGAAGTACGGGTACTGACGGGTCTACAGCTGTTGCTTGTACAACGGTGCCAAATAGTCCCATCAGCAACAGACCTGCAATTAACATCAAAGCGATTCTCTTCATCTGTACATCTCCTTTTACGATTGTCTTTATTCACCGACATATGTTGGCTGGCTATTAACCAAGGTAAATGTAATCACCCCCACATTCGAATACATACCTGGACTTTGCGTGTCCAAGTTCACTCTCTGCCACATACCCCAAGATGAAGTAGTAGTAGCAGAAACTTTGAGCTCTAGAGAAAGGTTCTCATTGAGATATTGCGGCGTTATCCAATCAGAATCACTGGGCTCTCCGTCTTTTAAAGCGTAGAACACAGGAATGACTTGAGAGCTCCCGACTGATCTCAGGTTATCGAATTTGCTAAAGGTGACAGCTATTGTCCCATTGCTAGTAGCGCTTACCTCACCTTCTAGCATTTTTGTATAATAGTGACCTGGCTTACGGATATACCACTCAGTTCCAGTTGCAGATAGGCTCACGCAAAAAGAAGGTGGGGAGCACGGAACCCAAACCTTAAAGGCTTCCCCTTCATAAGATGCCCATCCCTTGCCTTGCTGGCCCTTCCATCTAAACTTGAGTACCCCTCCTGAGTTAAGGTCGTAAACCTCGCCACACGTTGTATACTCCTGATGCCCTGCAGGATTTTTGCCCAGCTTCAGATCGATTGTTAGAGAGGCTGACTCTCCAGGGGCAAGAACAAAGTTGTCCCACTTGAACTTGAATTTCTTCATTGCCCCACTATGGGATATGGCTACTTCTCCCTTAGACGGGGTAGCTAACCATGCGCCATCGCTATCTTTCACATCCAGTTCCCCGCCGAAGTTGTCCGAAACCTCGATGTCTTTCATCTCTACATCGCCAAGATTCGTGACAGTGTAGACAAACTGCCATTCAGCATAATTCCCCGTACCCGGCAATACAAACCAATCTTCCCCGTTGTCCACTGCTATATTGTCTGTCAAAGGCGTTACCGCTATAGTCAGGGGACCGTTGGAGTAGCTCAGGGACTCGGATTCTCCAAGAATACCAAAGGTCCGGCTTCCCTTTGATTGCACAGGCGATGTCAGGATGTCAAGCGTGCCCCTCACCGAGAGCGAACCGCTGCTGTCTCCACCAGCTCCTATGTAGTCCACGATCATATACGCGGTGTCATCTAACGGCTCTAACAATACCCAATCTTCTGTCTTTTCATCATAAAGATATACATCCTTATACCCGAATTCTGCATAGAGGGGAGTGCAGACCAGACTCACGATGGCGACACTCATTATGATCACCTTGATAGGCAGATACATCCTGTACATGAACAATCCCCCTAAAACTAACATCTAAGACGCTTAAATACGGTAACCTTATGGTTATTCCGTAATATAATGGTAACACCGCTGCATCACAGGGGAGCCTCGGCGCAGTTTGCAGAATACTTCATGAGTGTCTCACAAACGTCTCGCCCGGAGGAACCGATGCAATATCGACTTGTCAATTATCCATTGATATGGTGGGGACCTGAAGAGGTAGGCTAGCAGATAGTACGAAGCAACGTTGAGACCTAAGAGCAGACAGACTTAAAAGCCCACAATCCATCAGGATGAGGGCATGTATGGTTGATATGTTCCTTACTACAGACCTTGGGAAACCATCAAATCACAGTTCTTTGACCAGCTGTAGCGGTTCACACCAGGAATCAAGTATCTGGTCTTTGGCGTCACTTTGTCTTTCGTAACGTTCACCAATCCGTCTGATGATCTTCTCAACCCGTTCCTCATCGGCCACAGGAAGGAGGATTAAGAACTGCCGGGGTTTCCAATGGCAGAATTTATCGCCCTGCCTCAGGGCCCCCTTTAAGATGTCTGACAATACCGCGATAGATTCTTGTGCACTATCGTCATTTGTGCCCTTAAGCTGCAAACTGGCCACAAACATATTCGCTCCCGTTGACCGGAGCCGTTGTTTTTCAGATTTGCATATGAGCCTAAACAGTTCAGGCTCGCAAAGATCTGCTCCAGACGATCCGTGTTGGCCTAGCATGCTGTGATCAGATGACTGCTTTGGCAATTCAGTTTGCGCATTGATGCGCTTGTAGGCCTCAGCCATATCCGAAGACGGCTTAACCCCCATTTTCCTGTAAAACAAAGAAGAAGCATAATTGTACTGGGCTCGTGCCGCCTTTGCCTTGCCCGTCCGCAGTAGAAAATCAATGAATTGAAGATGTATAGCCTCCTCCAAGGGCTCCACCTGCAAGGCCTGTTCACACGCTGCCCCAACGGCCGGTAGATCGTCATTCATCTTCAGCAGTCTGACGTAATCCAGAAAAGTCTCCAGGAACAACCGACGGTAGTAACTCCGAACCGGTAGCACCCAATCGGCATACAGTTGGCTAGGCAGATATTCTCCCTTATACAAAGAAAGGCACCTTCTATACAACTGGATGCTCTCCAACCACTCCACTGTAGATAGCTCTTTCGCTTGAGTTTTCAACTGCTCAAACTCTCCAGCATCCAGCCAGTATTGGGACGAGGCATTAAACTGGTAGAACCCCCTTGACAAGACAATATAGGGCACCCCGGGATCATCCCCGGCATCGAGCATCTGTCTCAACTGGTAGATAACGTTTCGCAAAGCACGTCCGGGATCTTTAGGCCCCTCGTCTTCCCAAAGGTTTTCAATTAACGTATCGCTGGGAATATCCCGACCGCGGCTAGTTAAGAGGTACTTGAAAAGCTCCCATGGCCTCGAGGCTCTCCCAGGTTCTTCAGACAGAACCCTACCCTGGCATTCTACTCGAAAACGTCCAAAGGTCGTAATCCTCAGCGTTCGGTCTTCCTGTTCGCTCTGGAGCATTATCAATCCCCCCTGTCAGACAAACCCAAGTCGCTACAGAGCCTCATGCCGATTTTATCACATCTTTGCCAATTGTGCAATAACTTGGTGGAATTATCTGCCTGGAGGCCAGATGCTCTATCTGGAATCCCGAGAAAGGGAAGGCGAAGGCTGTGACGAATCATATTACTAGCCATACAATGTGTGTAGACCAAGGGGCTTTAGCATCTATTCCGATAACCATCGGGATACTGTTAAGAGCTAGTTGTTGGGTACAAAGAGGGGCAGGGATCAACCGTGGCAGTCATCTATACCATAGCCAATCAAAAAGGCGGTGTGGGCAAGACTACAACCACCCTTAACTTGGGGGCCGCCCTGGTAGAGCTAGGCTGCCGGGTGCTACTAGTAGATCTAGATCCCCAGGGGGGTCTCACCCTATCCTGTGGGCAGGAGCCTGACGCCTTAGATACCACCATCTACACTGCCTTACGGCGATCACACAGCGCGGCAGCCTACGTAATGCCCACAGCCTTCGGCGCAGCTCTGCTACCGGCTAATGTAGACCTAGCTCTAGCTGAGATGGAATTGGTGGGCAGTGTGGCCCGAGAACGTAGACTAGCCACAGTGCTCACCCCTGTACGGGACCAGTATGACATAATCCTCATTGATTCCCAGCCATCCTTAGGCCTACTGACCATCAATGCTCTAGCTATCTCAGATTACCTACTCATACCTATCGCCTGTGAGTATCTCGCTCAGAAAGCAGTGCGAGGCTTGTTGAAGCTGGTCAAGAAAGTACAGCTCCACTACAACAACCAGCTGAAAATCGCCGGCCTACTTCCCACTATGTTTGACCGTAGGACCAATCATACCGCACACGTGCTAAGGGAACTGCATGAGACCTTCGAGCCAGATATCCGGGTATATGAGTATATAGTCTACAGAAGTATCCGCTTCGCGGAATCAGCAGAAGCGGCAGAACCTATCATTCACTTCGCCCGCAATATTCCTGGAGCCGATGCTTATAGAGAGCTTGCTAAGGAGATCTTTTTGAGCCTCCCGGCAGCCATGAAATAGCCATCTACATATAGCTAAGCGCTGACTTCATGGATAGCCTCGGAGATGATCTCGCCCTCGGCAGAGATGACGATTGCTTCAGCACTTTCTTCGCTAGATGAATATGCTTCCACTGCCTCGGGATCGAAAGCCTGAAGGGAGACCATTCATATGATATGTATTCTAGCACTGCTTTTTGAGTTCTGCCCGCTGCTCTAAAATCAGGCTCAGGATCAGCCCCGCGGCGTAGACACTAGTAGTACCGCCAGCCACCACCCCAGAATCATTGAAGACCAGAGCTACGATACTGGCCACAATGGTAGAAAAGACTATACTTCGCGCCGTGGGATGTTCCTCCATGACCGCCTGCACCACCGGGGTAGGCCTGTACACCAACAGTGCCATAACACCCAAGGCAACCAACAGACCTTTGCTCCAAATACTGTAACGCATCAGTTTCCAGTTCATACTCATTTTCCGCTGCATGATCTGCAATATCACCAACCAATTGCCCTCCATTGCAATCTTAAGCGCCCGCCCTACATGGGAGCCTACCCCTGCCACTGGCAAAACATTAAGCCCCAATACAGCCATGAAGACTATGCCACCCACGATGATGGTTCTCAGCCATTTCTCTCTACTGACAAGACCCCAAGCCAAGGGGAAGGCAATGAGGGCTGTAATGGTGCCACCAGCATTGGCACCCAATCCAGGTGCCGCTAGGAGAAGTGTGACGATGAGAAACCATATGAGAGCTATGGCAGAGGCCTGGGGCCACCGTTCTCTGGCGGCTAAAGCCGCGACCAGAGAGGAGCCAATTAGGATCCCCATGTACTCATTGCCTATACCATAGAAGCGAGCTCCCAGCATTACATCATAACCCAAAGGTGAAAACCTAATCAAAGGCCCGCCCACACATGTGTCTATTGCCAAAGCGAAGGCGGTAATACCGCATATGATGGCATATCGGTTTTCTGTGCTTTTGACCCAGCACTGAGTAAAACCAGTAATCAATACTGCTAAGGCCAGAGCGTACAGAAAGGCTACCGGGACCGTAACTGGCTGCAAGAGAGGCAGCAACAGCAACGCCAAGGGAGTCGCAGCTATGAAGAGTAGCGTGAAGGAGAGAAAACCAGTCCAATCCCTGGGCAAACTGGGAAACACCACCACTAGGCCAAAAACAGTCAAGTAAACGATTATCTCCAGACTAACAAAAGCCTTCAGTAGGGGTGGCCGCTGCTGATAAGTTCCTGCACTGCGTCGCAACAGATCTTGAAGATAGCTGTATCTCCCGAGAATGCCGCCGGTGCTTGTTAGCAGAGCACCAGGCAAACCCGGAGGGCGGCCCATCTCCAGCCAAGTGAGCACCGTGGGGGCAATATCATAGTTGGTCACAACCCCCGGACGCCGGGTAGTCTGACTCGTTAAGAGCCCCGGCGTAATCCTGGGCCCCGCGGCAATTATGGGAGTCAGCAGCCTTCCTTGGGCCATTTCCTGACTGGCCGGCAAGGGACTGACCACCAACACCCATTCCCTAGCTAGATCCACCGCTTGCAGTATTTGCTCCAAAAGAGCATCGGCACCATCCATGGCCTCCTGCCTATAGCTTTGGTAACGGCTTGGTCTTAGCTGCTTTCTTTCCGCCTCTACCCGATCCATATCACCCAGGTCTACAACAATAAATCGGGCTAGAGAACGAGCTGCTAGATAGGCATCCCCTAGTGCCTCCAAATTCGCTCGGTAGCCTGTAGGAAAAGCAGGATCAACCCGATACAGATCAGATCCCACGTGACCCACAGGAACCTGCCCCCTTGCATCCATGGCAATCAGTGCAGCCCACCTTTGGTATTCGCCATCGTAATCGGCATTGCCGATGACGGCAGCCGCTTTTCCCTTCCGCCCCAACGCTTCACCGATAGTCCCCACCCGGTCAACACCTAAAGATGCAAGATTATTGGCTTTGATATTCTCGATATCCAGGACGACCAGGGCCCCGGGTGCTGCCTCCCAGCCAGTGCGGCGTCGGTAGACATCTCCCACCAGCTCACCGCCATATTCCACCTGTGCTGGCAGTGCTATCTTCGCCTCGGCCCCACCTACCAATCGAAAGCCGCCTCCCAGCGTTGTGTAGGCATTTTCCGCAGTCAACCCTCCCCCAGTGCGGGTATTCATCAAGCCGATAGCTCCCCTGGAAGCAAGATTCTGTAGACAGGAACTGGGTCTATCCATGAGATTCTCCAAGGACAAGCGATTGATGATGACTAAGGTAACCAGCTCTCCGCCCATGGCAGAAGCATCTGCGAACTCACCTTTCCCTATTCCATTTCCAGCTAAGAACAGCAAAATAGCGAGGCCAGCCACAGCAATCATCCGCGGCCCCTGCTTGCCGCTGCCGTCTTTTTCACCCAACACCAGCCACTATTCCCCCTTAACGGCAAGATCATTAGCCCCCGGGCTGCCAATAATTCCCCGGTAGACAGCCTCCACCTGGCTGACCATGGCCTGGGCATGGAAGCGCTCCCGGGCATGCGTGGCTGCCTTCTGCCCCCAGTCTCGGGCCCTCACCGGATCCCTGACTAGGGTAACTAGCGCCTCGTGCAACCTGTCAACCTCCCCCGGCTCCACCAGAATACCGTTCTTACCATCCTGGACTAACTCAGGGATACCGCCAACCCGGGTGGCAACTACTGGCAAGCCTGCAGCCATGGCTTCCATGATGCTGAGAGGCCACCCTTCTGTCCGAGACGGCAAGACAAAAGCATCAAAAGCAGGGAACAGAGAGCGGGCATTATCTAAGTATCCCAGAAACCGGACATGATCATCCAGGCCCAGAGTCTTGGTCATTTGACGTAGGTCCGCCTCTAGGGGTCCGTCTCCCATGATCACCAATCGCAATTGGGGCTCTGCTTTCACAGCTTGTGACAGTGCTGTCAAGAGAATATCGATACCTTTCTCCCAGGTAAGGCGGGCTGCAGTACCTACTATGTACGCGTCCTCAGGCCAACCCCAGTGTGCCCGTTCTCTTAGATGATCGGCTGGCTCCCCGACACCTTCTATACGAATGCCGTTGGGGATGAAACTCACCTTCTGCCGCGGACAGCCGATCTCTTGGATGAGCTCCTCCTGAATACCAGGAGAAACCGCGATGAAATGGGCTGTACCGTCTCTAAGCAATTTCTCCATATAACTCCGCAATCTACGTTTGTGCAGGGAGCGACTGGTGGGCAGGATCTCGTTGTGGTAAGATACGACTACCGGGGAGCGCTGCCTCCGCCCCAAATGCAAGGCCAGACGGGTAATCAAGCCCGCCTTGGCTCCGTGAGCGTGGATGATATCAAACGGATTTCCATTGAGAAAACGGGCAAATTTCCCAATGATTAGAGGATCGAGCCAAGGGCGCAGATCATCACCGGTATCTAGCGGCTGTATCCTAAAGACCCCCGCGGCCTTCAAGCATTGGAGCGATTTCTCTTCCACTGGGCAAGCCACTGTTATGTCATATCCTTTGTCATTTAGCCCGCTAAGCAAAAGCTCCACGTGACCCAACATGCCACCGGCGGCAGGCCGCAATACCTGTAGAATTCGAGGGATGATGCTCACTCCTTGTTAAGCTCAAGGGTTCACAAGCATATCATCCCCCGACACTAAGCCCTTTAGCACATAGCAAAACCAGGGATGTCAGCAGACGACTCTCCCTGGTTTCCATAATCTCAAACTTATTGCTCTTTCTCGAATTTCTCTTTTGGGGCGCCACATTGCGGGCAATTGGTCCAGAGCCAATCATAGCTAGAGACCAAAGGCATCCGCCAGCCACTGCCGAAGCCCCGTTTAGATACCCGTAGACCTGGAGCTGCCTGCCGCCGCTTATATTCGGTGCCTAGAAGCAACCGTAGGACATAGTCTATGGTCTCCCCTGCGTAGCCTGCTTCCCCAACTTCCTCCTTGCTTTTGCCTTCTTCAATGAAAAGGCGTAAGATCCCATCGAGGGTGCCATAGGGTGGCAGGCTATCTGTATCTTGCTGATCCGGTCGCAATTCTGCTGATGGGGGTTTAGTCAACGTTGCCAAAGGAATTACTTCCTTTTCCCGGTTGATCCAGTCAGCCAAGCGATAGACATCAGATTTATAAACATCGCTTAGTACCGCCAGACTGCCGCACATATCCCCATACAAAGTGGTGTATCCCATGGCCAATTCTGATTTATTGCTGGCATTCAATAAGAGCCAGCCGAATTTGTTTGAAAGAGCCATCCAGAACAAACCCCGTAGCCGGGCCTGAATATTCTCCTCAGTAGTATCTAGGGAAACATCAACAAAACAGTCAGCCAAAGTCTCTTTCACGCTGGCGAATGTGTCGGAAATGGGGATGATCTGAAAGTCACAACCCAAGTTTTCTGCCAAAGCCCGAGCATCAGTAATGGAGCCCTGCGATGAGTAGGGGCTTGGAAGTGAGATACCATGGACCCGCTCCGGCCCCAAGGCCTCCACTGCTAGACAGGCCACCACGGCAGAATCAAGGCCTCCCGAAAGACCCAGCACTACATCGGCGAACCCAGATTTGTGCATATAATCCCGAATTCCCACCACCAGTGCGTCTTGGAGCATAGCAATGGAGTTAGTGGTCACAGGCGGCATAACCCCTTGCCAGTCACCATC
>DAIQRD010000018.1:0-16852 GCA_036786445.1 Bacillota bacterium
ACAGGCCTGCCCGATAATCGACTACTGCGTCTTCCAAGAACGGTTCAGCGTTGGCACTCGCCACGAACCTAAGGCCATTGACGGTATATGTCCGATCTTTGGGGTTAGCTGTTGACTCTTCCAGAGTCAATCCAAAGCGGGGGCCCCCTCAGCCCATGCCCGCTAAGTACAGCCTCACCACCATATCGCTCTTATCCTCGGCAGTGATCATCTTTTTGAGCTCATCCGCGGCCTTGTCTGTTACTTTGATCATCACACCACCTCCCCACACAAGGATTTTTGGGGCACGCATATACCCCTGGGGGTATTGTCGCACCGTAGGATGGTTTTGTCAAGCTCTAGCCCTTAACTGCCCCTGCAGTTAGGCCGGTTACGATACGTTTCTGGAACAGCAGTACCAATACAATCAGGGGCAAAGTGACTATAACTGAAGCCGCACCAATCTGGCCCCAGGGTATGGTGTAGTCTCCCACGCCTTCAAAGAGCTGCATGGCCACGGGGACAGTATATGAGCGGGCATTATTCATGAATGTTCGGGCAAAAAGGAATTCATTCCAGGCAAAGATGAAGACCAAAATCGCGCAAGTGAACACCCCCGGAGCTGAAAGCGGTACGATAACCTTGGTGAAAGCCTGGATCGGTGTGCAACCATCCACCTTCGCTGCCTCCTCTAGTTCCATGGGCAATTCCCGGAAAAAAGCAGTCAAAGTCCAGATGGTCAGAGGCATGGAAAAGGTAATATAAGGCAAAATCAACGCCATTTTAGTGTTAACCAGCCCCAATCGGGAAAAAGATAGATAAAGAGGGCTGACGATGGCTATACCAGGAAACATTGAAACTGCCAGTACCATGCTGAGGATGAGATCCCGACCCCTGAATTTGAGTCGGGCTAAAGCATACGCCGCAAATGACCCCACCACTAGGCTCAACGCTGTGGCTGTTCCTGCCACCACCACGCTGTTCCAGATATTCAGGGCGAAAGGCCGTCCCCGAAAGACATCAACATAGTTTTTCCAGAAAGGCGGCCAGGAAATGAGCTCGGGAGGTTTGCTATGCAGCTGACCCGGGGCTTTCAAAGACGTGCTCACAATCCAAAGAAAAGGCGCTAGACAAAAAGCGACAAAGAGCACAATTCCCAAGTACATCAACGATTTGCCAACCCGTTCTCTCCAAAGGCGGCCAAATTCTGTTTGTCGACCATATTCGGTACCCATGGGTAGACCTCCTATCGCTCGGTCCTGGCTCCCAGAACCTTAATATATACGAAGCTGATCATCATCACAAATAAGAATGTCGCCACTGCCAGAGCCGAACCGTAGCCAAAATCAAGGTTGACAAATAGCGACCGGTAGGTGTAGACCGAAAGGGATTCAGTAGCAAACCCAGGCCCACCACCAGTTAAGACGAAAATAAGGTCAAAGACCCGGGCCGCATCCAGGGTCCTAAACAACAATGAAACCAAAATAGTAGGCTTGAGAATAGGAATGGTAATCGCCCAAAATCTTCGCCAACCATTAGCACCATCCACCATGGACGCCTCATAAAGCTCTTTCGGTATAGTTTGCAGCCCTGCCGAAAGCATTAACGCCATGAACGGCGTTGTTTTCCAAATATCTGCACCTACTGCAGCCCACAGAGCAAAGGTTGTGTCGGCCACCCAAGGCACATACTGATCTATGATACCCAATTTGAGTAAAATGGCGTTAAAGATACCATACTCGCTGTTGAAAATCCATGCCCACATTCTGGCCATTACTACAGTAGTCAAAGCCCAGGGCACTAATACTGCAGTCCTTACAATGCCTCGACCCTTAAACGATCTATTAATCAAGAGGGCGATAGCCATACCCAGGACTAGTTCCACCGAAACAGAGGAGATAGTGAAAAGGCTAGTCACCTTTAGCGAATTAAGGAACCGTCCATCCGATAGTAGTGCAACATAGTTGTCTAATCCGATGAATGGCTGACCTAGATACGGATATTTCAGGTTATACTCATGCAAGCTCAACCAGAAGGTGGCTAGAACGGGAAAAAATACAACTGCGCACATTACCAACACAGCCGGTGTTACTAATAGTCGACCCATCTGGGGTTCAGTGAGACCCTTTTTCCGTCTGGCCTTGCCTCCACCAGTCACCTGTGCCTCCATAGGCCCGTCACTCCCTTAGGGGGGTGGGGATGATCCCCCACCCCGGTCTAGTCACTTTACCGTTGTGCCTTATCAAGGATTTTCTGCATATCCTTAATAATATCTGCCGCTGCCTCTTCACCAGTCTTGGTGTTGGCCAATACTCCGGCGATATGGGGCTGAATAGCCTCAGCTGAAAGCTGGGGATATGCCGGGGTCACTGGTCGTGGGAGAGCGCCCAGGAACACATCATAGAACTGCTCAAAGTGTGGATATGCTTCCAGCACCTCGGCATCGGTGTATACTGATTTGCGAGCCGGTGGATTCCCACCCATAAGAGCCTTGATCTTTTGAGATTCATGGCTGGTCATGAACTTGACGACTTCCCATGCTTCCTCGGGATGCTTTGTGAAGCGGGAAATACTTAGGTTCCATGTTCCCAAAGTCGCTGCAGACTGCTTGCCGGGAGCGTGTACCATGGGCACTATGCCGACTTGTCCAACGATCTTAGAGTTGTCGGGATCCTGGGAATAGGCATAGACCGAAGGCCAACCACGATGGAATACAGACTTGCCTTCCACGAAAACAGCCTGGCTTTCAGTTTCCTTCCAGGTGGTCACCGCAGGTGGGGTAATCTTGTGCTTATGCACTAGATCACCTAGCCACTGCAGGGACTCGGCTAGGATCTTCTCATCGGCAATGAGATTGCCGTCAGCATCTAGCATTTCGCCGCCCATACCCCAGTACATCTCTAGCCAAGCACATACAACACCTTCATACTGCATGCCTTGGAACGCGAAACCATATCGTTCGGGAGTCTGTAGCTTCTGAGCAATCTCCACCATCTCATCAAAAGTGGTAGGAGGCTCTAGGCCCGCTTCTTCCAAAAGATCGGTACGATAGAATAGCATACCAGCATTGTTAAACCACGGCACTGCGTAGACGCTGCGCTGGAAGGTAGTACCCATTAAGGGACCACCAAAGTATGCATCCTGATCTGTAAACATGTCATCGAGAGGCAACAGCCAGCCTGCTGAAGCGAACTCAGGCACCCAAGGGATGTCAGTTGAGAAGACATCAAGACTGGAATCGCGAGCTGCTAGCATGGTTACATACTTATCATGCTGATCAGTGGAGCTAGGAGGCAGCTCTTGGTAGTTAATCTGAATGTCATCATGGCTAGCATTAAACATTTCCACTAACTTCTCATTGGCGCCAGATTGGTCTTTGCCAACGAACATGTTGATCACAACTGGACTCTTAGCATAGCCGACCACTGCGAAACCTAGTACAAGAGTTAGGACTGTAGTAACAGCTAATATGCGTTTCACTTCATTACCCCTTTCTACTTCTGTGTTGCTTACCTACACCTTGGTGAATCGATCTAATCTACGGAGCCCCAACCACCCCCTTTCACAACTCCCCTAGTGCCGAAACTAGGTGTCACTCATTCCCCTCTAGCTAAGGTACTGGAAGGAGCCAATCGCACCCGACATGATCCTCTCTCGACTAATCGACAGGGTAAGACACTTTGATGATCAATCACTTCACCCATGTGAATCAATTGATCGAGCATGCGCATGGCAGTACGGCCGATATCAGCAATAGGCTGTTCCATGGTGGTCAACTCAGGGCTGCACATTACACCCAGTGGCACCCCATCAAATCCTATGACCGAAACATCATCGGGTATGGCTAGACCAGCACCCTGCAGGGCCTTCATGGCACCAATAGCCATCTCATCACATGCAGCAAATACAGCTTCGACTTCTCTGCTACGGGCTAGGATCGCCTTCATGGCCAGGAGTCCACTCTTGAAGGTCCAATCACCCTGAGCAACCAGATCAGGCTCCAACTCCAGACCATAGCTGGCCAATGCTTTCTTGAAGCCCAAGAGACGCATCTGCCCAGGCCAGGGATCAGCCAAGGGGCCTCCTATGAAAGCAAGCTTCCTATGACCTAGGTTCAGCAGATACTCGGTAGCCCGCTTGGATTCTCCTACCTCATCGAGAACAACGGAGTAGAATCGACCCTCCGGGATTTTGCGACTGACCACAACCGCCGGAATACCGACTTCTTCTAAACCTCTCTGGTCCTCGTCAAGGAAAAACGCATTCTGATAGATCACGCCCCGGGCTTGGTAGGCCTTGAGCATGTTTAGATACTCCAAAGCCCTATCTACATCATTGTTAGTGACACATAAAACGATATTGTACCCGCATTGACCAGCAATTTCCTGGATCCCTTGGAGAAGTTGGGCATAATAAAGGTTGCTGATCCTGGGCACAACGACTCCAATGATATTACTATCTGCCCTTGCCAAGCCTTGAGCGAAGGCATTAGGGTGATATTTGAGCTCCTGGGCGATGCCAAGCACTCTCCGACGAGTAGCATCGGAGATCCCGGGGCTATTGTTTAGAACCCGAGATACTGTTGATTCTGACACCCGTGCTTTGCGGGCTATGTCCCTCAAAGTCGCCATAGCACCCACCCTTGTCGTGCAAGCGCTTGCGTTAGATGTTAGACCCTTCCCTTCCAATTGCGAAGTCAGACGGCTTCTAAGGATCCATATGGCAAGCGCTTGCACAAATATTCCAATCACTACCATACATGTTAACGCTTCTGTATCAATGCTTCTGCATGTCATTCCAAAACCCTTCCTGGAGAATACTGCATTTCCTGAAGATCATCACCGAATCATCTGGAGGCCAAACCCACATATTCCCCTCATCAACGAAACCTGATATACTAGCAGTAACATGGGGTTACTGTCTCGGTAGTTAAGGCCCGCAGGATGCGGGTTTCTTGTTCGAAAACCGACAAAGGAGGTAGAAGGCTTGTCCCGCCTCACTAGGCCGGAGCCTTCCATGATACTATGAGAAACACTTCACCCTCACCAACCCCTCGGAGGACAGCCACCAGGGAACGCCTTGCCGCCAAATATAGGCAGGCAACTAGGGGTGTGAGTCGCAACGTCCAAATTCTCTTAGCAACAGAGCCTCTATGGGCAATTCCCGTCACCTGGACCAGAACTTATGCCTCTTTATTCATGGCGGCTTTGGGCTTAAGTGCTACACAGATCGGCTGGATGGCCTCACTTGTCCTTATCATGCAAATGCTGGTAGCCCCCTTCGGTGGCTATGCGGCTGATCGGTTTGGGCGGAAGCGCACACTGATTGTCTTTGACATAATCGCCTGGATCATACCACCATTGGTGTGGATGATGGCTCAAAACGTCTGGTATTTTGCTCTAGCAGCCGTCCTCAATGGTGTTGGCATGATCATTAGCCCCAGTTGGAATTGCCTCTTGGTGGAAGACACCAATCCCACGAGGCGCCCTGCAGTCTTCGCAGCTTTTCAGCTAATAGTTCTCGGGGCAGGCATCTTTTCACCGATTTCAGGCTGGATCGTTGACGGCAAAGGCGTCATTTTAGGTACACGAATAATCTATGGCATCACTGCCCTCTCCATAGCGATTATGACCCTAAGCAGGGCTTTTTCCGTAACTGAAACCTCCGTAGGTACTGCCATAGCCAACGAAATGCAGGGAACTAGCATCAAAGCAGCTCTTGGTAGCTATCGGGCGGCACTTATCCACGGCCTCAAGAACCACACCCTTAGTATGTTATTTCTCCTAAGCATGATCAATTTCGCTTATGTCACCATTTGGAACACGTATTCGGCTTTATATATGACCCATGCCCAAGGCCTCGGTTTGACGCCAGGCCTAGTGGCTTTTTGGCCAACATTCTCATCGATATTCATAGTCCTTACCCTTACTCTGCTAGTTCCCCGAGTACAGTTGGAGAAGCTTCCCCACTGGCTCCTGCTTAGCTCTGTTTTGCTCTGCGCGGGAGTTCTCATATTCATGCTGCTCCCACCAGGTTCTTACGGGCTTTTGGCCATACCCGCCATCCTGATAGCCATGGGTACAGCCTTGATCAATCCCGTGCGGGACACCTTTATTGCCAATATCGTCGACGACCGACAGAGAGCGCCTTTCATGGCCGCGATCAACTCTGTCAGTATGTTCGTGCTAGTACCCCTTACGCCATTAGCTGGTCGTTTATTTGAGGTCAACGCCCAAGCACCCCTCATTGTGCTCTTGGTTTTCCTGGTCATCGGAGTGCTAGCTGCCAATAGCCTACGCCGTGCCCAGCTCGCATCCTCAGCAGTGGATTGAGATTGGGAAAGAGCCAGGTCAGCTTTGGGCCTGGCTCTTCTTGATTTGGGGTTAAGGACTATTTATTGAGTAGGTGTAAAAGGTTGGGTAACGTCTGCTGATGATCGCCTTGGATAT
Source organism: Bacillota bacterium (assembly GCA_036786445.1). Lineage (GTDB taxonomy): Bacteria > Bacillota > Limnochordia > DTU087 > DTU087 > JAAZMF01. The sequence goes on from DAIQRD010000018.1 coordinate 6,429, forward strand.
AAAAGCTTTCACCACCGTCTTTCACGGTCCTTACGAGCATGGTCTTCCAAGGACGATAATAATAGCGGAAATCCGTCTTGGGTGGTACCGCATGATAGTCCTCGCTACTGTAAGGCAACAGATCGAAGACCGCCGTAGTAAACCGGGTAATACTGCGGTCCTCTTGGTGAGCCACATTGCGAACCATGGCCAGAGCCTTGAGATAGACCTCCGGGCCCATTACTGCAGTGCCTAGATTGAGTACAACTCCACCCTCTAGACCGGCAACAGACTGAGTAAAAATGAGGAAATCACGGTAACTGGCGGCACCCAACGCAGCCCCATCACAATTGGGATGCTCATGGATTATGTCCTGCCCTAGAGCTACATGAATAGTGACTGGCACTCTGTGCTCATAGCCTGCGGCCAACAGGCTGACATCCCTATGGGGAAATTCCTCTTTAACAATGGTCTGGCCCAAGGCTTCCCCTAGGCCCAATTGGGATGCCACGGCTCCCTTGGCAATATCGTTTATCCTGCCAGTCTCGTGCCAAAGACCAAACTGCCCCTCGCTGATATACCGGGCCACACTCTCGGTGGTGCCGCCAACTAAGGCTAGTTCAAAATCATGAATACCACCTGCTCCGTTCAGAGCAAAATGAGTCACATGGCCCCGCTTGAGTAATTCGATGACAAATCGACTCATGCCCTGCTTCAGCACATGGGCACCCATCATGACAATAACCGCTGCACCCCTGGAACGAGCCTCAACAATCCTTTGGGCTACAGTCTCCAATGCCGGGCTGTTGAACTTTGGCACCGGCGCATCTAAAGGCCAAACATCCTCTAGATGCATATCGTGTTGCCGATCAGCCAGCGGTTTTACTTTCAATTGTGATCGATCAAACTCTGGATAAGGCACAGGCAAATCCCTCCCTCTAACTGCCCCCACTCAAGGCAGCTCCTGTCTATCTCAGTGTTCACTACGGGAAGGAAATTACCTTTGCTAGAAATCCCTGAACTCCTTGGCAGTTTCTACGAAAGCCAAGACATTTTCCCATGGGACATCAGGCTCCAGCACATGGGTAGGTGCCAGCACTAGGCCACCATTATGGCCTAGGCGCCGAATACGGTCCTTGGTATAGTCAGCCACTTCCTGGGGAGTGCCAAAAGGCATTATAGACTGTGTACCAATGGTGCCCCACAGACTAGCCACATGGCCGAAACGTTCTTTGATAATCTCCGGATCCAGACACTCCGGCTGCACAGGATTCAGCACATCAACACCAATCTCTATTAGATCAGGAATAATGGGTAGGATAGCGCCGTCACTATGGTACCATACATGGATCTGGGGATTGACGGCCTTAGCTTCAGCGATAACTTTGGCCAAACGGGGTTTGAACCATTCCCTCCACATCAGAGGACTCATTAGCATCGCTTTTTGAGTGCCCACATCATCGCCGGTACGAATCATGTCAACACCAGCCTGGGCCAACGAACGGGCGCTATGGCAGTTCATTTCCACAATTGTATCGAGCAAAGCAGCCGCCAAGTCTGGATTTAGCACAAGGTCGGTTAGCAGAGCCTCCATGCCCCTCATATACCAAGCTTGCTCAAATATATGGCCAGTGAATCCATCTACAAAATAACCAGCCTCATGTAAGCGTGCTACCTCATCAGGCAGATGGCTAACTCTATAATCAGCTGTAATGTCGGGAAAGGGGTATCTTTCTAGCTCTTCCACGGTATTGACATTGGCTAGGGGGTGGATCATCTTAGTAAAATGGAACATGGAACCGGGTCGGTGGGCAACACCCCACTCGTCCACTGTAGTCCCTTCGGGAAGTTCTTGGGGAAGATACTCTGAGAAATCCCCCCGTCGCTTGGTGGATCTACCGCTTACAGAGCGAATATCCAAATCAAAGTATTCCACCGGATCAAGTGCTCCAGTTTCTCTACGGAAAGTCTCCAACATAGGCGGAGTAAAGCTAAACTCAAAGGGCGTCCGATCAGGTCGCCGGTGGGCCAGTGCGGCCAAGACCCGCTCCCGAGGTGTCATGCTACTATCATCCTTTCTGCAAGTGAGGTTCTTCCCTTATCTTTAGTGCGGGTCCAGAAGCAGGCTATCCCTTTATCCCGGTCAAGGTTATACCTTGAATGAAAGTCCGCTGGGTAAGGAAAAACAAAATAATAATGGGAAGAGTCATCATAGATGCTGCCGCCATTAACAGGGCCCACTCTGTCTGGTAGCCACTCTGAAATTGCTGCAGTCCCAATGAAAGAGTATAACTGGTCTGGTCCTTCAGATAGATCAAGGGACCCAGAAAATCATTCCAAACCCAGATAAATTGGAACAAAGCTACCACAGCTAGAGAAGGTTTCGCCAAAGGCAAGATAATCCTGGCATATATAGTTAATTCCGAGCAACCGTCTATTCTCGCCGCATCGGAGAGTTCCCGAGGTATAGTCATAAAAAACTGACGCAAGAGGAAAATGAAAAATGCGTTGCCAAAATAGCTCGGCACAGTCAGAGGTAAGTATGTATTGATCCACCCTAAGGAGTTGAAAAGCAAATATACTGGAATCATGGTCACCTGATATGGCACCATCATGGTAGACACAATGAGCAAAAAGAGAACATCTCTTCCTTTCCAATCAATCCGGGCTAGTCCATAGGCCACCAGTGGACTAGACAGGAGCACCCCTATTACACTCATACCTGTGATGATGACTGTGTTTTTTGCATAGAGAAGCATGGGCACAAAAGTCAAAGCCCTGGGGAAATTACTCCACATCAAGGGTTTCGGTATCCAAACTGGTGGCCAGGCAAATATTTGTGAGTCTGGTTTCAAGGCCGTGGATAACATGGTCACCAGCGGTAAAATGAAGATCATGCCAAATATTATGAGAATACAATGGGCAAATATCTGGCCAACCGCTTTACGCTGTTGACCTCCTAGGATTCTCGCCATGCTCATATACCTCCCGAGCTGATACAGTTTGGGGTGCCGGGCAGGCATCGATACCTGCCCGGCGGCGAATTGCGCTTTACTTGTTCAGCTTATCTAGTTCAGATTGCACTTCAGCTTGGACTCGCTCCAAGATTGACTTGGGGTCGCCCTGCAACAGGCGAATGCGGTCCCGGGCGTTGTTAATGCGGTCGATATAGAAGAGCTCAACAGGGGTGGCAAAACCCGTAGGATCGGAGCTTCGCAAGAGATCGCTAAACACCTGGAACTCAGGATATCTGTTGATATAGTCCTGATAGATGGGCTCCTTGATGACTTCATCCGATAGGGGGAACCAGCCTCCCATGGTGAAGATCTTAGCCCGATCTTCCTCATAGCCTTTGCCTACCCAGTAAAGCAGGTACTCCAAGGCTGCCTCGGGATGCTTAGCATTCTTGGGAATCAAACCATAACCAGAAGGAACGATCATGGAGTTCTGTCTGCCTCCTGGTGGTGCTGGTAGAGGCACTACTCCGTAATCGAAGTCCTCGGGCGCATATCGATCGATGTCCAGAATCTTCCATTGACCCATGCGCTGCATGGAGAATTTTCCGGAGATGAACGGGTCCAGAGCTTGCGAACGTTCTGTAGCCAAGCTGGAATCAAATGCTACGATCTTGCGTACATCATACTTCCGGGAATAGGAAGCAAACCATTCAGCCGCTGCAATGTTGCCGGGGTGTGCTGCGGTGATCTTGTCACCATCGAGCCAACTGCCACCAAACACATCGGCCCAATGCCAGAGATCATCAGGTAAGAATCCAGCCCGATCGATCTGGCCAGAGCTGTTCAGCGTAGTGAGTTTTTCAGCGTAAGCATCTAGAGTAGCGATATCGAGAGGAGGAGCTTCCGGATCAAGCCCTACATCCCGAAAATGAGCCTTATTGTAGTACAAAGCGAAAGCATCAACGAAACCATGGAATGACCACAGATGCCCTTTATAATTGTTAGCCTGATAGAGCGGATACTGGTAGTCCATGTAAGCCTGCAGTTCATCAGGCCTCATCAGTTTGTCTAGGGGAATTATAGCATCCCTTGCCGCATAGGAGACAATGTTGCCCATGGTGAAAATAATGTCTGGTGGGTCACCAGCAGCTATGGATGCCATGAGCTTAGTATCTCTCTCGTCGTAGGGAACTACCAGCGGTTTCACCTTAATATGAGGGTGGCTGGCCTCGAACATAGCCACGATATCAGTGATTGTCTGGGTCCAGGCACCAGTCCAGCCATGCCATAAGGTAATGGTCACAGGCTCCTGGGCTAGCCCTACGCCATGGAAGGACGCTACAAACAAAACCACCATACAAAGCATAAGTATTCGTTTCCGCACTTAGATCCTACCTCCTTCATATAGTTGCCTCTTCAACGGTGGGGAAACAATCTTCAACACGTCTCGGATCCGGTTTTTCGCCATCAACCTCCTCCTCTAGTCTTCGCCGGCATAAAACACCCAATGGCGGGCACTGCGGAGCAATAGCAGAGTGAAAAACATGATGATAACAAATAGCAGCCAAGCCTGGGCTGATGCATAGCCCATCTTGAAATACCTGAAAGAGTTGTTGTAAAGATAGAGGGAATAGAATAAAGTCGAATCAGCCGGCCCTCCGTTGGTCATTATGTACGCCTGAGTAAAATACTGAAAGGCATTGATCAGACCCATGACGACGTTGAAGAGAATGGTAGGCGTGATCATAGGAATGGTGATGTACACAGTCTTGTGCCAACTCTGGGCCCCATCCAAATCAGCAGATTCGTATAGGGAAACTGGCACATCCTGCAGACCAGCCAGATAGATCAGGGTAGCATTGCCTACGCCCCAAAGACTCATGATGATCAGGGCAGGCTTAGACCAAGCTGGATCGGCAATCCAACCTGGGCCAGATATACCTACTCGCTCCAACATAGCATTGATGATCCCATAGTAAGGGTTCAGCAACCACATCCAGATGATAGCTGAAGCTACTACAGGCACAATGGAAGGTAAGTAATACACGGTTCGATAGATAGGCAGACCTCGCACATCTTGATTTAAGAGTAGGGCTAGCAAGACACCGATTAGTGTCCCCAGGGGAACAGAGAAAAAGCTAAAGTAAAACGTGTTATACATCGAGGTCCAGAAAAGCGGGTCATTAAACAGATCCAGATAGTTGGCAAGTCCGATAAATTTCGGTGGATTCAAGACACTATATTGCGTAAAGCTAAGACCAATGGATGCCATGAAAGGATAAAGGGTGAAAATGGCAAAGCCAATTAGCCATGGTGCGGTAAATAGGAGACCCATGCGACGATTTCTTCTAGTCGTGGGTGAGCTCTTACCCACCGACATCACCTCCGATGCTGTTATATAGTCCCAGATTACTTCCGGTTTGGCGGCTTTCTGTTTTGTGCCTCCCTCCGATTCTCTTCGGCATATTGTTAATTCCCTACCTATGTCCGGAATCCTTTTACTTTTTGGTAACAATCTGGTGGTTTTCACTAAGCTTCCGATATAGCCCGGACGGTCCAGATGGAATTAGGCGCAAACGCGCAAAGGCGGGCATCAGCCCGCCTTTGCTATCACCATACTATATGCAAAAATATCTATCTGTCCCTAGTCTATGCTTTGTTAACCCTTCACTGCACCCTCGGTAAGACCCATGATAATGTATTTCTGCGCAAAGGCAAAGACGATCATGGTGGGTAACAGGGCTACCACAATGCCGGCACTGAGAACACCCCAACTCACCCCTGCTTTCGAAATAAAGGAATTTAAGGCCACCGGCACAGTCATATTGTGATCAGAGCTTAATAGCATGACCGCCAAAAATAGCTCGTTCCAGATATTGACAAAAGCGAAGCTAAAGATAGCGGCTAAACCCGGTAGAGTCAACGGTATCACTATCTTGACAATTGTCTGGGTCTTGGTGCAGCCATCAGTCATCGCGGCTTCCTCAAGCGCTATGGGTATCCTATCGAAAAAGCCTTTAGCCATAATGGTGGAAAATGCGATCATCATGGTAATATAGACCAGTGTTAGCGCCACAAGATTATCTGTCATCCCTACTTTAGCGAGGGAAGTGAAAAGCGGACTCATGAGCATATAGGTGGGAATAATCTGGGTAAAATACATGGCCAAGAGCAAGATCATCTTGGGTCTTTGTTCCCTGAACCTAGAAAGGGCATAGCCGCTAAACATGGATATAAAAAGCGCACCTATTGAAGCAACTAGTGAAATCAAGAGACTGTTCTTGAAATAAACAGCGAAATTACTAATGTTGAAGAGATATTTGTAGTTACCCCAGTTAATACTTGCTGGCCAGTATTTGATGGGAAAAGCGTATATCTCTTGGCTTCCCTTAAGAGAAGTGACAACCACCCAGTAAAGTGGTCCCAGGGCAAATATCATGAACATACCTAATAGCAATATCTTCATTATTCGAAGGAACAGCTTCATAGGGGATAGTCCTCCTTCGCAGATGTAAGTCTCAGGTAGATCACGGCGTAGGTGAAAAGGATCAGCATAATCACTACACCGAAGGCTGCCCCCTGGCCATAGTCGTAGAACTGCAATATCTTGTTGATCATCTGAGTGGCCAAGATGTTAGTGCTATTACTTGGCCCACCACCGGTCATGGCATAGATGATATCGGGGAAATTCATGATCCACATGGTCCTGAGCAAGGTTGTGCTAATGATAGTAGGCTTGATATAGGGAATAGTGATGCTAAACAATCTACGGACCGGACCGGCTCCATCGATCTTGGCAGCCTCCATCAGCTCCCCAGGCACAGACTGAAGCGCCGCTAGCAACATAATGGCGAAAAAGGGGATGCCGTACCAGATATTAGCCACTATCACCGATACCATGGCATATCTGGGATCCGAAAGAAAACCAATGGGGCTATTGATCAAACCAAGCCTCAGGAATATGTCGTTGATAATACCGAATTGGCCATTAAACATCCAAGCCCAGACGAGACCAATAGCAAACCCCGATAAGGCCCAAGGGTAAAATACCAAAGCAGAGTAGATCCCTCTACCCTTAAATGGCTTCTCCATCAAGAGTGCCAAAACAAAACCCAGCACAAACTGGAAGAACAATGACACCACTATCCAGAGCAGAGTATTGATGAGTATTTGGCCAAATCGGAAGTTGATATCGGAGATAATGGCCCTGAAGTTGGCTAGCCCAATAAACTGAATGTTAGTCATGTCAAAGAGCGTATAGTCCTGAAAAGCTATGACCACGCCTCTGATAATTGGATAATACATAAATAAGGTCAAAAAAACGAAGGCGGGTATCATAATCAGGTAAAGGTATCGCTTACTGTGCCCCTGCATATCATCACCTCATTAGCAACCGTGAAAAGGCACGGGGTGGCACACGGTATGCACACACATACCATGTGCCACCACTACTTCATTGGTTACCTATTTTTTCCAGTAATCTTCCCACTTCTGCAGTGCCTTATCTAGATCCATCTTGCCAAGAAGGACACTCTGCATATCGGACTCATGAATCTTGCTCCAACCAGGCCATTTCTCTGAAGCCAAGGGATAGGTCTTCAAGAGGAATGTGTCAGGATTATTCATTTCATAGTTATATGCCACATAGTGCTTACCTTGGAAATGCTCGTTGGTCTCAAAGGTCGTGGTATGAACAGGTAAGGGACCGTAATGCTCGTTAAAGAAGCCATTCTTTTCAGAGCTGGAGATCCACTGGATGAAATCCCAAGCCTGTTCCTTGTTCTTGGAGTAGCTAGGAATACCAAGGCCGGTAAAGCCATAGTCGATATAGCTAAAGCCGTGAGGGCCTACAGGTATGGTGACTACATCATATTTGTCAGGACCCAGCAAATTGTCAATCAGCGGAATAGCGTCAGGATCTTGAATCAAGAAGGGAGTAGTCCCTGAAACAAAGCCATTGATCTGCTCATTGAAGCCCCAGTTAATGCCATCTTGTGGAGCCCCCTCTTTGAAGAGAGTAACATAGGCTTCCATACCTTCCTTGTATCCGGGATCGAGGAAGTAAGTCCTATCTTCTGAGTAGATATACTCGCCGTCCCCAAAATCTTTCGCATATATAGATGCAATGAGATCGGAGAATTTGATCTCAGCAGATTTGCCTCTCCAAGCGAAACTATACTGGTTCTTGGCGGGATCGGTTATCTGCCGCGAGATATCGATGAGCTCTTCAACGGTCTTGGGCGTATAGTCGATACCATGTTCAGCTAAGATATCAGTCCTCACAAAGAGCGCCTTAATAAAGATACTCTGTGGTACGATATACGGTGTGTCTTCAACTGTTCTAGCAGCAGCATTGGCTACTGCAGTCAGTGTATCGGCATCTGACCAGTCCTTGTAGTATCCAGTCAGATCAGTCAACTTCTTGTTGTTCACGAATTGCTTGATTGTGTAGTCCCTGACTTCGATAACATCAAGAGCCTGATTGGTATTGAGCATCAAAGTCGCCTTCTGGTCAGATTGCTCATAGGGAGGTGAAATCAGGTTGATCTTGACACCCGGGTTCATTGCCTCGTATTCTGCTATCATGCCCTTGAGCAAAGCTGTTCTCTCGGGACTTGTCATTACCTCAAGGAAGTTCAAAGTCGTGGCGCTGGCACAAACAGAAACACTTACCAGCATTACCAATGCGATCAATAGTGCAAAGCTCTTTTTCATCAATGAAGACTACCTCCTTAAACAAGTGGAATCTCTTCTATAGGTGCGAACCCGCTGAGCAGAGCCCTCCTTCCCTGGCCAGACTCGGTACAACTCTCACCACGGCCACATGATTGCAGGTTCTATTATATCCTAGATTCGCAATGCGTGCATTAAATCCTACACTGCAGAACTTCCTTTCCATTCCATATGCTTAGGGCGCAGCAAAGAACGGCGGGCTCATGCCCGCCTGGGGGAGTTTTGTCAATCATCGGGTTAGCATCATTCCTACTCAAACCGGGGCAGCCAATCACCGTGGGCTTCGATGAGATCGTCGCACAGGGCCACTATCTTGTCAATGGGCAACTCGCTGGAGGTATGGGGATCTAGCATAGCTGCATGGTAGATATGGTCCCTTTTGCCAGTTAGGGCCGCTTCGATAGTGAGTAAATGCACATTCACATTAGTCATATTCAAGGCTGCAAGCTGGGGCGGCAGCTCCCCCACATAGCAAGGAGATACGCCGCTTGCATCTACTAGGCAGGGGACCTCAACACAGGCATCTGCGGGCAGATTGGTGATCAAGCCCGTATTCATCACATTGCCGCCGATCTTGTAAGGTTGATTAGTCTCCATAGCCTCGATAATATAAGAGGCATACTCCCGTGTCCGCTCATGGGTGATGTGCTTGTTGTGCACGAGATCATCACGCATCCTCTCCCAGCCCTGAATCTGAGCTACACAGCGCCGGGGGTACTCGTCCAGAGGAATGTTAAATTCCTCGATGAGCTCCGGATATTGACTCTTAATGAAATACGGCATGTACTCAGCATTGTGCTCACTGGACTCCGTTACATAGTAACCGAATCGATGCATAATCTCATGGCGCACCCTATCCCAATCTGGTGCTCCCATGGCCTTAGAACGCCGCTTGATCTCAGGGTACAGATCTTCGCCATCACGGGTGATTTCTAGCAGCCAGGCCATGTGGTTGATGCCGGCTATTTTCCATTGGACAGTGTCCATCTCCATCTCAACGGCCTTCAAGAGACCTCGGGCGCACACCTGCACACTGTGGCAAAGCCCCACCGTTTTGATGGATGTTGCCCTGAGCAGAGCTCCTGTCAAAATAGACATGGGGTTAGTGTAATTGAGGAACCAAGCATCTGGGCAGACTTCTTCCATATCCCGAGCGAAATCCAGCATGACCGGTATGGTACGTAGTCCTCGGAAAATGCCACCAATGCCCAGAGTATCGGCGATGGTCTGGCGCAAGCCATATTTCTTGGGCACTTCAAAATCTATCACAGTACAGGGTTCATAGCCCCCTACCTGGATAGCATTTACCACATATTTAGCTCCCCGCAAAGCCTCTTTTCGGTCGGTATAGGCTGTGATAGTCGCATGATTACCGTAATTAGTGTTGATATTCTTCAGCATACTCTCTGATTCTCTCAATCGCTGAGGGTCAATATCATATAAGGCGATATGGGCTCCCTGTAGTGCCGGTGTCAACATGACATCACCCAGCACGTTCTTTGCAAAAACAGTGCTCCCCGCACCCATAAACGTAATCTTTGGCATGTCCAATCCTCCCCTTACTTTATTGCCTAACATGATGACATGATTTATCATTCGACAGGGACGACATAGCATCCTCCATGGGATTACAGAACAGTTCCCAGCCAATCAGACACCATGGTATATGAACTTACACATTTCTATAGAGGGAATATCCCCCCTAAGGGGAATCCTTTGGATGATCTTATCAAGCTGGATGGGATGCTGCACATG
>DAIQRD010000018.1:16936-29961 GCA_036786445.1 Bacillota bacterium
TGGCTTTCCGCCTGCTCGACATAGCCATCCACCCATTGACCCTAACGCTCCTGTCTGTGGCACTGGAGACTGTGATCATCGTGGCCAGCACTTGGATGGGCCTCACCAACACCGCCAATCTTCGTATAAGCCTCGGCGCTGCATCCACCATAATGATCATATATTCCAAACGGCTTCATGCCAGCATACGGACCAAAGCATTGCTTGAATCACAACAAGAGCGGCTTGATATTCAGAAAAATGCCATTGAAGCCATGCGAGAGCAACGACACGAGATCCTCAATGACCTAGCCGTGGTCTCTGCCTATATGCAAATGGGCATGCCTAGCAAAGCCCGTCAAGCCGTGGATTTCTTGGCAGCAAAGCTGGCTGATAGATACAACTACAGCGAGTTGCCTAAAGATGCTTGGTTGTCCATGATAGGCCGGAAGCAGCGCCAAGCTGCCCAGTTAGGCATCGAACTTGCGATCCATCTCGAAGCGGAAACCCCAACTGATTTCAACGAACAGCGCTTGTTGCCCAAGGTGGCTGCCCTCTTGCTGGATAACGCCTTCGATGCCGTAAATCGGGATGCGGAGCCTCGGATAGAGCTTGTCTGGAGGCATGTGGGCCAAAACCGCTTGCTTTCTGTGGAAAATAACGGCCCAATCATCCCCAGTGACAGGCTAGATAGGCTATTTGAGTATGGCTACTCATCCAAATCCGGTCCAGATAGAGGGTGGGGACTGACCATATGTAAGCGCATCGCCGCCGAGCTAGGTGGCAAACTCTCCGTACGGACCAGTGCAAAAAGCACGAAATTCATCCTCTTGCTGATTCGCAAAGAACTGCAAGGCCTAGCCGAAGCTGCGGCCACCCGCGAAGAGAACTAAGTGTGGCAGTGCTACAACTCTGCTAGCTCCTGGCGACGCCCAACATGTGTGTGTTTGTTGTCTGCTATTATCTCACATGATCGATGGCAACCACTTGACTCTCACGTAACGTAATAGTTTATATTAGAGAACGAAGGGTGGTGGAGATCATCAACAGCCCGTCCTTTGATCGCCAAGAGGCCTTGGTGCTCCATCGAAAGATGCTTGTGGAAAAACGGCGTCGACTTGATAAGATGCTAGAGACCCTAGACAAGACCACTAGACATACGAAAGGAGAAATCGCTATCACCAACAAAGAGAAATTCGAAGGCTTCGACTTTAGCCACAACCCTTATGAACAGGAGGCCCGAGAACGCTGGGGAGATAAAGCTGTGGACGCTGCCAACGCTAAGGTTGGCAGCATGTCCAAAGAGGATCAAAAGGAATTGTCAACGGAGATGGAGGCCATCTATAGAAAGCTATCCGACCTTCGTCACGATTCACCAGCATCCAAGGAGGCCCAAGCAGCCATAGAAGCATGGTATGACCTTCTAAACCACAATTTCGGTAACTATTCCCTAGATGCCTTTAAGGGCCTGGGCCAGATGTACGCCGATGATGCACGTTTCACCAAAAACATCGATAGGTTCGGAGAAGGCTTAGCAGTGTTCATGCGAGACGCCATGGCCGTCTTTGCGGAGGCTAACAGCAAGTGAAAAGCTAGTACATCTCTGCTGCATCCCATGGCAACTCATACACATGTCTTAGATGAGCCATAACACGTAAGTCATCTTCTGAGGGGTATTCATAACCAGAATGTGCGGCTACAATCTGCCCTGTTCCCCGGAATAGGTCACAAGCTGCAAACAGCGCCTGCCAAGTGCCTTCGTAGCTACCGTCGGCATATGTAGCAAGAAGTGCTTGCCAGCTCTCATCGGGCAGGTGCTTTTCCAGGTATTTGCCGAATTTGCCCATGCTAAGCGAAAAGTCCGTCCGGATGCCAGCATGCCATTCTAGCATTTGGATTAGCATGGGTCTGACGTGCTGGTCAAGATGGGCTCTGGCGTAGAGGATTTCCCGCCGCCATAGCCCCTTGGCCACATACGTAGCAACCCACCAAAACTCATTACAGCAATCGGCAAAAAACTCGGCTGACGGGGCTTTGACCCAGTAATCCTCATCGGTAGGTGCAGGTATTGCTGGAATACGGTTATCCTTGTCCAGTAGTACAACAGTCAATTTGTCGTCATTGTGGTAGACCGTCATATCATCTAGAGGCTCTAGTGTGAGATCAATCCGATTGCCATCCATGAACTGCATCAAATAGGCAAAACTCCCGGTCCCCTCCGAAGGGAACATAGCCATATCATCAGGTTTTTGCATGATCATCCGCTCACCGAAGACATCCACCCATGTGTGATCTGCAAGAAAAGAACCGAGGTCTGTTACCAAATAGATAATATCGTAGTCCTGGAAGATATCCTTCGGAGCATTGGGGTTGACCCGGGAGCCGTTCATCACCACCACTCGAATCCGATCATCTTGTCTTGCCACAGCCAGAATCAGGTCCATCATGTCCTGTTCAGATCGCATCAATTCACACCTCATTTCGTAGAATCACTTTGCATCCCCACAAAAACCAACAGCCCCCAACGGCAGTCTACCTTTACCGCTAGGGGCTGCCTCATGTTGCGCCTTACTGGGCCATGAACATCGCTATATCTTCATCAACTGTACCTATGCCACCGATCCCGAATTTCTCCACCAGCACTTTGGCCACATTGGGCGATAGGAATGCGGGAAGCGTCGGTCCCAAATGGATGTTCTTTACACCTAGGTACAGCAGGGCCAGCAACACAATTACAGCCTTTTGCTCATACCATGCAATATTAAAGGCAATTGGTAGCTCATTGATATCATCGAGCTCAAAGACCTCTTTGAGCTTGAGGGCAATAACAGCAAGTGAATAGGAATCATTGCACTGCCCGGCATCAAGCACCCTGGGGATTCCACCGATATCGCCTAAGGGAAGCTTGTTATAGCGGTATTTGGCACAACCTGCGGTCATGATTATGGTATCATTGGGCAGGCTTTTGGCAAATGCAGTATAGTACTCCCTTGATTTCATTCTGCCATCACACCCGGCCATCACAAAGAATTTCTTGATGGCCCCAGACTTGACCGCTTCCACAACCTTGTCTGCCAAGGCTAGGACTTGGTCGTGGGCAAATCCCCCGACAATGGAGCCGGTCTCGATCTCGGTGGGAGACTTCAGGCTCTTGGCCATCTTTATGATCTCAGCGAAATCCTTCTTGCCGTCTTCATCGGCCAAGATGTGCTTACAACCTGGGTATCCAGCCGAGCCAGTGGTGAAAATCCTACTTCTGACCTCTTCGCTTCTCGGTGGAACGATGCAGTTAGTTGTGAACAGAATGGGACCGTTGAAGGAAGCAAACTCCTCTATCTGTTGCCACCAAGCATTACCATAGTTGCCCACGAAGTTATCGTATCTCTTGAAGGCAGGATAATAGTGGGCAGGCAACATCTCACCATGGGTATATACATCCACTCCGGTACCCTGTGTCTGCTCAAGCAACTGCTCCAGATCTACAAGATCATGGCCGGAAATCAGTATAGCCGGATTATTTCTCACACCAATATTCACTTCGGTTATCTCCGGGTTACCATACCTAGATGTGTTGGCCTCGTCAAGCAGCGCCATGGCCGCCACACCGAATTTCCCTGTTTCTAGGGTCAAAGCCACTAGATCGTCGGCGGTAAGGTCGCTATCCAAAGTTGCCGCCAAGGCTTTATAGATGAATTCGTATAGCTCTTCGTTTTCCTTGCCAATATTTAGAGCATGCTCTGCGTAAGCAGCCAAACCCTTCAGGCCATAGACGATCATCTCTCTCAAGGAACGGACGTCCTCATGTTGTGTAGCCAGTACGCCTACGGAAGCCGCCTTCTCCAGCATGCACTCTCTGTTATCAACTGTAAAAGTCGCAGCATCATGCAAATCACTAGCTGAAGCCTTTACCTTGAGATCGTCTCGTATTGCCAGCATCTGCTTGATCTGTTGCTCAATTGCGCTATCATCGAAATTGGCATTGGTAATGGTCATAAAGAGACCGCTGAGCACCTCATGATTGGCGCTACCAAGCTCTTTGACACTAAGATTGCCTTTCACGACTATATCAGAAATGCCTTTCAACGTATAAATTAACAAATCCTGAAGCTTTGCAACCTCTTCGGTCTTACCGCATACGCCTCTGATTGCACAACCTGTACCTTTGGCGGCTTCCTGACACTGAAAACAAAACATGCTCACCAAGCAAACCCTCCCCACATATTATTGATACAGGCCCGCCACTCTCAGCCTAAATATATGTATACCACTAAAGAATGCTATCCAAACTTAGCTATGCTCAAGGGCGTTTACCAGCAATGCCAGATCCTCCGAGCGATGTTGCTGTTCCTCATCGCAACGCTGGCTCTAGCATATGTTCTTCGGCTCGCCCCTGCGCTCCCGCATACTCACGCTTAAGCACAATGGCATATGCAACACCGAGCAGCGCTGATGCACCCACCCAGCCAACGCTTTCCGCCACATAGACCCCCCACCTTCCCAGTGCCAGCGGCAGCAAAAACACTGCGGCAATTCGAAGAACGAGCTCCACAAAACCCGACAACATTGGGATGAGCGTATTGCCCATCCCTTGAAGGGCTGACCGCCAGACGACTAGCAGATAAAGCGCTGGCAGCGCAAGGCTCATGGCTGCCAGATGGGCATACCCTACATCGACAACCATGTTGAGCTGCACGCTGTCACCTGAGACGAGCAACAACAGCAAGTGCTTACCAAACAACAACATGAGCACCGCAATCCCACACGCGCTGATCAAGGAAAGGCGTACAGCATAGGCCATGCCCTGCTGAATCCTATCCAACTTGCCCGCCCCATAGTTCTGTCCCACATAAGTGGCAACCGCTCCTTCAACGGCGGCACCGATAATCTCCATTGTGCCGTAGAACCTCTTTGCAGCCGTCATGCCCGCCACAAACAGCAGGCCATAGCCATTGATGACGTATTGCACCGCCAAACCTCCCAGTGCAATCACGCCATTGCGAAATGCCAGTGGCATGGCCAATCGGAGCAATGTACGCACTGTGTCCCAATCCATACGCCACTCGCCTTCTCGCGGATACAGCAATGTGATGCCCCGCAGCATCCATACACAATAGCCACAGGCACACAGTTGCGCCATGAGCGTAGCAATGGCAACGCCGGGGATGCCCATATGAAACACCGCCACCAGCACAACATCCAATACGACATTGACAATGGACGACAAAACCATCGCATTTAACGGCGCCATGCTGTTGCCTAAAGCGCGCAGGATGGCCGATAACAGGTTGTAGGTGATAGTAATGCTGATGCCACCGAGAACATAATATAGATAGCATGCAGCATCATCAACAATATCTACTGGCGTGTTTAGAAGGACTAGTAGCGGTCGTAGGGACATGACACCTGCAATCGTCAAGGTAATGCCGATGACTGCACAGAGCAATGCCGCCATCATTATCGCCCTCCGTAGGCCAGCCTCATCCGCCGCCCCAAAGCGTTGAGAGAACATGATGCCAAAGCCCTGGGTCACGCCTAGCACAAAGCTTAGTACTAGCCAGTATAGTAGGCCCGCTGCACCGATTGCCGCAAAGGCATTGACGCCGATCAGCCGGCCGACGATTGCGCTGTCCGTGATGTTATACAGCTGCTGCAACACGTATCCCAAGATCAGTGGCCACGAGAATCCCACTAGCAGCCTGAATGGGCTACCGATGGTCATGTCCTTTACTCCGCTCATATGGGTACCTCTCGTTTTTTTCGTATTCCGTCACCAGTATAACAGACAGATGCAGCCTTGTAAGACAGTCAATGTCTGGCACCTGCTTGATCTCCGCCTCCAACTCATATGTTCTCTTCCCCTAAGCAAGTACCTCCCTTTTGGAAATCCAGCAATTTCTCCTCATAAGGATCCGTAACCTCAACAATCTTGGGCATATCCTTACTGTCATGCTTCGCATAACTCTACAGCTGTTATTTAGCCATTCGAGAATACCCTATCGAGCATCTCCACCAACCCGGAATAATTCAGTGAGAACGCCTTCGCTTGTTGTCATTTCCAGCAATAGGTACTTACCTTCATCAAAGCAGACACCTTCAACGGCCGCGTAGATGTCAAATAGCACCCAATCGCTAAAACTGCCCAGGGAGTCTTCCCTGTTTGGATTAAGCATTTTTCCGTTTCGGAATACCCCAAGAATCCACGCCTCATCCAGGTCGCTGAACCAATAGGAATCTAGTTTCTCGCCCTGATAATCTGACTTGTGCAACCTCAGGTTTTTCACCTCTACTTCCCTGGGGAAATAAACACTTGCCTGGAAATGGCCATCGCGCGATCCATCAGGAATAGAAATAGACCATGGGCCAATCTTGTCATCGTCAAGACCCAGATATTCTACATTCGGCCCAATAATCACCTTTGGTTCAGAGTAAGAGAAACCGGGGCTGGCATAGTCCCCCGCATAATCCGGATAAGTAGAGACACAGCTATCGGCGATTATATCGCGTTGTTTTTTGAGACGCTCCAACACATCCTCCAAATCGCTTAGGAACACAGGATGTGCAGCTTTACTCGCATTGGCTGTTGCCAATAGAGTCTCTAGCTCTTCCAGAATGCTATCTAGACCTTGCATTGCCACTGACTCATCATCCGGTTGCCACGCATCATAGGCGAAAGCAGATAGATTGAAAAGCAACACACAAACCAACACAACTTGAGTACAAGCCATCCATTTGTAATAGCGCCTGTTATTATTGACCAACATAGCAAGCCCCTCCTTCGATATCTTAACTGCGGGTAACCCAAAAGCGTATCAAATGGCATCTACCGCCACACAACTCTCTCTATCTAAACAGCAAATTTTTGCAGCGCGTACAACGATCACTTTCTATAGGATTCCTCATCCGACAAACGTTACAGTAGATAATACTATCGTTGGACTTATCATACTTCTCGTAGGAATCAAAAGCGGGGTAATACCGAACACGGTCACCAACAGCCAAATAATCGTACATTTCCCTGCGGCTGTCCCTCTCGACAATGCGCTTTGTTTTCCCCGTTTCTGTTTTGATCACCACGGTAAACTCGGTATAGTACATGAAGCTATCATCGCCTCTTTTATGCTCCCGGCGTTCTTTCTGAAGCTTGGCGGTAACCACGCCCTCCCATATAGGCTTCTTTAAATCCTTGATGCGCACAAGATTGATAACGAACACTGTAACACCCAGAATCGCGCCGATGATTAATGCTTCGTTGAGCGGTATTTCATCCATGAATAGTCCGGCTAGTAGAAATCCCAGGGGAAACACAATAAGGAGAACCCAGGCGCAACCCATGGCCGATTTTCTGTTCTTTTTGGCCGCCTCTAAAATCTCCGGAGCACTACTGTGTAAAGACCAACCCACTAAACCAGTTTGTTTATTCTCGATAGACATGGATTCCCTCCCTAAGCCTACTTTCTGGTAGCCTTCCTTTTTATTCTTCTCCCACGGGTTCCAAGTCGTCCGCTTGCCAGTAGAAAGAGAAATAGCGAACCGGGAATGCTGAGAATGTGAAAGAAAAATCCCCCTACACCCAAGGCACGACAATCTACTAGATGAGCAGGCTTGTTTATAGCCGGAAATGCCGAAAGATAAGTAATGCGCTCTGTGCGCGTTTCACCGTCCTTCAAGCAGGGCCACGCTTCGTCGCTTCTATAGGTGACATGACCTTTATACTCTTTACCCCGTACGTTGAAACGATAGCCCTTGACAACTGTACGGCTGCGATTCGTTGATGCATTACTGTCATACAAGTAAGTATCGTAGCTTGTTAATGTTCCCAAAGTGGTCGCTCCACAAAGGCTTAGCAGCAAAACGGCTGTGCTGTTGTAAAAGGCAAAAATGAGGCAAGTGCTGATTAGCAGGCAAATGACCGGATTGCTTCCATTTCTTTTCACCGCGCTCCCCCCTGTCAGGCCATTTTCCCTACCAGTCTACAATCGTGGCTATAACCCCAGTCTCCCGCCATAGTTTCTCTTTTACATCCAGCACCTCATGCAAGTTTGTTTCTTTTGCATCCCCCTCCAGCATTTCGACTTTTTGGTCTTCTCTCGCTCCTTTTTCATGTATAAATCTAGCGAAGGTGGACGGAGAATTCATCAACTAAAAGTACGAAATGGGACAAAAAAACCTCATACTTTCGTATGAGGCACTGGCTAAATCCTGTATTTCATGGGTTTTTTGTGTTATGTACCGTTATGGTCCCTTAGCAGAGTACTGATCAGCTCAGCCCGGCCGGTAACATCGTATTAGTCCGGCTTTCATAGTTATCCTCCCCCTGGACTGAAGTCCGAGGCTTCTCGGTTCATCTAGCCCGCTACTGACGGACTGTCCCCGATGGCCCCGCCCAGGCCCAAGGCCTGTCCATGTGGTTACTCGGCCACCATCGGACGATGTAGACCCAATCCCCTTGCTTTAGTTGATAACGTTACTCTAATCAGATCCGAGAGTTCATCAGGTATCTGGTCAAGTGCATCCAATTGCCACTTTCTCTCTTCCTCATAGCACTTCCCGGCAAGTTTTATCGCCCTTTGCGCATATAAGGCCGCCCCCATGCAATGATCTGCCATATGGGCAGTTGCTACACCTTGTCCAACTGAACGTACTACCGCTTGGGCAACAGGGTCACCAATTTCCCTAGCAAAGGTGTGGAGTTTCCTGGAGGCGTTAATCGCGTCACCAGTAGAAAAGGCGCCACTACACCAGCCTCGTGCAACTTGGATCGCATGGTTTATCGGTTCATCTAGTTCTGGTCCGTAATAGGGTAGAACTCGCTGGAAGCAAGAAATTGCCCACTTCATCAACTCTATATGCTCCTCCGGTGATAAATCTCCACCGCGATGAATAGCCACAAGCCTCCGACTTCGCAACCTATTGCCTCCTTCCTTCAATCGCAAACGCGTCCTTCTTTCCTTGCTTCTCCTGTAATACGCTTAACAAACTCACCTTTCCCCTCGGTGTAACCGTCCCGATCATGCTCATATTCTAGGAACAACCTGCGCTTTAGCTTGCCGTATTCGGTGGCGATTTCGGGGTAAGCTATTGAGTAATCTCGAAACCATAACTCGTCATGGTCACCGGGGTAAACCACATGGATATGATAGACCTTTTCTGCAAAACCGTGGGGTAAATAGCCCTTCAAAAACATTAGGTGCGGCGGCGGGGTGGGAATGGTTAGCTTTGCTTCATCCAAGCAAATATATTCGCCCGGCGGCAAAGCGGCAATCAGGTTGTCTATGTCAGCGGTTTCGTTGATTTCAAGCAGAATATCAATGGTAGGCTTTGCCGTCAGCCCCGGTACAGAGGTACTTCCGTAATGGCTGATCCGCTTTATGTTTTCCGTGCCAATCAACCGTTCCAGATTCCCTTTTTCCTCCCTGTACCACTCAGGCCAAGTGGGGTTGTACTCACTCAGAATTATGGGGCATATTTTGGAAAGGCGTTTAACCTTCTCAAGCTCACTCATAGCACGTTCTCCTCTGGTCGCTTTGCCACTCCATTGTTATGGTTCCAGCAGGTTCAGTGACGCGGGTTATTTGCTCGGGTGTAAGGCAATTCTATTGTCGCCCAATACTTCAGGTATATTTACCATGCTGTCGGCTTCTGTTATCTCACGGATAACCCTGCATGGATTGCCCGCAGCAAAGCTATTGTTGGGAATATCCTTTACAACAACGCTACCTGCACCGATGACGCAATTATCTCCGATTGTTACTCCAGGACAAACAACAACATTGGCTCCGAACCAGCAGTCATTTCCGATTTTGACAGGTTTTGCATAGCACATATGCTTGGCTACTCCGTCTCCATCTAAAATTGCCCGGCGTTCAAGAGGAAGCATTGGGTGAACCGGTGTGACTATAGTAACATTCGGGCCAAAATTGCAGTGATCGCCAATAGTCACCCATGCGTCATCTTGAATGGTCAGATTGAAGTTACCAAAAAAGTTGTTGCCGATTTTTGTATGTTTTCCATAGTGAATATAAGTTGGACCCTGTAAAAAGCCGTTCTCTCCGAATTCATAAAAAATATTCGAGATTAGTTCTTGCCTCTTTTCGGTTTCATTTTCAAAGGTGCGATTGTATTCCGAACACAGGTTGTGTGTTCTAAGTTTTATTTCTTTTAATTCTGGATGTCCGGGTGAGAATAGTATGCCTGCCAGTACTTTTTCTTCTTCTCTCATCTTCATATCCCTTCCGTACTCCACACCTGCATGTTTGCCTGGGTCGTATTCGCGCCACTTTTTGAGTCCCATTATTAATCAGTTATTGCTATCAATACCACACACTCCACATGGCTCGAGAGAACAGACTTGAGGTCTAGCGGGCGTTTGGGAGTTGTTCGTTATGGAGAACATATCAATCAGTTTCCGATGCTATTTAAGGGGAAGGATCGTCTTGGGAAGCATATCCGCTCTGTTGCCAGATCTTCTCCACCCTGAAAACGCCAGTGTAAAACTTCTCCCCCGACTGGCCTGTGGCAAGATATCCATTCAACCATTATTCCGGATTCGCCACCTGTTTTCGGGTAGCGATTCGCCGCGCAGCTCGCACAATAAGAGCGTACATGTCCTTGCTTGTTGATGAACCCTAAATCCAGCTTGGCGAACGTCATGTACCCGGGCTACTCCAGACTGCCATTGTCTGCTTACAGCGAAACCCTCCTGAAGAACTGAATCAGATTCATAATCATATTCAACAAGTGCTAGTTAGGCTACATTTGAAAAACACTTTACCAGATTGCATTAAGTTGTATGAGAAAGCCTATAGCTACAAGCCCAACGCCAATCCAAGCTAGTCTATTTATGTATTTTGATTTTTTACTAGTTCTATCTACATCTTCCCAGGTTACTTGAGACTTTTCTAACGCTCCAATACCAATTAAAATCGTACCGAATAAGTCTAAAATTAACACTAGTTTTTGCATCTCATATTTCACTCTTTCCTTTTACGCTCATTACTATAACAAAATCCCTAAGGAGATAGTTCTCCCTGAGGGCATGAGTTGCAGAACATTCAATACGTTAATAAGTTGTGTCTGACATCGGAGTCCCACAGCATTATGCTTACCTCAATTCAATGGCGTTAAAGGCTTGTTTCGGTCTTCCTGATACAGTCATCATATAGTCGCTTCTGATATCATCTTCCTCGTCTAGGCAATTCCGTTAGGCGGTTGAACCTCGATACGGCTTCGGAGGACGATGTAGAAATGTGTAGCGTCCCCTGTTAGGGGCTCTGCTTGCTTAAATGCTCTCTTCAAGTATCCTCAATGCCGTAGTTTAATCCCTAGTAAGTCGGCGAGTCGATTGGTTCTTCAATATATTACCCCTTGTACGAGATGCCATGCTCACCACGAATACGCCATTTCCCAGCGGATTTCTGCAGGCCAAATCTGATTTCGTAGGTTTGGATGTACACGCCCCACCCATATGCCTTTATGTCTAGAACAGCCTCAACAACGGCACTTGAATTCGTTCCGGAAACCGACTTCATTGTGGTCTTGACATCGAGTCTGGGCTCCAGGTCCGTAAAAGGATTCGCCAGATGTATCTACACGTATTCGAGATGCCAACAGAAGTTCAGAAAGGGAATTTGCTTCGTCAAAACGAATCTGCATATATGGGTTGTCCTCTGTAACGGTCACAGGGAGCTGGTACAATTCAATTAAAGCGTCTAAATCTCTTGCTTTGGCTACGTAGTCATACAAAGAAAAAACGTATCGATTTCACTACGAGCCATCGGGGTGCTATTGGTGCCACCGCCCCCGACACAACCCGTCAACAACGTTATCATCAATACCAATGGAACCGAGGCTACACCTCTGACTTTCATAGGAGTCCATCCCGCATCCTTAGTTCCCTATTGGAGGTAATCCTCCCTTCCCTAATGCAACAACTATCTGGGATACTATCTCATCTTGTGCATCTGTAGTATTAATAATCCCGTACTAGTCTACTCAGATCAACCATATCCTAATATTGCGGACATGGCTTAACCATCCATTCTTCTGTCTTGACTGTTTCTTTATCCCTTTTCGCAATGAGACTTATCAGTGAGGAAATTCATCTCCCTTACTTAGGCCGGCAAACGCGGTCCAATATAAAGTAATATCTGTACGGGCCGCTCCGTGAATCACCTGGGTTTCAACCACTGCTTTCACCCACAACCCGTTTCTTGTTTGGAACACGATAGGGCCAGCAATGTCGAGTTGCTCAACATATCCTGCGTTGGGGACATGACCTTTTTCCCACCAACAAATGCCGTCCTGTTTGTAGTATCCATCTTGGTTTGCCTTAACGAGCCCGGCTCTGCCAGGTGTGGCAATCACCGGCCGGACGCCGTCTATGTAACTATGTAAATAGAAATCGGCTTCTTCTTTGTTGTCGGTCCTGATCCAATTAGTAGAGTCATAAATGATGAGTCCACTCTCCCATCTGCTACTGCTAACAAACAGCTGCGCCGAGTTAACGACAGCTATCTGCATTTCAGGAATTACGGCCGGCTTGTCGACAGAAATCTTATAGGTAACCGAAGTATATCGGCGAACTGCGGAACCCATTCCCCCAACATCGTTAGGAGTCTCAAACGGCTTCGAAATTGTCAACGTATAGTCCCCTTTAGGGAGGTTATCAATCTTCCATATCCCATTTCTATCCGTACGATCACGTTTTACAACATGGTAGCCTTCAGGGGTCCTTCCGTTAGCCACGACATCTATACCGGAGTGATCATCCGATCCGACTATTTTCGCAATACCACTAATCCCACTATTCGATTTTTCCGGGACGGTTACGCCTCCCCTTGACGAACAGCCGGTGTACAGCAAAAGTAGCGCTAGGATGATAACCCCGTATAGTTTTTCCCCTTTTGACACCCCAAATACCCCCTTCTGTTCTGCAGTATTCTTTCCATTTCGCTTACTGGACCTTTATCTTGAGTAAAACCGTTCTTGCATCCAAAGGATCTAATCAATAACCCTAGCAAATACAACAAGTCTACCGCCTATGGTGC
>DAIQRD010000019.1:0-6579 GCA_036786445.1 Bacillota bacterium
GGCACGCCGCCAGCGTTCGTCCTGAGCCAGGATCAAACTCTCCGTTAAAGATTTTATCTATCCCTAGCGGGATTAGACTCTGGCTTGATTTCAAACTTGGCTGCACAAGCTTTCTCATATTACGCTGTTCAGTTTTCAAGGTTCAAGGTCCTACTTGTTGCCGCCGGCTTCAATCACCCGGCAAGTTGTAATTATAACAGCCGGACTTCAGCATGTCAAGTGCTTCTTTGCTGTTAAGATTCTGTTTCTGCCCTGCGGCTTTATGATAATACCATGCCTGTATACGGCTGTCAACCCCACGCTGATCACTTGATCACTATCTCGGCCGCATGTGAGGAAAAAGCAACACGTCCCGAATCGATGGCGAATCCGTTAGTAACATGACTACCCGGTCAATACCTACGCCTAGACCACCCGCCGGCGGCATCCCATACTCCAGAGCCATTACATAGTCCTCATCCATCATGTGAGCCTCATCATCGCCAGCTTGGCGCTGCTCTACCTGATCGCGGAATCGCTCTCTTTGGTCAATGGGATCATTCAACTCTGTAAAACCGTTGCCCATCTCCCACCCGACAATGAATGGCTCAAATCGATCGGTTACAGTTGGATCATCCAACTTGCGTTTGGCCAAAGGCGAAATCTCTACTGGATGCTCTGTGATGAAAATCGGGCCAGTTAACTCCGGCTCCACAAAAGCATCAAAGAATTCATTGATGGCCTGGGCCTTACCCGCCCCAGGATGCATCTCTAATCCCCGGGCCCGAGCTATGGCGGCAGCTTCCTCGTCATTCAGGTCTTTAAGATCAACCCCTGCATATTTGTAAATAGCATCTAACATACTTATCCGGGGCCATGGTGGGGCCAGATCGACTACCTGACCTTGGAAATCCACCTTGGTGGTACCCTTAACCAACTTGGCTAGATAAGCGAATAGTTCCTCAGTTAGTGCCATCATGGAATCGGCATCACCATAGGCTTCATATAACTCCACCGAAGTATACTCTGGATTGTGTTTGGTGGACATACCCTCGTTGCGGAAATTCTTGCCTATCTCAAAGACCTTCTCCAAGCCACCCACTAGGAGACGCTTTAGATAGAGTTCGGGAGCAATACGCATGTACAAATCCATATCTAAGGCATTATGATGAGTCACGAAGGGCCTAGCATTAGCGCCACCGGGGATGACATTGAGCATGGGAGTCTCCACTTCGAGATAGCCTCGCTCCAGCAAGAAATCCCTAATACCCTGAATGATCCGACTGCGAGCGACGAAGACATCCCTCACCTCTGGATTGGTTATAAGATCCAAGTAGCGCATGCGATAGCGCAAATCCACATCCTTCAGGCCATGCCATTTTTCAGGCAGGGGACGTAAAGCCTTACTGAGCAAAGTAAACTCCTTAACTTCAACACTAATCTCGCCCTGTCGGGTGCGGAATACAGTGCCCCTGACTCCGATGATATCTCCTATATCCAGCCTTTGATACTGGCTGTACAGTTCTTCGCCCACTGTATTAATCTTGATGAACAGCTGGATTGACCCCGAGGCATCTAGCAAATCGGCAAAGCTAGCCTTGCCGTGCCCCCTCACCACCATTATTCTGCCCGCTATAGAAACAGCCTGACCCTCGAGCTCTTCGAACCGCTGGATAATGTCTTGAGCAGTATGGGTCCGCTCGTACCTGTGGCCGTAAGGGTCGGTATTCTCCTGCTGCCATTCTTGTAGTTTTTGCCTGCGGACCAACATTTGATCTGTAAGCTTTTCGAGCTCCTCTACGACCTCTTCATCTACCGTTATCCCTGCAGTTGTCTGATTTTCCCCTTCCCGTTCACCCACAGTACCCCTCCTTGCATTGCCCTAGGTGCTAAACAAACCGATATTAATAAAGACCATTGATAGCAAGCACTTGATATCTTACAGTGCCGGCGGGAACTTCGACTTCCACGGTGTCTCCGGCTCTCTTGCCCAGCAAAGCCTCTCCCACGGGGGACTCGTTGGAGATCTTGGCATCCCCCGGATCTGCTTCAGCAGAGCTAACGATCATGTATTCGAATTCATCTTCGTATTCCAAATCCTTTAGTTTGACTCTAGAGCCTAGACCTACTGTCTCTAATTGAATGTCCTCTTCACTGATCACCCGAGCGTTCCGCAGCATCTTCTCCAGCGTAATAACCCGGCCTTCGACAAAGGCCTGCTCATTTTTCGCGTCATCGTACTCAGCATTCTCGGAAATATCGCCAAAGGCCAGAGCTTGCTTGATCCTGGCCGCTACTTCCCGGCGCTTAACAGTTTTAAGGTGCTCAAGTTCATTCTCGAGCCTACTCAAGCCTTCCTTGGTCAAGAGAACTTCTTTTTCCAACATACTAGCTCTCTCCCTTGTCCATGCTATCTTAGAACACTAGGTAGCAAAGTCACAGCTTAATATTTGTGCTCCTATGTCCTTTTATACTGCTCAGCAACAACAGCCCCAGCTCCCCTCCAGGGCAATCTCTTGTTCTATTCCAATAAGGCATCATAGTACCCGGCCTGATTAGGTGCCGGGTACCAATACCAATATACTGGGGGAAGGTCACCTTTGGTGACCTGTTGTGGCTCTCATTATAGCTCAGTGATTCTGGGACTGTCAAGGGAATTGCGGACTTAAGTAACGAGCTTTCTTACAATTTTCTTGAACTCGTCAACCGCCTACTAATGAGATGCAACATGTTGCCTAGCTTTGCTGGCATTTTCCCTAACCCGTGCTATCCATTCCGGGGTGATAGCTCGTTCAAAACTCCTTAGGCCACCCACACGAAAACCGTGTTTATCGGCTAAGCAGACCATCTCGTCCACCTGATCTACAGACAGAGCTCTGCCCAAGGAGAAGTTCTCATACCGCCCTTCTAGAGCCAAAATCATGGTCTCGGCCATACAAG
The DNA here is from genome assembly GCA_036786445.1 of Bacillota bacterium. Classification (GTDB taxonomy): domain Bacteria; phylum Bacillota; class Limnochordia; order DTU087; family DTU087; genus JAAZMF01. Next base: position 2,920 of record DAIQRD010000019.1, read on the forward strand.
CATATGAGGTCTTGCCAGGAAAGCCGAAATCAAACCCAAATTCCACATCCCCAGGCACCTGTACGACTCCACCCTCGAAAACCAGTACATCGGAGCGCATCTCCGCCACTCGCCGAGATACATTTCGTGGCCTAGCCACATCGCACACGATGGCGCCAGGTCGCAACCACTCTGGTTCCACGATGGTATCGATGGCACTGGTGACAGCCACGACAATGTCGGCCTGCTTGCAGGCTTCAGCTACGCTGGTGGTCACCTCCACATCCACATGGTTGCCCGCTCTGATCACGGCCGCCAAGCTCTCCAGCTTATCTTGGGAACGGGCCGCCAGAACCATATGGCTTACATCACGAGCCAATATCCGAGCTGCTGCCGAACCGATGGAGCCCGTTGCCCCTAATACAGCTACGGAAGCCTTGCCGATGGGTAATTCCATGCTTTCTGCTGCGTACCGAATGCCCTGCAAGGCTGTGGCCACCGTATAACTATTACCAGTAGTCACAGCTATGTCTACATTTCGCGCCACCGTTATGCCGGCATCTCCCACTACCGCGGTAAAAGCTCCCAGCCCCACAATCCGAGCACCGAGTTGCTGTGCCTTTTTGGCCGAATCAATGATCTTTTCCAACACCACCGCCTCTGGAAGCCCTAACATCTGTTTCGGGGTCAAAAGGCAGCCAACAAACCATCCCTCCGCTTCCACACCTTGCGTGGAAGCAATCCCTGTAATGTGCGAGACTGTTACGGGGGGACCGTATCGAAGTAGTGTCTCAAGCCAGCGCTCAGGTACTCGCTGTGCAAGAGGGAACTTACGGGTAATATCATGTACTTCCAATGGATGAACTATGAAGCCAAATCGCTGCAAAACCTATCACCTCTGCCCAATTATCCGTATAGTCTCTCCCTAGGGTTCAAGCTGTGAGTATGGATTGCAGGTGCTCAACTCTAGGCGTGAAATTGATGGTCTCCAGAAGCCCGAAATACTCCTCAGGGGCAATCTCTGCCAAGGGTTTATCCAGCAAAGCCACCAGCACAGCTTCCACGACGTTGGTCCCAAAAGATCGACCACAGAGATTGGGAGTTGATGTAACTAAGGTCTTGACTCCTCGCTCCCGCAGATTAGCTACATCGGCCGCTGTAACTGTATTCGTGACAACTATTTTGCCCCGCATATCCTCGGGCATATGGCTAGCGATAAAATGATAGTCACCGGCAATGACATCTGCCCATTGATAATACTTGGTATAGCGGATCTTGGATTGCTCCTGTTTTGAGCCTGTTGGGTAAAGCATGTGGAAGGGGAGTCGTACAGCCACTGGAGCCGCTATGCGGGCAACAATATTGAGCGCGCCTAGGCTGCGTAGCGGGATGGGCACTCCCAGACCAAACATGAGATCACCAATGACCATCTCACAACCAGTTTCTGCCAAGGCTTCAGCCATGCCAAAGCGGTCAACGGCAGCTACCAAGAGTACACGGTTCGCTTTAAGATTCATACCCAGATCAGTCTTCAGAAATGATATAACTTTCCGTTCCAGGGTGTTCTTCAACCCCGATCCATCCACCAAGGGAGTCCGCCGGGCAACCGCGGTAAACCGTTTCGAATCACGGATTGTATACCTCCGGGTTCCAGCCCAGATATACATATCAATGCCACCCAAACCGAAAGCATCAACTTTGCCATCGAGATCTCTCATCATTGCCACTGCCAAATCCATGTCTCCATCGGTACCAATACGCTCTATCAGGAATTTCTCCCCGAGAATCTCGATTTCCGCCCTATGATCTCGCTTAGAAGAGCCTATGCTAATACTAACCACATGCTTCATGGATATCCCTCCATCTGCAAGCAAACATACCAACGACCCAAATCCTGTGGGAGTCAATCACGCCCCATTCACTATGCCATCAGGGAGCGAATCACGCTCTGTAGTTTCTTGGGATCCACATATCTATCGTCTTGCATAGGTGATTTACCCAACTCAATGCTCAACACCATTGCCGGATCCAGTATGGACTCAACCAGCTTGATACGCATATCAGAACCTAGAAATATCACAGTATCGAAATCTCTAAGCTGGGAAAATATGACCATCAGCTCGTTGGCCAATTGCACACCACGGCGGTCCTCAGCAAATCTCCACCGCTCACTATCGGTCATCACCAAAGCAAAATCCACTCCTTCTTGGCGGGCCACAGCTTCGATTTCCTCCTTGTTGCTGATAGGAAAACCGATTAAAGCCAAGCGGGATCCCTTGCGGATCTCCCCCAGACTTTCCAGGCGAGAGATAAGGGTTCGATCAACTCCAACCTGGTCAGCTACTTCCTGCTGTGACTGGCCCCGGGAGCGCAAATCCAAGATCCTGTCTACAGTTCGATGTATCCTGTCGATGTTGACTAGCTTTTCTCCTATACGCAAAAGGTCCATATTGATCTCCACCCCAGGCTTACGTTCATACACATCTTGGTATGTGCACACAACTGTGCTCAAACACATTTTACCAGACCTATGGGCCGCGTTCAAGCTCAAATATCCGACAATCGCATCCGTGTGCAGCCCTCCATACCACCAATGCCGGGGGAAATAAAAAAAGCGGCCCGCTTAACCATGCGAGCTCGCCTAACATTCTGGTATCACCCTTTTCCCAGGGCCGATTTATGGAAGGATCAACTCCAACCCTTGCCGCAATCGCTCCTCACTCAGTGCCCCAATGGCCATCTCCCGAATGATACCTTCCTCATCGATGAAGAACGAAGCGGGTATCCCCCTTACCGCATAGCGGGCCCCAGAGGCAGCCGTAGCGTCCAGATAAACCGGAACAGTCCATCCGTGAGTGGTAAAGAATTTCTCTACTGTTTCACGGCTTTCCCGCAGATCAATGATGATGAAGGCTATCTGGTCTCCCAACTCTTCGTACAACGCCTGAATATAGGGCATTTCCACACGGCAAAATGTGCACCACGTAGCAAAAAAATTGATGAACACCGGTTTGCCAAGTTGATCCTCTAGACTGATCTCAGTGCCTTCTAGATCCTTGACGACAAAGTTTGGCGCTCGGAACCCGGTTCTAGGACTTACACCTTTGCCTTGGGCCACCAGCACTCTCCCACTGGAAACACAAAACACTAGTGCCACGAAGAAAATGATCAGATAAAACGGCCGGGCTCTAGCCCTACTATTGATCTGAAATCTGGTCACTACTCTCCCCACCTCATCAAGTGTTCTGCCACCGCAGTAGGTATTACAGAGTATACCTATCCTCTTCTGTCCCCTAGCAAACCTTCAATGATTTTCCATATCCAGGGTTCCATACAACAGCTCTCTTACTTCCCTTAGCGAAGTCGCTCTGTTCAGCTGCTGCCGAATGAGTGCGGCTTGTGGAAACCCCTTGGTATACCACGCTAGTTGCGGCCGCATAGACCGTACTGCCGAATATTCGCCTCGGAGACCAGCCACGCCTTCTAGATGAACAATAGCCAATTCTACCCTTTCCATAAGAGAGGGTCTGGACAAATGCACTTGATCCCGCAGATAGTTGGTGACTTCTCTAAATATCCAAGGGTTACCTAAAGCCGCCCTGCCAATCATGATCCCATCGCAACCAGTCACATCCATAAGCTCGGCCGCAGCAACAGGCGAATCGACATCACCATTACCCC
>DAIQRD010000019.1:6589-29333 GCA_036786445.1 Bacillota bacterium
GATAAGGAGTGAAAATCATGTCTGAAACTATTTACACAGTATCACCATTACCCCATACAGGTACACGCACGGCTTGCTTGACCGCTGCAATGCACTCCCAGTCAGCACGGCCCCGATAAAACTGTTCCCGATAGCGTCCATGAATTGCCAAACTCTGCGCCCCGGCATCCACCAGCAGTGGAGCCAACTCCACAGCCGAGGGTGAATGCTCATCCCAGCCTCGGCGCATCTTCACGGTCACAGGGCACCTGGAATGCCTTACTAGGGCCTCCACGACCCTCGCTGCTTTGTCAGGATCGAGCATAAGGGCTGCACCATCACCGTTCTTAACGATTTTAGGAGTTGGGCAACCCATGTTCAGATCAATAAAATCCGGTTGCCAAGGGGCTAAAACCCGGGCGGCTTGGGCCATGTCATCGGGCTCGGAACCAAATAGCTGAATCCCCAGAGGACGCTCTGTTTCGCCAAATCTCAGTAATTCCTTGGTGCGCTCATTGTCGTATATTAGCCCTCGAGAGCTAACCATTTCGGTAATAACCACCCCGGCACCCATCTGTCTCGCTATAGAACGAAAGACTGTATCGGTCACTCCTGCCATGGGTGCCAGAGCCACAGGGTTTTCTATAGTAAAGCTGCCCATCAGTAGCAAACCGCACTCACCCCTTCACACCATTCAATGCTATTATTCCTTGGCACCCAACAAAAAAAAGCAGGACTCTGCCCTGCTTTTGCCAAGGTCACTTTTTCACCTCGGAGGTTACTCTTGCGGCAAATTATACTTACGACGAAAGCGCTCAACGCGCCCACCAGTATCAACTAGCCTCTGCCTCTCACCTGTATAAAAGGGGTGGCACTGAGAACAGATTTCCACTCTCAGGTTTTCTCGGGTGGAACCAGTCTCAAATTTAGCACCACAGGCACAGGTAACTGTTGTCTTATGGTATTGTGGATGAATGTTCTCCTTCATAGCCTGTCACCTCTTTCCCGCTCTGTCCGCCAATGAAAATACTAATGAATTATACCATGCCGAGAAAATGGGTGCAAGCTCTCGGTGTTAGCGAATCAAATATTTCTCGGGATCTACCGCCTTGCCTCGGTGGCGGATTTCAAAGTGAACGTGGGGTCCTGTGGACCGACCTGTGTTACCGCTATAGGCAATAATCTGCCCTCGCTTCACCTGATCCCCCGACTTAACCGCTAGTCTAGAGTTATGTGCATATCTGGTTTCGACACTGGTCCCATGGTCGATGATCACCAAGTTGCCATAGGTACCTCGGCTTCCACTCCACGTAACCCGCCCATCGGCCGCCGCCCTCACTGGAGTACCGGTTGATACGGCCAAATCAAGTCCGTAATGCATGCGGCCCCAGCGACTCCCGTAGCGGGAGGATATCCTGCCTTTGGTAGGCCAAGCAAATGCCCGGCGTAGCTGACCATTGCTCCCCACCAGCTGATAGCGCTGTGCCGCAACTGCCTGAGCACCGGGAATCACCAATTTCTGACCAACTCTTAACGCAGATGGATCCATCAACAGATTAGCTTCAACAATATCTTGGGTCTTCACTTGATAAGACCGCGCTATGTCCCAGAGGTTATCTCCAGCTCCCACCGTATGTAGAGCACCCTTGACGGTTAGAATGGTCAAGCTCTGGCCTACCTGAAGTCGTTGCGGATCATGTAGTTCATTGGCGGCTGCGACGGTATCTATATCAATCCCATAGAACCGAGCGATATCCCACAGTGTCTGGCCTGCTTCAACTATGTGGGTCAAAACTAAAGGTTTAACCTCAGGAGCTTTGGGCTTTTCCGCGGGCTCTCCCAACGCGACTGACTCCGCTGCGGGTGGAGATGGTGTTGCATCATCTTCGCCCTCTTCTGAGATCACAGTTCCTGTGACCCCCAAAGCCACCTGTGCTACCTCACCGGCAACTGCCAAAGCTAGGCCCTCATATTCGGATGAATTGGACTCTCCTGTAAACTCTAGATCAAATGGATCGGGGCCACCCTGATCTGACAGACTTAAAAGCTCCTGATTCCAGGTAAAATACACTGGCGAGTCAGAAGTCAACTGGGAATATTCGTCAGTAACAGTTAAAGTGACAAAGAGCAGCAACAACAACAGTGTCCACCCCGGACGCCAGCGGCTGCTTTTGTTGTCCTCCAATCATCCCACCCCAATCCAATAGAATCCATTTTGCTAACTTCTTGGGACTGGTGCCCAATTCCTCTTTTCCGCGGGAAATTGTTTTTGACGCCTAGGCCCTCACATTTTCCGCAAAAGTGGAGTTGATCACTATATCCATGAGCTCTGCATTGTTTTTGGTGTTTACAATGCGATCTATGAGAATATCAGTGGTCTCCGCTGTCCCCAAAGAGCTAAATGCTTTCCGCAGAAGCCACATCATTTCCAGTTCCTGGCCCGTTAAGAGCAACTCTTCTTTCCTGGTGCCGGAACGATAGATGTCTATTGCTGGGAAAATGCGGCGCTCTGCCAGGCGGCGGTCCAAGTGCAGTTCCATATTACCCGTGCCCTTGAATTCCTCGTATATTACATCATCCATGCGGGATCCCGTCTCAATCAGCGTCGTGGCCAGTATAGTCAGGCTGCCGCCTTCCTCAAGCTTTCGCGCAGCGCCGAAAAATCTCTTGGGCCGATGCAAAGCTGCGGGATCGACCCCTCCCGATAAAGTACGCCCACTAGGTGGCACTACTAGGTTATGAGCTCTTGCAAGGCGAGTGATACTATCAAGCAAAATCACTACATCTTTCCCATGCTCCACTAGCCGCCGCGCTCGCTCTAAGGCCATATCTGCTACCCGCACGTGGTTTTCCGGCGGCTGATCGAACGTAGAGCTGATGACTTCCCCATCCACAGAGCGCTGCATGTCTGTGACTTCCTCAGGACGTTCATCGATGAGGAGTACCATTAACTCAACTTCTTCGTGATTATGAGTCACACTATTGGCGATCTTCTTAAGCACCGTAGTCTTACCAGCCTTGGGCGGCGCCACAATCAGACCTCTTTGTCCTTTACCCAAAGGAGCAACCAGATCTATGAGTCGGGTGGCTGTGTCATCCTGGGATACCTCCAGTTGAAGACGTTCATAGGGATAGACTGGAGTTAGGTCTTCGAAATTGGGTCTGCGGGTAGCTTTGTCGGGATCGAGATGATTCACAGCTATGACTTTCAGCAGTGCATAATAACGCTCATTGTCCTTGGGCGCGCGCACCTGTCCTAGCACCAGATCGCCGGTACGTAAGTTGAAACGCCGAATCTGAGATGGTGATATATATACATCCTCATTACTGGGAGTATACCCGTCCACCCGCAGAAAGCCATAGCCATCGGGGAGGATCTCCAATACACCATCTTTAAACATTAGACCCTCTTTGTTAGTTTCGGCCTTAAGGATTTCGAAAATCAAATCCCGTTTCCGAAACCGGGCAAACCCCACAATCCCTAGGTCTTTGGCAATCTCATGCAGCTCGACAGATGTCTTTCCCTCCAGTTGAGCAATGTTCATTCCTTCACTCCCTTAGTTCTCTTATCCTGAAACGTCTTTAGTCAGAACAGTAGGATTATTATGGTTAAAATAGTGGCATCGGTCCACCGGCCAGGAATAGGGTGGATAGACTCTTTAGTCCATGTATATGCAGGATGATGTAAAGATAAATAAACAGGAGAGTACCTGAGGATCGCTTTGGCTATATCCAGAATGGCAGCAGATTTGCTGGTTGATAGGGAGCGGGTGGAATAAATCCACCCGCGTTGATCCTCTCACGCTTTGCCAGAACAACCGAACAAGCGCATTTTTTCCTTGACAACCCGCTTCGTGGCTTCCCGAGCTGGTCCCAGGATCTTTCGGGGATCTATCTCCTTTGGATCATTACCAAGTATATCCCGCACCGCCGTTGAAAAGGCAATTCTTAGCTCTGTATCTATATTAATCTTGGTGATCCCCAATTTGCAAGCTTTTCGAATGGCTTCATCAGGTACACCAGATGCTCCATGCAAGACCAACGGTATATCTACCCGCTGCTTAATATCCGTCAAGCGCTGAAAATCCAAGCGGGGTTCGCCTCTGTAAACTCCATGGGCAGTCCCTATGGCCACGGCCAGGAGATCAGGTTGTGCCCTTTCCACGAACTCAGCGGCTTCATCGGGATGAGTCATCATGGCATCTCTTTCAGCCACAACTACGTCATCTTCTGTTCCACCGATACGACCGAGCTCCGCTTCGACAGAGACACCGACTGCATGGGCCACTTCTGTTACCCGGCTGACCAAAGCAATATTATCTTCCAGCGGCAAGTGGGAACCATCAATCATCACAGCGGAAAATCCTTTGCGAATACACTCCATGGCTTGCTGGAAGCTAGTACCGTGATCAAGGTTAAGGGCAACAGGTACAGAAGCTGCCTCCGCGGCAACCCGCGCCATGGCAACAATGTAGTCTATGCCGGCGTATTTTAGGCCTCCCTGACTTGCCTGCAAGATCACTGGAGATTGTTCTTCCTCTGCGGCGGTAATGACCGCCTGCAGTATCTCCATGTTATTGAGGTTGAAAGCCCCGACGGCGTATCTACCCTGGGCCGCCTTCTTTGCTAGTTCAGCTACAGTGACTAAAGCCATTATTTTCTCCTCCTACTCACCGGGGCCATTTGTGCATTTGACCCTGTTACACCCCATGACGATAGCGGAAATTGGCAGAATCAATACAAGTGAATGCTCCCCGCTTGAGGACAACCTCTTCAAGGCCATCTAAAGCCGATAGGTCTTCTTCCCGCTCAGCATAGATGACCAACGTCCCCCCACACCGAGGGCAAGCTACCTCCACCTTTTCTGGAAACAACTCGACATCCATGTGCCTATTGCCGCAGCTACAGTAAAGCCTACCCTCATCAACCCAATCCTGTAATCGAGTCAGGACTTCCCGCATGATTGCGGCATCGTTGAATTCAGAATCGATTAGGCCCGGTCCCACCACATTGGCTAGGATGTCGCCTTCTTCTGCCAACAATTCATCAACCCTGGGTCCGTGTCCGATCAGTGCTAAGTCGACATCACTCTCAGGGCAGTAGATCACCACAGCATCGTTATGTATTACATTCCTGGCTTCAACCAGGAGTTCATGTGCAGTCTCACATACGATGCACCCAATCTGAAGTTTATATAGACGGCTACGCCGAACTATGCTGATGAGAATGAACCCACACCGACAACTGATTGTAGTGGGTCTACGCCCTTCCAGCTCGAACAAGCTGAAATCATGCAGTTCAAGCCGACCACACTGGGGGCACCGCATGGCCAAAATCCGTGTAGCATCGATTAGCATTGTACCTCCACTCCCTTGGCAGCCCAGTTCTACACCTTCGCTACCCAAACACAAATTCCTTTAGTCGGAGTGTGATTATTTTCCCAGCCTAAGCCACCAGAAAAATCGCCTCCCCGTTCCACTCTTTCCAGTATGAACAGAGGAGGCGTACTTTATAACTAATCCTTACTATATTGGGTGACACTGGCTACTGGATATGACGTCTGAAGTCATCAGGAGTGAGGTCATCGAGAAAGCGGCGGAACTCCTCTGCTTCATTGTCTCTACCCCCCATGGCCTCTCCCCGCTGCTGCAAGTCACTGCCAGAAATCATTGCTTGATTTGCCACTGTGTCCGCCACAAAAATCGGGCTTTCGGTACGCAAAGCCAGGGCAATCGCATCACTTGGCCTAGCATCTATCTGCAACTTGCCTGTGGCAGTCTTGAGCATTATTGAGCCATAGTAAGTCTCGTCCTTGAGGTCAGAGATCACGACTCGATCTACCACTGCGTCTAGCATATGCAAGAAATCCCGCATTAGATCGTGGGTAAGCGGTCGGGGCGGCTTGACACCTTCTAGTTCCATAGCAATCGCACTGGCCTCAGCCGGTCCTATCATGATAGGGAGGAAGCTCTTCTCGTCCATGTCAGTGACAACTACAACTGGGCACATGGCAATCTGATCGATTCCTACTAATTTCACCTTAACCCGAACCATATCTTCCACCTCTCCCATCTTCCAAGGTGACGAAGCTAATCTTTAGCCACTAGATCATCACAAGACTGATGCTTGCCCTCATTATATCAAAATGCCGCTACCTCTGCCACTACCTCGATATCGCCCCCATTCAAACCCACTATCTGTTTCGAAGTGCAGCCTTGACAAACTCCCGAAACAAAGGATGACATCGGTTGGGCCTGGACTTAAACTCAGGATGAAATTGGCTAGCCACAAACCAAGGGTGATCCGGTAGCTCAATTAGCTCCACCAAGCGTTCATCCGGTGACATCCCCGCCAACGACATGCCATGTTTGAGCAGAACCGACCGATACGCATTACTCACTTCATACCTATGCCTATGCCGCTCGTGCACCTGTAGCTCACCATATGCCTGAGCTGCCCGGGAATTAGGGGTCAGGTTGCATGGATAACTTCCCAGCCGCATAGTGCCGCCTAGTTTGGCTACATGCCGCTGTTCCGGCAGCAAATCGATTACCGGGAATTCAGTATGAGGGGCTAATTCCAAGCTATTGGCACCCACCAAACCACACACATTGCGGGCAAATTCAATTACTGCACAATGCATGCCCAGGCAAATACCAAAAAAGGGTATTTGGTTTTCCCGAGCATACTTGATGGCTAAGATCTTACCCTCCACTCCCCTGTGGCCAAAGCCACTGGGTACTAATATGCCATGGGAATCACCAAGTATCGCATCTAGGTCAGCATCTTCTGCTTCAAGATCATCTGATTGGATCCACTTGACCTGGACTTCGCTGTCAGTTTCGATACCTGCATGACACAATGCTTCGTTCACACTCATGTACGCATCTGGTAAAGAAACGTATTTGCCTACAACCGCAATACGTACCTTATGCTTGGGGTTTCGCACTTTGTTGACGATCTCTTGCCACCCACGAAGGTCGGGTTTCCCTTCATCCAAACCTAATCGTTCGCATACTATCTTGGCTAGGTTTTCCTGTTCAAAGATCAGTGGCACCTCGTAAATACTATCTGCATCGGCATTAGGTATCACTGCCTCTTTATCGATATCACAGAACAAGGCAATCTTGGCTTTGATATCATCGGAAATCGACTGTTCCGAACGGCAGACAATGATGTCTGGCTGGATGCCAATGCCCCGCAACTCTTTTACACTATGCTGGGTCGGCTTAGTCTTCAGCTCTTGGGATGCCTTGATATATGGCACCAAGGTGACATGAATGTATAGGCAAGAATCTCGCCCCACATCGTTCTTGAGCTGGCGGATGGCTTCGAGGAATGGAAGGCTTTCGATATCGCCCACAGTCCCACCGATTTCCACCATAACAACGTCGTTATCCCTTTCCTCAGCTAGCCGCAGGATACGCTCCTTGATTTCGTTAGTTATGTGGGGAATCACCTGAACAGTTCCTCCCTGGTAGTCCCCCTGGCGTTCCTTGGTTATCACAGACCAGTAAATCTTACCAGTTGTAACATTACAGGCCCTTGTCAAATTCTCATCAATAAATCGTTCATAATGCCCCAGGTCTAGATCGGTTTCAGCACCATCTTCGGTAACAAAAACCTCTCCGTGCTGGAATGGGCTCATGGTCCCCGGGTCGACGTTTATATATGGATCCAATTTAGCTATTGTAACACGAAAGCCCCGGCTCTTAAGTAAACGTCCTAAGGAAGCAGCTGTGATACCTTTGCCAAGACCGGATACAACGCCCCCCGTTACGAAAATGAATTTAGCCATGGGCACACCCCCTTCTGGATATAATCACTGCCTTATTCTAAACCTTATTTGTTCCGCCGTAAACCCGCAGGAATTCCCACAAAAAAGGAGCCTCCCCACGGAAGCCCTATAAGCTCGGTGCGTAAAAAGACTCTAAACCTCTAAATCCTCAGCTATCTCCTCTTCCTCTGCATCGTATTTCTGCATCAGCTCCAGGTAGGCAACATTTTGGAGAAAAGCGATAATACCCATCATAAGGAGCAATACAGCTGCTGCAAGCACAATGCTCAGACCCGCCACCAACACCACTGATATGGTCAAAAATATGGTTACAACCGCATTGTCAAGGGCCAAAAGAGCTGCCCGCTTCATAGTCAAGAACACACCAATATCTTGATTTACCAGGAATGGGAAAATGTAGTTACTCATTAGGGCCCAGAAGATGAAGAAATAAACCCAAATTCCCGATAACATCCGCACGATGTTATTCGAGTGGTTAATAGTGAATACGAAGTCCGAAGCCAAGATAGCCAAAATCAGAACATTGAGCAGTACAATACCAATGCTCCTGCCGAAAAAGCGGGAGAAATGCTGAAAAAACTCCCTCACCATGACTTCTTCTTTTGCTAGAATCCTGGCCATCATGGCATGAACTGCCGCAGTAGCCGGGCCCAAGGTGACGAGTGTTAACGCAAGGGCGATCCCAACGACAGTGGGATTCTTAATATAAGTGCTAAAGGTTGTTGCGACCAAGAGCGGCAAAAAACCGATAAAGAACCATAAGGCGCTGGCCGCCATCACCATCCCTATGTAATCATAAGAATAGCGAATCCCCTTGCGAAATACTAGCCATGACTTGCTAAGTGATTGTCCCACCCCACAACACACCTCCCTATTCTACATTTTCTCCGGAGCAGAAACGCCGAGAAGCCCCAATGCAACCTGGAGCACCCTGCGTGTGCTCTGCAATAAAACCAATCGAGCCCCTTGCAGTGCCTCATCCTCACCTAGCACCCGACAATGGGTGTAAAAGCTATGGAAGCACGAAGCCAATTCATGGGAATAGCGGGCTATATGGTGTGGCCCTCGCCGTTCTGCTGCCAGGATAATCTCCTCTGGCAACTGAGCCAACTTCTTCATGAGATCCAGCTCCTGCTCTGTCTGCAGAAGATGCAAGCTAGCATCACCGACATGTGGGCATTGGATGGAACTTTCCTCGGCTTGACGCAAAATGCTGCAAATCCGAGCATGGGCGTATTGGACATAGTATACGGGATTCTCCTGGCTTTGCTCTGCAGCTAAGGCCAGATCGAAATCCAAATGACTGTCAGGGGCACGCATGAGGAAGAAATAACGGGCAGCATCTTTACCCACTTCTTCCAGTAACTCTGTCATACTGACGAACTCTCCTGCCCGCTTGGACATCCGCACTTTCTCGCCACGGCGTAGGAGGTTGACTAGTTGCAGAATAACGACCTCAAAGCTGCCGGCGTCATAGCCCAAAGCTTGAATAGCTGCATGCATCCTACCAATGTAGCCATGGTGATCAGGACCCCAAATATCAATCAAATGGTCAAATCCACGTTGATACTTATCCCAGTGATAAGCCATATCCGCCGTTATATAGGTGGGGACTCCATCGGATTTGACAACTACCCTGTCCTTATCATCGCCGAACTGGGTGGAGGAAAACCAAATGGCGCCATCAAGCTCGTACAGAAGGCCCTTCGACTCCAGGAAATCTATTACCTCCTGCAACTTCCGTGCCCCATGAAGATCCCGCTCTCGAAACCACACATCAAACTCCACACCAAAGGCTGCCAAATCCGCTTTTTGCAGATTTACCATCCGATCGGTACCCCATTTTTTGCAGAAGGCCTCCTGCTCCTCTGGGGGCTTCTGCAACAGGTCAGGTACTTCCTGCCTCATAACCTCGGCCAATTCTGTAACATAGGGAGCTGGGTAACCATCCTCGGGGAATTCTGTGGCAACACCAGCCAGCTCCTTATATCGAGCCAGCAAGGATAGACCAAAGAGGTTGGCCTGCCGCCCTGCATCATTGACGTAGTACTCCCGGCCGACTTCATATCCGGCAGCTTGCATTATGTTAGCCAGGGTGTCACCCACTGCTGCAGCCCTGGCATTGACAACGTTCATGGGGCCTACAGGGTTAGCACTGACAAATTCCAGCATGACTCGCAGGCCTCCACCGATATCCGAGTGCCCATAGTCAGCTCCCTGGCTTTCAATATCCCGCAGCACTTCGTAAAGCCAGTCATTGCCAAGGCGCAGGTTAATAAACCCCGGCCCGGCCACCTCGGCAGCGTCAATAAACGTGCCAGCGGTATCTAAATGCCGAATGATCTCTTCTGCAACACTGCGAGGTGGTAGCTTCGCATCCCGTGCTAGCTGCATGGCCAGATTAGTAGCTAAATCGCCATGGGCTTTCTCCCGAGGCACCTCCAAATCCACTGTAGGTACTTGGTCCACGGTCCAGCCCCTGTGAGCAGCAGCCTGCTGCACTGCTTCTGCCAATGCGGCCTGGATCCGAGTTTGTAGCTTGAGGGCCACACTCATGACTAATCACTTCCTTAATCTATACAAGTCAAGCTCTGCATATGTTGACAGGCCTGTCCTCATGGTGACAAGCCTGTCTCTCTTCATTTTACACTTCTTTAGCCGAGTAGACAATCCTGCCACTAATCCCCCGCCATTAAGGCTCAACAGGAAACCGCTTTACTGTAGCTACTATCTCTTCCACAAAAGCAGGCAGGCTAAAAGCGGCCTTATGCACCGCAGGTGTATAATACCTTGTTGCTAAAACCTGTATCTGCTCTTTATCAATTTCCAATGGATCCCGACGCTTTGATCCCAACGTAAAGCTCCACATGCCACTGGGGTAGGTAGGAATATAGGCCAGATAAAGCTTGGTTATGGGGAAATTGGCACCCACCGCTGCTAAGGTACGTTGAACTAGCTTGGGCTCATAGTAAGGAGATTCGGTCTGGGCCACCATGATACCATCTTCTGTCAATGCCTCAAACACATGCCCGTAAAACTCTGGAGTAAAGAGGCCGACCGCGGGTCCAACCGGGTCTGTAGAGTCCACGATAATCACATCGTAGGTATTTTTCGATTCTTGGATGTGGGCAATGCCGTCAGTGATGAGGATGTCTACCCGCTCATCATCCAATCCGCTAGCTATCTCAGGCAAATACTGGCGGCTAGCCTGAATCACCTGCTCATCAATTTCGATTAGTACGGCTTTCTCCACGGCTTCGTGTTTGATGATCTCTCGTATAGTCCCGCCATCTCCACCCCCGATCACTGCCACTCGGCGGGGATTAGGATGGGTATTCAGCGGTACATGGCTAATCATCTCATGATAGACAAATTCATCCGCGGTTGTAGTCTGCAACACTCCATCGAGAAGCAGCATTCTACCGAATTGCTCCGTCTCGATAACTGCTACTTCCTGGTAAGGAGATTGCTTCCTCATGAGAGTATGTTTGACTTTACATGTAAGCCCAACGTGTTCAGTCGCTTTCTCTGTAAACCAGAGTTCCACTGATCGACCTCCTTCCATGGTAATGGAGCCTCAACCTGCTATTTTCAATACCAAAGGGCTACTGCTGCAAAGGCACAACCCGAATTGACCACCTTATGTTCCACCGCCTTAACCATTATCTTGACTAGCTCCATCTTACGGACTGCGAAGGCATCCCGCACCATTTCTGCCACTGTTGCTTCGGCTTCCTGGCGACCACATTTGCCAGAATACTCCATGATTACACCAAAGCTATCCCCACTAATCCCTATGCCGATAGCAGCAGAAATCAGTTCCCCTGCAAGATCACTTGCAATGGAACCATAGGCTGTAGGGGTAAGGGAGCCCGGTGGCATCTCCAGTTCTGGCACATGTTCAGCCCCAGGGGGCAAAATACTACTAACCCTTATGAGATTAAGGTTGCCTATACCAGCCTGCAATAGAGCATTATCAAAAGCATTGAGCTTGGAGAACCCATCAGCAGCGCCTGCACACAGCGTGAACTTTTTCGGAGTGGGTAGCATATTTGACTCCTCCCCATATCTCCCTGCAAGCAACTATCAGTTAGTATACCAAATAGCCTTTGGAAAATAAACAATATTCTTCTAGCAAGCTACGATCAGCGCCATGTCAAAAGGTGCAGCTTCCCATCGGCATTGTAGGCCAGGGTTTTTCCTGACGCCGACCAGTGGATGGCACAGCCATCCTGATTAGAGCTGGCCAAGATGTGCTTATCTAACGAGGCCATTTCTAATACATAGATATCTGATAGGCCGCCCGCGCAGTTGTGAACGTAAGCCAACAACTCTCCACCAGCAGACCAACTCGGGCTCTCCCCTGTGAACTTAGTGACGATTGCACCTGTACTCACCCGGAGGATGACCACATCTTGGTCTACGGAAATAGCCAGGTATTCACCATCTGGCGACCATAGCAGCGCTCTGATCCCATCTGCAGAATAGAGTTGTTGCAGCAGCCCCGCATTCAGCTGATAAAGCCAGATTGCTCCCCTCCGCCAAAACGCTATTTGCCTTCCGTTGGGAGCAATGCTTGGCATCTTCGCCTCAGTGAACAGGGGTATGCTGGTCCCCCCCTGACCCCCGTATATCATGCCATTTTGGCCAAAGAGCACTAAGTCGCTCCCCGGTAACCAGCCAAGTGAATGTATGTCTGCTGCTTCAGCCAGCAAATCTTCAAGAAAAGCATCACTCCCTTGGTTTGCCTTGGCATCTATCGATATAACCCGTAGCTGTCTTAAGCCACCCTGGCCCATTGTCACAGCGGCAAGGGCGGAGCCATCATCTTTCCAAGCAATTTCCCCCACAGGCTCTTCCAACAGCCTAGCTTGTTTGCCACTCACGGCATTGAAGACCCAGAGCCCCCCTTCCACTCCCGACGTTCCATAGGCGATCAGGTCCCCAGCCGGTGACAGTTGAAAAACCCCTGTCAATCCGTGGATACCTTGGTTGGGTCCGAGGATTGCCGCCCATGACTGTACCAGTCCCTTTTGCTCCCACACAACCCTCGATTCCATGTCTTTATAGTATTGCGATAGCCCCAGAAGGGTGACATCGGTATAGTAATGGGAAAGTATTTCCTGGTACCCGTAGCCTAGGCGAGACATGTGTAATGCTCCGGTTTGGGAAAGACCAAGGCCATGACCGTTACCCTGCCCGGCTACTCGGACTTTTTGCAGCTTCCCCCCGGATCTGTCAACCTGAAGCTCAAAACGGGTGCTGGGGAGGATCTGGTTGTCCGGTTTACGCAAGACCCACCGGATTTTGTCTTTGCCCACCGAGTACTCCTGGTCTGGCTCCCCGGGGGCTGCCACATCTGTGTAGGATATGAGGAGCTCTTCTACCCTACCTAGCACATCTTGCTTGCCTATACGCAGGTCGTGGAGAATGGCCGTAGATGGTACCCTAATGGAGAGCTCAGTTTCTAGGTAGCGCCGGAGGATACCATCCAAATCATGGGCCTGCCAACTTACCTCCCAATTATAACCGGGTCTATCTTGACCTAACTTGACAATGGAGTTTGTCTTGGGATCTATCACTTCATCCGGTACTGGGCGAAGATACCCCGAATACCGGGTAGCCCATACTTGTTCAGCACCGGCTGTAGATCCCCCGCTACTAGAATGGTAGACCGCACTAATGGCCTGCCCTCCATAGACTAGGATCTGCCCCCGAGTCATGTCCACAGCTGCCCGGGTGATCTCTGATTCCCGCTCTACACCCTGATAGACTTGGCAGTGGACGGTGGTACAAACATCAAACCCCTGGGCCCCATGCTTGCCTAGACTTTGAATAACATAGGTGCGAGCAGCTACAGCTTGGGCTGCCAAAGCTGCCTGATCTTCTGCAGATTTGCTGTATAGCTCTGCGCCCACTACCCCATAGAGATAATCCTCTATGCCGACAGCATTGATCACCTGGATTTTGCCTTGCCCTAAAGCCACTAGCTGCAATTGCCCTCTGTAAGTACGCCCCGGGATGTTTGTCATTTCCAGTGCTAGAGGCTGTTGGCCTACGGGTACTACCACCAGCTGAGGGCCTCTAGAGCTAGCCACTACATTCCCTGCATCATCTTGTATAGTAAAGCCTGGGGTTAGTGGGGCATCATCTGTAGGCTGCTCTTCCAGTATGGACACCTCTGCCTTAGTGACCCAGGCCCCCTCATAGCCCAATCCCATGAGCTTTTCCTTCAACGCCTCCGCCTCCACTGCGCTGGGGGCATCACCTACCTGCACTTTAAACCAAGGCTCAGTATGAACAACGTAAGCAGGTACGCTATAAGTTGTTTCCACTTGGTGTCTCGATTGCATTGCAGCCGCTCCATCTCGAGTGGCTAGGATCTGTACTCGCCAAACCGTCTGTAGCCCAGCGACCCTATGGGAAATGGTCCCCCCTGTGATACGCAGAGACTTGGAGAAATCAACAACGGGATCTCCAGCATCAGTTAAGATCCGCAGCCCACCGGTGGATGAAATCCTTATCACCCCCTGGGTCTCACCTAGTCCTATGGCCACTTTTTCATGATCATCCCTAAATTGTAGAACCCTTGACGGAAGAGCCCCGTGGGCCCTATCTGCCGGGTAACCGAATAGACAAAGGACTAGTCCTAAGATTAGCAGCCCATGGTGAAAGCGCATCTCTCCTCCCCCCTCCCACAACGATCCTGCAAGGCCAATTTATCCAAAGAACCGCGCTATCTCCACCTGGGCGTTATCCGGCGAATCGGCGGCGTGAATCATATTATACGGGAGACGCATAGCAAAATCCCCTCTGATCGTACCAGGAGCGGCCTGCACTGGATCAGTAGCACCGACTAGGTTTCTCACTTGGGCAACAGCATCATCACCCTCCAAGACAGCCAATACAACGGGACCTGCTGTCATGGCTTGAATCAGATGTGGGAAAAACGGCTTATCTGCGTGGTGGGCGTAGTGCTCTTGGGCTACTTGCCCCTGAATCTGGGTGACACCCAACCGCTTGATACACAAGCCTTTGCGTTCAAACCTGCCGAGGATTTCACCAACCAATCTCCTTGCCACGGCCTCAGGCTTAATAATCACGAAAGTCTGTTCAACTGCCAAAGCTCGTCCACTCCTTCAAGCAAAGTACTCGCCATGTTGTGATGACCGATATCTATGACAAACCGACAATAGTTCCATCGGGGGCAACATCAATTCTGTTGGCTGCAGGTGTTTTTGGCAACCCCGGCATAGTCATCATGTCGCCGGTGAGTGGCACCAGAAAGCCCGCACCCAACGATGCCCTTACTTCCCTGACTGTCAGGGTCCACCCGGTGGGCGCGCCCTTAAGTGCAGGATTATCCGACAGAGAGTGCTGGGTTTTGGCTACACACAAAGGTAAATTGCCATAGCCCATATCAGTCAGCGAAGCAATATCCTGCTCTGCCCTGGTAGTATAGACAACACCATCGGCTCCATAGATCTCCCGAGCCAAAATATCCATTTTCTCTTTCACCGACAGCTTCCAATCATACAAGGGTTGAAATTCATTATCATCCTCAGCTAGAGCTGCCAAAACCGCCTCGGCTAGCTCCTGCCCTCCTAGACCGCCCTTAGACACCACTTCCGATATAGCAGCCTTCACTCCCAGGCGTCGGCAGGCTTGCTCTACTAGCTCCAACTCCTCCGCGGCATCTGTGGGAAACCGGTTGATAGCCACTACAACAGGCAGGCCGAATTTCTGCAGATTTGCTATGTGCTTCTCTAGATTGCTAAGACCCCTGCCCAGAGCTTCCAGGTTGGTCTTGGCAACATGTTCCCGAGGGACTCCCCCATGCATGTTCAGGGCTCGGACCGAAGCCACCAACACAGCTACATCGGGGGTTAGACCGCTATAACCGTGAACGATATCGAAAAATTTCTCTGCCCCCAGATCAGCTGCAAATCCACCTTCAGTCACCACATAGTCAACTAACTTCAATGCCAAGCGGGTAGCGATAACGCTGTTATTGCCATGGGCTATGTTGGCAAAGGGACCCCCATGAATAAAGGCAGGTTGACCCTCTAGAGTCTGCACCAAATTGGGCTTTAAGGCATCTTTAAGCAAAACAGCCAGTGACCCGATGACACCAAGATCTCGGGCATAAACCGGTTCCTTACCCCGAGTGTAGCCCACCAGCATCTGACCTAACCGAAGTTTCAAGTCCTCCATATCCTTTGCTAAGCATAGGATAGCCATGATTTCTGAAGCTACGGTGATATCAAAACCCGATTCCCGTGTTACGCCATCTCCTGGCCCACCCATCCCCACCACGATGTTACGCAGCTGCCGATCGTTCATATCCATTACCCGGCGCCACAGCACCCGTTTGGGATCGATATCCAGCTCATTGCCCTGGACAATATGGTTGTCTATGATTGCTGCCAGAAGGTTATGAGCAGTCGTGACCGCATGAATATCCCCAGTAAAATGGAGGTTAATATCCTCCATAGGCACTACCTGAGCATAGCCGCCCCCAGCTGCTCCTCCTTTGATACCAAAGGTAGGACCTAAGGAGGGCTCCCTCAGACAAGCCATGGTTCGTTTACCCAATTGCCCCAAGGCCTGAACTAGGCCAATGGCAGTGCATGTCTTGCCTTCGCCAGCGGCAGTAGCTGTAATAGCCGTTGTGTAGATGAGTTTACCGTTGGGCCGGCCCTTGACCCTTTCCCACACCTCAGGACCAATCTTGGCTTTATACCTGCCATACAATTCCAAGTCATCTTGGCTAAGCTCTAGTTCTTCGGCAACCTCCTGAATCCCTCGCAACCTGGCACCCTGGGCAATCTCTATGTCACTTAACATACACAGCTCCCTTTCCATAAAAACTGAAATATAGCCTTATCCCCATAATGCCCTGGCCGACGGGCTTGTACCATATATGCTAACAGTATTTCCACAAAGAGACAAAAGGTTCCTTCTGCCACCTCGGACCGCCAATTCAAATCCCCCGGCTGTATCGCCCGCCGGGGGAATAGAAAAAAGGAGCCTACAGTGATCTGTGCTCCGACCAACGTACCTCCCTACAGATCCCGCAGCAACCTTCCGGCTGCTACAGAACCCTACGGAAACTACGCTGATCTTTGCCCGACCACCACGGATAGCGGTCAGAACCCATGATAACCTCATGGCCACCATAGATCCTTAAGCAACCCGGGGTGATCTTGGCCCGGCTATTACAGATCCCTACAGAGCCAGCAACAGCTTACTCAGCTGTTACCAACCCCTACAAGACCCGTAATAACCTTGGCTCCAGCGAAAACCGATCCCATACCTAGAACCGGTTTTGGCCTTTGCTCGACCCATACAGATCCTGGCTAGAACCCGTATGGATCTGCGCTCGACCACTATAGACCCCTCTACAGCCCAACACCTTGGGCTGCATTAGTAGGATGTCCCGAATCACTATTAGTATACACCGGGCACTCAATCACCAATGTAGTACGCTAGCCGCTGCAATTCCAGGCTCAAGTCTGCATTGGCCACATGAATATTCCCAGGGACATCCAAATTAACCGGAGCGAAATTCAGGATCGCTCTAACACCAGCATCGGTCAGTGCAGTGCCCACTGCTTGGGCTGCCTCCGCGGGCACAGTGATAATAGCCATCTCAATTTCCATCTCAGGAACTACACTTGCGATATCATCGAGATGAAAAACCGGGATATCATCAATGGTTGTGCCTACCAAATTGGGATTCACATCAAAGAGTGCTACCAACTTGATGGTAAAAATGGGGTCTTCCACAAAACGACGGCGGTTGTAGCGGGCTAGAGCATGCCCTAAACTACCCACACCTACGAGGGCCATGTGGATAGGTGCATCTAGATGGAGAATTTTGCGCAGCTCATCCTGGAGAAACTCTACATCGTAGCCCACCCCTTGTTTCCCGAATTCTCCAAACCAAGCCAAATCCTTGCGGACCAACGCAGGCCGGACACTGGCTCTAGCGCCTAGCTCCTGAGAAGATATCGATGCTTGTTTCTCTTTCACATCCTCCAATACCCGCAAGTACAAAGGCAGCCGGCGGATCACAGCGTCGGAAATCCTTTTCCATGCCAAGTCTGCTTCCCTCCCCAAGGAGTATCTACACCCCGTATCGCTCCAGCCCATGGCTAGTAAGCTATCTTACCCTCAAGGTGCGCGACGAGTTCATTGATGGGCAGCCGGATCTGCTCCATAGTGTCCCGATCCCGGATAGTAACAGCTTGATCCTCCAGAGAATCAAAATCAAAAGTAATACAGAAGGGTGTCCCAACCTCATCCTGTCGGCGGTAGCGTCTCCCGATACTACCAGCATCGTCATAGTCGACGGAGAAATGACGCCTCAGTAGATCGTAGACTTTCTCCGCTTCAGGACCTAGCCGCTTGGATAGTGGCAAAATAGCCGCCTTGTACGGCGCTAGATATGGATGTAAGCGCAAGACATTTCTAGTATCACCGTCTTCGAGTTTTTCTTCCTGATAGGCATCGGCGAGGAACATCAAGCACAGTCGGTCAACACCAACAGAGGGTTCAACAACGTAAGGCACGTATTTCTCATTGGTAAAGGGATCCATATATGTCAGATCTTCACCTGTCGCCTCACCGTGCTGACGCAAATCATAGTCAGTGCGATTGGCTATCCCCCACAGTTCACCCCAGCCAAAGGGATACCGGTATTCGATGTCTGTTGTAGCTTTGCTGTAATGGGATAGCTCTTCTTGGGCATGCTCTCGCATACGGATACGTTCGTGAGCTATGCCCAAATCCAACAGCCAGTCCATGCAGAAGGTTTTCCAATATTCATACCATTCCATGTCGGTGCCTGGCGCGCAGAAAAACTGCAATTCCATCTGCTCGAATTCTCTGGTGCGAAAGATGAAGTTGCCAGGGGTAATCTCATTGCGGAAGGATTTGCCTATCTGCCCAATGCCGAAGGGGACCTTCTTGCGACTAGTACGCAAGACATTTTTGAAATTGACGAAGATCCCTTGAGCAGTCTCCGGCCTAAGGTAGACTTCTGACAGGGCATCTTCTGTTACGCCTTGGAAGGTCTTGAACATGAGGTTGAACTGGCGGATATCGGTAAAGTCACGACCACCGCACCGGGGGCAAGCCAGATTCTCTTCCCGGATATATTCGAGCATCCGCTCCTCAGACCAACCATCAGCTACTGCAGCTTGGTCTTTTTTTGCCATATGCGCCTCGATGAGCTTGTCCGCTCTAAATCTAGCCTTACATTGCCGGCAATCGATGAGGGGATCACTAAAACCACCGACATGGCCAGAAACCACCCAAGTCTGTGGGTTCATGAGTATAGCAGCATCAAGGCCAACATTGTGGGATGACTCCTGGATAAACTTCTTCCACCAAGCCCTTTTGATATTGTTCTTAAGCTCAACACCCAGTGGCCCATAATCCCACGTATTTGCTAAGCCCCCATATATTTCTGAGCCAGGGTAGACAAACCCCCTAGATTTGGACAGTGACACAATCTGATCCATAGTCTTCTCCGTCATAATTAGACTCCTTCCCGCCCAATACATGGAACATTTAGGTTCTTGCCCTATTATACCCGCACCTGACCATTCTCTGCAAATCTCAAATCCGTGCCCGTCCCCCTCTTGCTACCGAATGAGAAAGGAGTATACTCTTCCAGTGACGAACTACACGGTAGCATAAAAGTACGGCGAGACTCGCTTGGTAGCGACGTCATTCGCTAGAGGAGGAGATGTACGAGTGCCCCAGATTACTCTAGGTCTGATCATCGGCAATCGCGATTTTTTCCCCGACAGTCTGTGTGAAGAAGGGCGCCGCGAAATCATCCAGGTCCTAGAAGAACAGGGCTTCAAGGTCATAGCCCTCTCTCCCCAGGATACAAACCTAGGAACCGCGGAAACCTGGGAGGATGCGCAAAAGTGTGCCGCCCTCTTTAAGAAACACCGTGATGAGATCGATGGCATTCTAGTGACATTGCCCAATTTCGGTGACGAACGGGGTGTAGCCAACTCCATACGGTTATCCGGGCTAAAGGTACCGGTGTTGGTACATGCCTTTGCCGACGACCCTAGTAAGATGGATATTACCCGCCGAAGAGATAGTTTCTGTGGGAAACTCTCCGTCTGTAACAACTTGAGACAATATGGCATCCCATTTTCCCTAACGAGTAAGCATACTGTCGCCCCTGGTGATCCGTCATTTGCAGCAGATTTGCAGTGGTTTGCTGGAGTCTGCCGGATCATCAAAACTCTTCGAGGAGCCCGGGTTGGTGCCATTGGCACCCGACCACCGAATTTCACTACAATGCGCTACAGTGAGAAACTATTGGAGGCCGCTGGCATCTCTGTAGAGCCTCTGGACTTGTCAGAGGTTTTCGGCCGCATCAATCGCCTAACCGATGATGATCCCGTCGTCCAAGAGCGCTTCCTTGCCACTAAGAATTACATCAAGACAACCGGTATCCCACAGGATGCCTTGCTGAAGATGGCCAAATTCGGTGTCGTTGTCGATGGATGGGTCAAAGACAATGATCTCATTGGTACCGCCATTCAGTGCTGGACATCTATGGAAGAGTTTTTCGGTATTGTCCCCTGCACAGTCATGAGTATGATGAGCAACAGCCTCCTACCCAGCGCATGTGAGGTCGATATACCTGGTCTCATAGGCATGATCGCACTTCAAGCAGCTTCCTTGAAACCCAGCGCTCTCATAGACTGGAACAATAACTTTGGAGACGATTGCAACAAGGCCGTAGCCTTCCACTGCAGCAATTTCCCGAAAGACCTCTTGGAAGATGCTAGCATGGCCTACCAAGACATCATCGCTGGTACCGTAGGCAAGGAGAACACCTATGGGACAGTCACCGGTAAGATCAAATCAGGCCCCTTTAGCTATGCTCGAGTAAGTACCGACGACATCAATGGGACGATCCGGGCATATGTAGGGGAAGGGCAGTTCACCGATGATACGATAACGACATTTGGGGGCTACGGAGTATTGGAGATTCCCGATTTACAATGTCTCCTAAAACACATCTGCAACAATGGTTTTGAACACCATGTAGCCATCAACCTCTCCCAAGTCGCTTCAGCAGTCAATGAAGCCTTCAGCAACTATCTGGGCTGGGACGTCTACTATCATCAGGGGTAAGCTAGCACCATATTCCCATGACACAAAACCAAGGGCTATAGCCCTTGGTTTTTCCATGGTGTATCTAGTGGTGATATGACTCTCCCCGGGTAATGGTAAACCAGCGGTATATTTGCTCCATGAGGATTAGCCGCATCAGCTGGTGGGGGAAAGTGAGGTGCGAAAATGAAAGACGCAGATGTGCCCTATCTATAATCGAAGAATGCAAGCCCAGGGCTCCCCCTATGATAAAGACAATATGGCTCGACCCTTCCACACCCAATCTCGCCACTAAGTCAGCCAAGTGCTCTGATGATCGCATCTCGCCCCGTACATCCAATGCTACAATGTAACTCCTAGGGGGTATGACCCTTTGTAGGCGCTCCGCCTCTCTTGCCTTCACCATCTCCAACTGAGCCGGTGAATGCCCATCTCGAAAGGGTTCGTCCTTTACTTCAACTATCTTGAGCTGGCAGTAAGACCGCAGCCGTTTGGCATATTCAGCAATACCCTTTGTCAAATAAGCTTCCCTAATTCTGCCCACTGCCACTATGGTGACCTGCATCATTAAATGGCCCCCTGCTCTAGATAGGTCGAGGGGGGCTGGGGCCAAATCCCACTTACAAGTTTGCTGTAGCTACCAATTCGGCATCGTTGCGGAAAAAGGTGATGCTGATTGCTCCCCCATGGCCGGCCCGCCGCACCTGAGCTACTAATTCTTCCATGGTGCGCACTTCCCTGCCACCCGCCTCCGTGATTATATCTCCCGGCTGCAATCCTGCGTCAGCTGCGGGACCTCCATCCACTACTTCTACAAGATATATGCCAGTTTTCACCGGCAATGTAACACCAGTCTCCCGCTGGTAACGGGTGGCAAAGACC
Source organism: Bacillota bacterium (assembly GCA_036786445.1). Lineage (GTDB taxonomy): Bacteria > Bacillota > Limnochordia > DTU087 > DTU087 > JAAZMF01. The sequence continues at coordinate 28,401 of DAIQRD010000019.1, forward strand.
TCATCTATAGTGCCTCCCAATATCCCCAGCCGCAAGATCCTACCATGCGCGATGAGTTCAGCCATTATCTCACGGGCAGTATTAATAGGTATAGCAAAGCCTATGCCTTGTGCTCTTTCTATGATGGCAGTGTTGATTCCAACAACCCGTCCTTCTAGATCCAAAAGCGGTCCCCCACTATTGCCGGGGTTAATGGAAGCATCTGTTTGAATCACACCCTCAATCTGCAAATTATATTCAGGGTCAACTAACAGACCTCTCCCCAAGGCACTAACTAACCCCAAGGTTACAGAGCTTTCAAAACCATAAGGGTTGCCAATGGCGATCACAAACTGCCCCACCTTCAGTTGGTCGGAGTCTCCCAGATCAGCTACTGGCAAATCTTTGCCGTCAATCTTGAGGACGGCTAGATCCGTGAATGGATCGGCTCCAACCAACCTGCCCCGATAGGGATCTTGTCGTTCGGGCAACAAGACCTTGATCTCCGTAGCTTCTGCCACAACGTGATTGTTGGTGAGGATGTGTCCTGCTTTGTCAACAATCACCCCAGACCCAATGCCTTCCCGCTCTTGCACAATCTGCCCGGCAAAGAAATGATCAATAACAGCCTTTTCCTTTGTCATGATCTTGACGACGGCAGGGCCCACATTTTCCACTACGCCAACAGTGGCGGCTTCCAGCTCAGTCAACACATTGAGCCCAGCGCGGTCAGTATCAGTCTGTGGTTTTTCTGCCTTGATCTTGGCAGGATCAGGTGGGTAAGAGCTAGCCCCCCATCGCTGATCAACCCACCAACCACTAAGTAACCCAATGGTACCACAGACAATGAGGATGATTATGAGTTCCCGGCGGTTCGAAAAGCGTTTCCCTGACATATCCGTCTCTCCCTCACAGGTTTTCTGTCAGTATGCCCCATGGGGAAGATGACTATCT
>DAIQRD010000156.1:0-4111 GCA_036786445.1 Bacillota bacterium
CGGGGCGTAGCGCAGTTTGGCTAGCGCGCCTGCCTTGGGAGCAGGAGGCCGGAGGTTCAAATCCTCTCGCCCCGACCACATTTTTCGATGATGGTTCGCCAAGCTCGTAAGATAACAGGCGGCACTGTGCTTGACCTATGGCGGTTTCGGGCGGGTGTAGCTCAGTGGTAGAGCCCTGGCCTTCCAAGCCAGTCGCGAGGGTTCGATCCCCTTCACCCGCTCCATAATCTTTCGCAAGCGCCTGTAGCTCAGGGGATAGAGCATCGGACTTCTAATCCGAGTGCCGCAGGTTCGATTCCTGCCAGGCGCGCCATTCGCAACTTAATCATGGTGGGTGTAGCTCAGTTGGTTAGAGCGCCAGGTTGTGGCCCTGGAGGTCGTGGGTTCGATTCCCATCACTCACCCCAAACATTTTCTAGAAGCGCATTACAGCGCAGTTAGAACACCTGGAAGATAGGTGAAAGATGACCGCTTAGGATGATTCCTAGGCGGTTTATTCGTTTTGTGGGAGTAGGAGAGGCCGAATCATCAAACCATGAACAAGATACTACGCAATGACCTCATCGATTTAACCGTAAAATAAGCACAAGAAGAAGCAGGAATAGCGTTTCGGGATGCAGAATACATGAAACGCGAGATGTCAGACTATTGGGACTTAGGGGCATGACGGGGCAATCCGGGTGGGCGGTTTTCTAGAGGGAGGGTATCTAGGGTGTCGGAACAGCTATGTGTAGTGATCGCCGAGGACAACCATGTATTGCGTGGGGTGCTGGTGGATTATCTCGCGGCTTTTGGGATCAGCTCCATAGAGGCCCTAACAGAAAGCGAGATTCTACTGCCCATAAAGCTAGGTCAGGCCGATGTCGTAGTGTTGGATTTGGTGTTACATGGATCATGGCTAATGCTGCCTTTCCTGCAGCGCATGCTGCAAGATTCAGCCCTGCAGGATTTCCCGGTTATAGTTACTACTGCCTTTGATATTGGGGGCCTGTATCTCACCGAACAGGCCGACTATCTGGCAGGTTGTGCCATTCTGCAAAAACCCTATGATCTATGCCAATTGCGCAGTCTCATCATTCAGTTAACAAAGGATAGGCGGCCACGGGTGGAAACATCCGGCTCTGCTGAACCTCATCTCCGACTAAACTTCTGTCTATAGGGCATTCTGAGTATAGAATCTATAGCCCACGGCTGCCCAATCCTGGGAGCCAATAGACAGGAAGGATATTGTGGTTTTACGCGATATTTTCTCTCCAATTGCCTGTGAATTGGAGGCTATGCTTCAGCTGATTGAAACATCAATTCCACGAGATGACCAACACCTCTCTTTATTGTGTGCTCCCTTGGCGCAAAACCCCGGCAAGTGTATCAGGCCCGGGCTCTTGCTTTTGTCTGCGCAGCTCACTCCTCCAATCCGCGACACTGCCTATGTGGTGCCGGCGGCAGCGGCGTTGGAGTTACTTCACTGGGCCAGCTTAGTGCATGATGACGTTATCGACGGAGCTTCGATCCGCAGAGGTATGCCTACCATCAATTTCCTTACTGATTCTACCACGGCGATTTTGGTGGGTGATTTCTTTTTCTCCAGAGCACTTTCCTTTCTAGCGGGGTATGGCGGTGATGTGCTGGAGACCGTAGCTGAGCTTTTGTATGAGCTTGTGTCAGGCCAGGTTAGAGAGCAAATGGAGTTGGGCCAGTACAGGCTGACAGAGGCAGCCTATTTGAGGCTCATCGACCAGAAGACAGCTCGATTCCTGGCAACGGCTTGCGGTCTAGGTGCTCGGCTCGCCGGCGCCCCAGAAGATGTGATAAGCGGTGCGGAAGACTACGGTTATGCCCTGGGCATGGTGTATCAACTGCGGGATGACTTGCTGGATATCAGTGGAGATGGGCAGAGATTGGGCAAAGCCACCGGTATGGATGCTACCACTGGGGTGGAGACGCTGTCAGCTATAAGGGCCAGAAATCTTGTGCCCGAGCAATACCATCAGTTAGTGGCCAGGATGGGTAAGGATGGTGACCAAGCTCCTCTGCAGGCATTGTTGTGGGAGTGTGGTGCCTTAGACTACACTGAAGAACACATCAACTACTACGCCGAGCAGGGCCACCAGTGCCTAGAACGTTTGCCCTCGGGAACAAGCACAGACAGTCTGAAACGGTTGCTAAGCTACGTGGTATCCAGGGAGCGATAGGCATGATGAAAGATGCCCAGCGATGGCTGCTGGGCTTGTGGTGTTTACTGCGGCCGACACCAGTAGCTGCTTGGGCGGTGGTAACCCCTACCTTGGGTCTTGTTGTCGCCTGGGGAGAGGTGGGTTATGCCGGCATAAACTGGAGATTGCTGGCATTAGCTATCCTGGTGACGGTCAAGCTCCACGGGCTTGTCTCCCATGGCATCAACGATAGGATTGATTGGCAATCGGGTACCGATATCAGTAGTCGGGGAGTGCTATCGGGCGGGTCAAAGGCAGTACACCGAGGCTTGGTCAATCTTGTGGAACTAACTTGGATATCCCGGATAGCACTGGGCAGTACCATTTTGCTAGGAGCTTACGTAGCCATCATGGCGGGACCTTGGGTGTGGCTATATCTTGTCATTGGTATCTGGGCAGCTGTTGCGTATTCCCTTCCTCCTCTGCAATTATCCTATAGGCCCCTGATGGGTGAGTGGTTATGTGCTTGGCCGGCTCTGCTGGCCAGTAGTAGCTGTATTTACTATGTCATTACTGGTAGAGTGTCCCCGCGGGCCCTGTGGGCGGGAGCCTTACATGGGATATTCTGTCTCGGTTGGTTGATGGAACACCATATATCTGATATTCCTGCAGATCTCAAGGCAACTCCTCAGAAAACCACTACTGTGGCCTATGTTGCCGATAGGTGGGGAATCGAGGCGGCACCCTTAGTGCCATTCCTGTACTTCCTCTTGGCATTGCCTCTGGCTATTCTCCTCTTTCGCCACGATACTGCCTTTCCTAGGAAGATCCTGGTCTCAGCGGTAGCTATCCTCACTTCCGCGGCTATGGCTAAAGGGACTGACCCCCGCTCCATAGCCGACATTACTCGCCGTGAAAAACATCTGACCGTGATCACTTTTCTCCATGCCATCTGGCTGGGCTGGGCTTTGGTGGTGTAGTTGGCTGTTCCCAAAAAAAGGAGGAATGTGTGCGGGCAGCTAAACTAACAAGGGCGAGTAAGTGCCCAGCTCGGCGATGGAACACAACCTAGAGAACGGGGGCTTTGTGATGGCTGGTATTGTGCAGCAGGGGGCACACGTTCCTCCGGAGATCGAAAAACAGATCCACATGATCGGCAATGCTCATTTAGACCCGGTTTGGCTTTGGCAGTGGCCTGAAGGCTTGGGCGCTATGCGGGCGACTTTCCGCTCTGCCTTGGATCGTATGGAGGAAACAGATGGCTTTGTTTTTACGTCTAGTCAGGCTGCTATGTATGAGTATGTAGAGAAATGCGATCCTCAGCTCTTTGCGGATATTAGAGAGCGAGCACTTGAGGGACGTTGGGTGATTGTCGGTGGATGGTGGGTACAAGCCGATTGCAATATTCCTGGTAACGAAGGATTTGTGAGGCAGGCTCTCTATGGAGTTCGATACTTCAAAGAGAAATTTGGTATTGATATCCGGGTAGGATACAACGTTGATGGTTTTGGCCATAGCGCTGCACTGCCCCAGATCTTGAAGAAGAGCGGCATGGACTACTACGTTTTCATGCGACCAGGGCCCCATGAAAAACCCGAGTTGCCCGGTAGGCTGTTCCATTGGGAAAGTCCCGATGGGAGTAAGGTATTGGCTTATCAGATCCCCTATGCATACCAAGTCTCTGGGTGGGGCAAGGAACTGGTGGAGAAAATCGACAAGACAAAAACGGAGCTATCGGAGAAGCAGCCCCTTTTGATGTGTTTCTATGGCGTTGGTAACCATGGTGGTGGGCCAACCAAGGAGAATCTTGAGAATATCCAGGCTGTAGCTCCTGCAAGCAAGGATGTAGAGATACTCTTTAGTGATCCTCTCCAGTTCTTCACTGCTTTAGAGAAGTGCTCACTAGATCTTCCCGTTGTGAAAGACGATTTGCAGCATCATGCTAGCGGATGCTACTC
>DAIQRD010000157.1:0-4024 GCA_036786445.1 Bacillota bacterium
GGGTCGTGGCTCAGCCATTGTTTGGCCCACTTTCCCACATACCCACTTACATTATACAACAGATGACGATGGCTAGTGCAGGCATCTAGAAGCGATCCGCGCCTCGGCCAATCTCTTCATCGGGGGTAAGCCCGATTTTGATCGTCCCGTGCTTGATATCCGGAATCGACTGACTTAAACGAGTCACTGTTTAGCCAAGACGACTTACAGACTCTTGAAGCAGTCAAAGAAAAACTTGCCGACAAGACGAGTAGAGAGCTCTCGCACATATCTCACTAATGGGGCGCCTTGCCCCGTCAACTCAATCCCTTGGCGGCTTATTGTATCCTCGTTCACCATAGGGTTGCAGCTTCTCCAACCATGCCTTTTCCATTTGCCTTAGCTCCCAGCGTGTATCGGTATCTTCAGTGACTTCTTTCTCCTCAATCTCTTCGTAGGTGAAGTTTTCTACTCCTAGTTCATCCCAGTCTCTCTGCAACTCGGAATTCGCATGTCTTCCCATATCCAGTTGCATACGGAGAGTCAGCCACCGGTTTTTTAGATTTGGGCAGGCACCTATAAGGATTCTGCCACTGACAGTGTTCGTCACTTGGTATACGCCCATATAGGTTTTCATCTGCTGGTACTGCTGCTGTAGTTCTTTGCGTCTTTGCTTGTCCATATTTCTATCCTTTCATGTTCCCCAAGGTATGATTAAGCCGCCGGCAATGCGCTCAAGAACGGTCTCAAATCCACTATTCCTAATAGCCCATTTCCTTTAGTATGCGGGATAGCACCCGGAGCCTTTCTCCAATGATCTCACCATCCTCACTAAGGGCTTGAGCAAACAGCTTAATATCGCCATCGATCATGGGGTTTTCTGTACAGACGGATACGCTCATAGCATCCCCTTGCAGCCCAATCCGGTCAATTGCTGTTTTGTCAGGATCATACAGTCTTGGGAAACGATATGCTTCCTGGAAATACGAGATGCCTCTGCAGACCAGAATAGCAAGATCAAGCACGCGGTGCATAGGCAGCTCTTCTGACTGACGGGACCATTTCTCTCCCGTATGGCGCCATACCTTTGCGGAAATATCTAGTTTGCCTCTTTCATTCCACTGGGCAAGGCCTAAAGAAAGCCCCTTGGCATCTGAATCATAGGCATTACGTCCATCTACATTCTCATAGTCCTCAGCCACAATAACAGGCTTATGCTTAAGTGTAGTTGGTATCTTCATTGTAGTCATCTCCCTTTTGTTATTCATACTTCAGATTCGAAACATATACCCCTATAATACACCAACCACATTTACTTGTCTACTGATTTACTGGTTTACTAATTTACTACCTGTTCTCGGAAAAGGGGCTTGTGACAACTGACAACTCCAATCAAGAGGTGTTCATACATTGATGCAGAAAACTACATCTGTACAGGTTACTTCTACCTCCGCCAGTAGGTGGGAGGACCTGATTACGTACCCGTTCCAGCTCTATAGATGGTCTGGAACGCATATCACCTGCCAAGCGGAGGCCAGATAAATGCGCCCATCGCCGATAATAAAACCGACTAGGATTTTCTACAATGCAAAGATTATCACCCTAGATCCTTCACTTCCTGTGGCTGAGGCCATGGCCATAGCTGGGGACAGGATCCTCGCGGTGGGTAAAGATGAGGATATATCCGCTTTGGCCCCCCGGGATGCCGAGCGTGAAGACCTGGGCGGCCAAGTGATCGTTCCCGGTTTCAATGACAGCCATATGCACCTGCTAAGTTGGGGGCAAGGAATGGATGGAGTCGACTTGACGACAGCTTGCTCTGTTGGTGAAATGATCCGGCTGGGTCAGGAATTTGTCCGCAGCAATCCACGCCAAGATTGGATTGTAGGACGGGGATGGAATGATGAGAACTATCTCACCAAGACTCTACCAACCAGGGATGACTTAGATCAGGTCTCAGCTTCCCGCCCGGTGATCTTCACCCGGGTCTGCGGCCATATCTGTGTAGCTAACTCAAGGGCACTGGAAATGGCATGCATTGACGCCAATACGCCCGACCCGCCAGGCGGTAGCATTGATCGGGGAGATGCCGGGGAACCTACCGGTATCCTGCGGGAGAACGCAATGGCGTTGGTAAGAGACTTGATCCCGACACCAACTATTACCGACCTAAAGCGGATCCTTCATAGGGCTAGCCACGCAGCTGCCGCTCAAGGGTTAACCACCGTCCAAACCAATGATCTAGATGGAACCGCGACACTAACCATGTGGCTAGGGGCTTATCGCCAGTTAGCGGATGCTGGCGAGCTGCCCATCAGGGTGAATCTCCAGGCGACCATGCCCACCCCCAACGATCTAGCCGCTTACCTTGAGGTGCGCAAGTACTATCCTAACCTGGGCCCTCACCTCACCTTCGGACCGCTCAAGTTGCTCGCGGACGGCTCCCTAGGCGCCAGAACCGCTGCCCTCACCCATCCCTACCGGGATGCGCCTGATACTTGTGGGATGCCCCTCTATACCCAAGCTGAGCTGGATGAGCTTGTCTGGCTAGCGGCCAAGGCCAATCTGCAGGTGGCTGTACACGCCATCGGGGATCACGCCATTGAAATGGTGATAGCCAGCTACGAGCGGGCTAAGCAGTCTGTTCCCAACTGGACTGCCCGTCCCCGGATCATCCACTGTCAAATCACCAGACCTCGGCATCTTGCCCGCATGGGCGCCCTAGGGATCGTAGCTGATATTCAGCCTATCTTCGTTCCAACCGACCTGCACTTTGCCGAAGAAAGAGTCGGTACCACCAGTGCTGAGTATGCTTATGCTTGGAAAACAATGAGTCAGACGGGTATCCACACTGCGGGAGGCTCCGATTGTCCCGTCGAGAACTGTAATCCTCTTTGGGGCATGCACGCCGCCATCACCCGCCAAGATCGTGAAGGCAACCCCCAGGGTGGCTGGCACCCAAGAGAGCGCCTCACCCCAATGGAAGCTCTGGCACTGTTCACAACAGGCTCAGCCTACGCAGCCCATGAAGAAGCCGTAAAGGGCAGCCTGACTGCCGGAAAACTGGCAGATTTCGTAGTACTGCCGGCAGACCCAACACAAATAGCTCCAGATGAACTGCTGCATATGCGAGTAACAGCTACCTATGTGGGTGGGCGCCAAGTCTTTCCTCATACACCGGACTGACCGTATTCCTCTGCAATCTTGGTTAAAAAAACAGATACACAATCATCCATTGCCTGCACACAAGCGTACTTGAGAAGTCGGAAGAACTCAAAGATCTGCTCTCCTGTCGAGAGATGAGCCCATCGTTGACTAATGCCAGCATAGGACGTTTCTCTTCCCAAGGTGAACTGCAGCCTAGCGCAGTACTTCTTTGGGCCAAGCTACACTTATACCAAGGGTAAAACGTACCTCGCCATGACCCAGAAGTGAATCATGCTGCCCCCTAGGACGAACATATGGAAGACCTCATGAAAGCCAAGTATATTCGAGGGTAACCTAGGCCACTTGGTGCCATAGATAAGAGCTCCCACACTATAGGTGATGCCCCCGACTAGGAGCCAGATCACACCCGCCCAAGTGATGGAACCAGCTAGTGGCACTAGAGCAACAACCGCCAACCATCCCATCACGAGGTACAGTAGAGTAGATAGCCAACGAGGCGCATCCAGCCATAGAATCTTGCATGTTATCCCTAGAGCTGTCAGAATCCAGATCCCAGTTATCAACCCCCACCGCCAAGCACCCTGCAGGGCAACTAGACACAGGGGAGTATATGAGCCTGCGATGAGCACATAGATCATACTGTGATCAATCTTTCGCAGGATGCGGGTACACCCCCACGATACACGCAAAGCATGGTAAATAGTACTAGCTGAGTAGAGCAGGACTAGGCTCACTCCATAAACAGCAAAACCCACGACATGCCGGATGCTCCCCTGGATGGCACCTTTATACACCAGGAAAACCATACCTATTACTGAGAGCGCTGCACCAATCATGTGACTTAACGCATTGACCGGCTCTTTTATTCTAATAATCA
>DAIQRD010000158.1:0-3986 GCA_036786445.1 Bacillota bacterium
ATTATGGCGAGATCTTCGTCTTTGGAGAAAAAATGCAGTTTCGTTCAGCTTCAGAAGCCATAGGAGCCGGTATAGGAATTGTTCATCAGCATTTCATGCTAGTTCCATCCCTCACTGTACTTGATAACCTTATACTTGGAATGGAGCCTGTGGGGCCCTTAGGGATTCTCCGGCGTGACCAAGCCCGGAAGCAAATTGGGCAGCTTTGTGCTGAATATGGATTTTCCCTGGAACCCGATGCCATAGTTGGTAATTTACCTGTGGCTATGCAACAGCAGGTTGAAATTGTGAAATGCTTGCTCCGCAAGGCCCGTATCATGATCTTCGATGAGCCTACCTCTGTCCTTACGCCCCAGGAATCGGATGCGCTATTCTCTGCCATGCGGGAGCTAACATCCAAGGGCCGCACTATAATAGTTATTTCCCACAAACTAAATGAAGTTATGGCACTGGCAGATAGGATCACAGTTCTTCGAGATGGTCGAGTCACCGGAATAGTAAATGCAGATGAAACCGATGAAAGCAAACTCGCCAGGATGATGGTGGGAAGGGAAATCCACCTACCTTTTACAGACGCAAGCGCAGTTCCAGGAGAAGAAGTTGTCTTGAGTGTTGATAAACTCATTCTCAAGCGAAGGCCTGAAGAGATAGGCGGGAGAGTCGTAGGGCCCATAGATTTCCAGATAAGAGCGGGCGAGATCTTAGGCATAGCTGCCATCTCGGGAAACGGACAAGAGGAATTGGTCCAGGCTATCACAGGGCTTAGAAAGGTGGATGAAGGGCAAATATCACTGCTGGATAACGAACTGACGCAACTTGGCCCCCGGGAAAAGCGAGAGCTAGGCCTTGCCTATATACCACAAGATAGAAGAGGTCGGGGCAGTGCTCCTACTCTCAGCGCCCTCCACAACGTCATAGCCTGTCACTACCGAACTGCCAGACTTAAGCGACGTGGCTGGCTCCACATGGGGGAGGCACGTACCTTGGCAAAGGAAATCATAGATGATTTCGCAGTGAAGGTTCCCAAGATAGATGCTCCTGCTCTCACCTTATCAGGGGGTAACCTGCAAAAGTTGGTAGTGGGGAGAGAACTCTCCACTGAGCCCATACTTCTCATAGCTGAAGATCCGACACAGGGAGTGGATATAGGGTCGGTAGAGTTCATAAGAGAGAAGCTACTGGATTGGGCAAGCCGAGGGTGTGCTGTACTTTTGGTTTCAGGAGATCTATCGGAGGTGCTTGCCCTTAGTGACCGAATACTGGTTCTTTACGAAGGACAGGTATCCGGGGAAAGGCAGGGGGATCTCACATCTGAAGAGGAGATCGGTCTCTTGATGACAGGAGGGATGAGGGGATGAAGAGGCTTGGAGTTTCTCTAGTAGGCCTTGTCCTTCCCATTGTAATCGCTTTAGCCCTAGGCTGTGTATTGGTATTTCTAATCGGAGAAAGCCCTGGTGAAATGATGAAATATCTATGGTGGGGGGCTTTTGGTACCATGGGCAATACCCTCATCACTCTCCGTTGGGCCACACCACTCATCTTGTCTGGTCTTGCAGTAACAGTTGCTTATAGGGCAGGGTTATTTAACATGGGCGGCGATGGGCAGATATATATAGGGGCTTTATGTGCTGCTATAGTTGGCGTAGAGCTTGCTCTGCCAGCTTATATTCATCTTCCCGTGGCGCTCATGGCAGCAGCCCTTGGTGGAGCGCTGTTTGCACTTATTCCAGCGATTTTGAAGGTGTATCTTAAGGTAAATGAGATAGTAACAACCCTTATGTTTAACTACATCGGGCTTCTGCTCACTGACTACCTAGTGCTCTTGTTCTATTTTCAGGGAGATTCCAATAAGGCGGTGGAGATTGCGATGCCTAGGATTCGAGATACCGCTGCCATTGCCCGTATAGTACCCAGATACCCCCTCACTTGGGGCATCATGGTATCCATAGCTTTAGCTATCGTAGTCCAGATCATCTTGAAGCGCACAGTATGGGGATATGAAAAGGAAACCTTGGGAGCAAATCCCCGGTTTGCTCAGTACATAGGGATCAACATAAAAAGATCGGCCCTCATGGCCTTTATGATCAGTGGCGCGATTGCTGGGATTGCTGGCGGGCTGGAGATATTGGGCACCAATAGGCGCTTTGTGTCTCATTTCTCCACAGGCTTGGGCAATGAGGGGATCGTCGTGGCTCTCCTGGGAAGGACAGATCCTCTTGGGATGGTGGTGGCGGGACTCTTTCTAGCCGCACTCAAGAATGGTTTTTTTGCTGTGGAGCGTATGACTAATATAGATCGGAGCGTAGCCATAGTGCTGCAGGGGATGATACTGCTATTTATCAGCTCCCGGGCATTGGTACGGGTATTCTACGGTCTCGGTAAAGGAGAAGACTCAGATGGCAGGAATTCTTAATCTTCAGCTGCTAGCTGCAGGTTTGCGCCTTTCAGCCCCTATCCTCCTAGCTGCTTTAGGCGGTCTTTTCACAGAGAGAGTGGGTATATTCAATGTTGCATTGGAGGCCATGATGTTAGTTGGAGCCTTTGCCGGTGTAGCTTCAAGCTATTGGGCTGCTTCAGCCTGGGCAGGAGTCTTGGGTGCTATCTTGGCAGGCCTCTTATTAGCGTCCATTTTTGCGTTATTTACCCTAAAGCTCAAGTCTGATCCCATAATGACAGGTATCGCCTTAAACTTGGTCGTTGGAGGCCTTACAGTCCTGCTTATGCAGGTCATATTCGATGTAAGGGGTATGTTTCATTCCACCAGAATAGGACTACTACCTCAAATCAACTACTCCAGTCCCATATTAAGCCGACTTCTTGGTGGGAACAACGTCATATTCTATATGGCATTCATCCTAGTTCCCGTTCTCTATATTCTCTTCTACCACAGTAGGTTGGGGCTTCGCATAAGGGCTGTTGGACAGTATGCGCCCGCAGCTGAAGCCGTAGGAGTAAACCCTCAAAGATACCAGCTGATTAGCATACTCACAAGCGGGATCCTATCAGGCCTTGCAGGTGCATGGCTGTCCCTCTCATCTTTGGGGATGTTTAGTGAAAACATGACTGCTGGCCGGGGCTTTATAGCACTGGCTGCAATCTTCTTTGGGCGTTCCACTCCAGTTGGCATCCTGTTTGCATCAGTATTCTTCGGCTTAGCGGAAGCCTTTGCCATAAGGCTTCAGGGAGTGGGTGTACCATCACAACTAGTGCTTATGATTCCCTATGTAGCTACAGTGCTTTCTTTGGCTCTTTCTGCGCGGCGGTGGCAAGACTCTACATCGTAAAGACCCTCTTCCGGCAGGTAACCTAGATTCTAAAGAGAAGAAATATTGCAGATGGATGACAATATTATCCTGAAACAGGGGGCGGTGGGGTGCATTTTATTGTCTGTATCAAACAAGTGCCAGAGGGCACGGAAGTAGAAATCGACGAGGAAAAGGGAGTTCTGAAACGTGAAGGCGTCGAATCAAAACTGAATGTCTATGATGCCTATGCATTGGAGGCCGCTGTCGCATTGAAGGAGCAATGGGGCGGGACCGTTACAGTGATCTCCATGGGGCCGCCCCAGGCAACAGCCATTATTCATGAGGCTTATACATTAGGGGCCGATGAAGGTTATCTTCTGTCTGATCGCAAATTCGCCGGTGCCGACACTCTAGCTACATCCTATACACTGGCGGAGGCTATCCGCCACTTACCTCCAGCGGATGTGATCTTCTGCGGCATGCAGACTACCGACGGCGATACAGCCCAGGTGGGGCCGGGGATAGCCGAGCTCTTGGACTTGCCCCATGCATCTTATGTTACTAACATAGGGGCTATCACAGATGGGGCCATAGTTATTGATACAGATATGGGTGATGGTATGGAGACATTGCAGATTAGCCTGCCTTGTTTACTTACAGTCACCAAGGAAGTCAATCAACCCCGCCTCCCGTCATTCCGATTGAAGCTGGCAACTAGGGATAAAGCGATTACTACGTGGG
>DAIQRD010000020.1:0-18138 GCA_036786445.1 Bacillota bacterium
ATGTCCGGGCGGTCGATTCCGTTAGCTTCGAAATCGAGCGTGGGAAGGCTCTCGGTATCGCTGGAGAGTCCGGTTGCGGAAAATCAAGTATGGCATCGGCACTTCTACGTCTGCTCCCATCCAATGGCGCCTACCACGGTGGTAGCGTTTTCATGGGCGGCCAGGACATCTTGAAGATGCCGGAAGAGCAATTCCGTAAGGATATCCGATGGAAGCGTATATCCATGGTATTCCAGGGTGCTATGAATGCCCTCAACCCCGTGCATAGGGTGGGGGAACAAATCGTTGAGGCGATGTTGAGCCATGAAGACATGTCCCGTAAAGACGCTGTGAAGAGGGCTAAAGACCTTTTGGAACTGGTCGGCATCAACCCACAGCGCTATTCGGAATACCCCCATGAGTTCAGTGGAGGCATGAAGCAACGCTCGATTATCGCCATGTCTTTAGCCTGCCACCCCGACCTAATCATCGCGGATGAGCCTACAACAGCCCTAGACGTGATGGTACAAGCGCAAATCCTGAAGGCCATGGGCGATCTCCGGGAACGCCTGGGGCTTTCGATGATGTTAATCACCCATGACCTATCGGTAATCGCACAAACATGTGATTCAGTTGCCATTATGTACGCGGGCAAGATCGCTGAATATGGTAGTGTCATGGACGTATACACCAACCCGGCCCATCCTTACTCCCTTGGTTTACTGGGCTCTTTCCCCAATATAAAGGCAGAGCGCTCAGAGGTTAGGTCTTTGCCGGGCTTTCCGCCCAACTTAATCGCCCCCCCATCGGGTTGCAGATTCCATCCCCGCTGCCCACTGGCGGATGATATGTGCATGCATGTAGAACCCCTCGTCCGGGCGGTGGGCGATAAGGGGCGCATGGTAGCTTGCCACAAGGCAGAGATGGTACTACAAGGGGAAGACATGTGGGGTGCAGTAAGTGCAAGTGCAAAGCCTGAATCTGGTAAGAATGTCATCCTCGAGGTCCGTAACCTCGTCAAGCACTTTCCCGTCCGTGTGGGTCTCCTGCAATCGCTAAGGAGCAAGGAGCAACCAGTGCTTAGGGCTGTAGACGATGTATCCTTTGATGTCTACAAGGGAGAGATTTTGGGCGTCGTAGGTGAGTCGGGCTGTGGAAAGACTACCTTAGCCCGCAGTCTCTTGAGATTGACCGATGCCACTAGTGGAAGCGCTGTGTTCGAGGGCACCGACATAATGGGCAAGACTCCGGCGGAAATGAAGACCTTGCGCCGAAAGATGCAGGTGATTTTCCAAGACCCCTATGAATCCATGAACCCGCGTATGGATGTACAAACCATTATTTCGGAACCCCTACGCATCCAGGGACTGGTCAAAACGGTTCACGAAGCACGGGAACTCGTAGCCAAGGTCCTCTGCGACGTTGAGATGATGCCTCCCGAAGAATACATGAGCAGATACCCCCACGAGCTTTCAGGCGGGCAACGCCAGAGAGTGGCCGTGGCCCGGGCCTTGGCCCTCGATCCTGACTTCATCGTGGCTGACGAACCAGTGTCCATGCTCGACGTATCCATCAGGGGCGAAGTTCTCAATCTGATGCTCAACTTGTCGAGATCTAAAGGCGTCACCTTTGTATATATCACCCATGACCTAGCCACGGCTAGGCACATCTGTGACAGAATTGCCGTGATGTATCTTGGTAAAATGGTAGAACTCGGCACAGCTGAGGAGGTAATCGGTAACCCGCGGCACCCCTATACTGCAGCCCTAATTGGAGCAGTATTTGTGCCTGATCCACGGCATCGGGGTTTCGCCCAGTTGCTGCAGGGCGAGATTCCCAGCCCTGTGAATCCGCCATCCGGTTGTCGGTTACACCCGAGGTGCCCCTACACCATGGATATCTGCCGAGAAGTGGAGCCCGGCCTCCAGATGTATGAAGGCACACATCAAGCCGCCTGCCATCGGGCCGAGCAAATGCGAGATGAGCGACTCCGAATTGGCTAGCAAAGAACACGCCCCAGGTGCCGATTTAGCGCCTGGGGCGTGTTACACTTGTGAAAGGTAAGGCTGGCCCCGGCAAAACCAGTGCAAGGTACGAGACTCCCCTACATTCAAATCGAGGGATGTGCTATAACTGGCAAGTAAACATGCCAGCGGATTTCCGGATGAAAACCGAGCTGTTTTGCGACAAGCACTCTGCAATGAACTGTGTCATCTTCGAGAGCTTGTCATCTACCTCTGGAGAAGAACCGAGTCCCGAGCGGATGTACGCAATCAATGGCTCTACTTCCGTAACGCATAGTGCATCTTCGTATCGGTCTACCGATATGTTACTGAACCAAGGCACGAGCTGCTCGAAACCGTTTTCCAAAGTAAAGCTCTCTGGCGACAAATGGCTGGTTGGGCCCACCCCAAGCCCAAAGCGTTCTCTCAGCTCATACAATTCCTGAAGGTGGTCGGAGCCATTAGTTGTGGCGTAGAGAGTACCACCAATCTTCAGTACACGGCGAATCTCCGAAAACGCTTGAGGTTTATCGGGGACATGGAAGAGCATGTGATTGGCTATTACGGCATCAAAATGATAGTCTGGGAACGGTATTGCCTGGGCGTCAACAACCGCGAAGGTGATTGTATTACCTATATCGCCAAGATTTCGCTGGGCCTCTTCTACCATGCCTGGAAATAGGTCCGACAGTACAATGTCCCAGCCCGGAGCTATGCGATCTCTGTTCCCCTTCCACAACAGTCCCGGACCACAACCTAGCTCTAGAATGCGACAATCCTCACCGAAGCTTAGCTGGTCAAAAACCCACCTCTGCCAGCCATACCTATTTGTGCTATAATCTGCGTGCAAAGCGATACGCCGATTGAGATTCGATGCATCGCGGTACTGATCACCAATAGCGTCCGTAGCCTTCGACACAGCTGGCTCCCCCAATCTCGTGAGAACAGGTTCCCTCTTACCCGGGTTCATCCCTCCTCCGCCAAATTCCATATCAACTATCCTGTGCCTAACGAAGTCAAAGAGTCCCGACAGACATTGTCGAAGAAATCACCCACATTCAAGCCCTGGCCAAGTGCGCTTTCAATGTGCCAGGACTTCTTGCACAAAGGCGGACTTGCCATCGGTATATGCTACCCGATCATGGGCATATTCGGCTGCTAGGTTCCTCTTCAACCGCTCGTACCGCCGCGCTACATCGGGATGGCCCCGCAGATAATCACGAAACGCCAGATGACGAGCTAGCTCCAGACTGTCGGCGGGACAGACATAGAGATGATGCTGTGGCCAGATGCGATCGCTGCCATCCCATGGAACACCATCATCCACCCGAGCAAAAGCAGCCCGCCCAGTGATCCCCCTATCTCCCTCATATTCGTATCCCAGTTCAGCAAGACTTCTAATGACTTCAGGCAGCATTTGCTCCGAAGCGATAACTACATCGAGATCGATAATCGGTTTGGCGGCTAGCCCTGTAACCGATGTGCTACCCACATGCTCTACCCTTTGTAGCAACGGCCCCAGATGGGCAGTCAATACTGTCGCTAGTTCAGCAAACTCATGCGGCCACCTAGGGTCATAATCACAGATGATCACCTTTGCCCGCTCACTGGTCGTACTATTGCAGGGGCGAACGGCACTGATGACCACGGCATCCCCTTTGTGCCAGATAGCCTCCACCGGATGGAACCCAGCCTGCCGCATCAACTCTACCTGTGTCTCAACGGTAAATGGTATATCAATGTGATACAAACCCTTCGTTATGCCCTCAGGCTTATCCAGGTTCCGGACCAGTTCCCAGTACTCTTCAAGGTAGCGCTGTGCCTTGTCTTCCGAGACCACATAGTCACCTTCTACGTACACTCCACCAGGCCGCAGTGTCCTTAGAATCTTGCGGTAAAGGTCCAATTTCGCTTCGATCAGAAGATGATGCATCGTCATCACTGAAATAGCGTAATCGAAAGTGGCATCCCCTAAAGGCTGATCCAGATAGGAACCCTGCACTAGTGTGAGTTGATCGCTTCGTTCTCTATATTTCTCCTGCAGTCGATTGAGCATTCCCGTCGAAAGGTCGATGACCGTCACTCTCGCGTTGGGTGCCTTGGTAAATAGACTATCGAGCTCAAGTCCGGTACCGGCACCTAGATCCAGGACATCCACAGGATGCTGAGTAGCCTTGATCGGCTGGACTGCTGCAGTACTATAGAACTCCTCAAAACAAAATACTGTACGGCTCATGTGTTCATCATATCCATCAACCCGGGCATCGAAAAACCCCGCCATGTTCTCCGGAGGCCTTGCCATATTACTCACCCGCACTCCCCCCCTCTGCCATTTGATAGTAGGGCTCCTCTCCAACGCCATGTCAGTCATTCCCATATCTCCGATCGGTTTTCCACTCACTTCAGCGCGAATCAAGGAATTCCTCCTAGATAAGATAACCATACTCTCTGCTGTACCGCTGCACTTTCCTACGGTTTAGCTAACTAAAAATATTTTCACATAATCTTTTATATCGAGAAGGGATTCCTTGCTGGAGGCAGAAATCTTACATGAACGTTAACGTGAGCGCTAACAAGATGCGAAAGGATCGATCCATTTGTCTGTTACCATTAAGGATATTGCCCGAATAGCTGGGGTTTCTGCAAATACGGTTTCCCGGGCACTCAATAATAAAAGTGAGATTAGCAAAGCCACCAAGCAGAAAATTATTAGGATTGCCCGCGAACAGGGCTATTCCAAAAATAGTGTTGCGGCTTCTCTCGCGACCAGACGCACCAAAACGGTGGGTCTTATCATCCCCGACATCTGTGACCCTTTTTATGCAGAGCAAGCCCGTGGAGTGGAAAAGGCAGCCAAAGCCAAGGGATACACTATGATTCTCAGCGACTCCGATGAAGATCCCGATTGTGAGCTAGCCGCAATCAAGGCGTTTCGCAGTAAGCGCGTTGATGGCATAATCCTGACCTCACTTTTCGACCGCGAGGCTAACATTATTGAATTGGAAGAGAGAAATGTCCCTTTGGTTCTGCTAAATCGGTGGCTCCCGTCAATGGAGACCGATTTTGTCATAAATGATAATTTCGATGGAGCCTACAAGGCGACACGCCACCTGATAGATCTAGGTCACAGATCTATAGCTCACATTACTGGTCCAGCAGGAATTACCAGTGTTAATGAGCGATACCTGGGATATAGGAAAGCTCTGGAAGAAGCCGGATTATCGGTGCAACCGAGCCTCGTTACCCAGGGGGAGAGTCTCAAACCTGAAGCGGGCGAGAAAGCCGCTCGAGAAATCTTATCAACTAACCCTCGACCCACTGCTGTGTTTGCCTACTGTGACACGTTGGCAATCGGACTTATGTCCGCAGCATGGCAGATGGGGCTTTCAATTCCCGATGATGTTGCTGTTGTTGGTTATGATGATATTCCCATCGTTGCTTTTCTCGGAGTACCTTTAACCACTATTTCTCAGCCCGCCCGGGAAATGGGGCAGATGGCTTGCCAAATCCTTATTGACAGAATTGAAACGGAGGGAAGCAATGGAGGCAGATCGCCAAAAACGCAACTAAAAATGCCGGCTTCTTTAGTAGTGCGCAGTTCTTGTGGAGCAACAGGGCCCTCATCGGTGCATCTGCCACAGAATAGCACTGTAGTGAAAGGGGAGTAAATACTAGATATGAAAATCGGTTGTGCATACTTAGTACCTATTAGTAGATTCGGATTCCCACCCAAGCCTGAGGATAATCTAACAGCCATCGAAGATGTAGGCAATGCCGGATTTGATGGAATTGAGTTTGAAGCCATCGCCGGACAAAATCTGGAGGGTATTGCTCAACTTCAGGCAGAGATTAGAGCGTCACTCGATCAACGGAACCTCGATGTAGCTAGCTTTACTGCCGTTATTCCGGAGCTATATAGCTCGGATAGTAATAAACTCAATGAATCATTGGCCACGTTTAGAAAGATGGCCGAATTGGCCCAGTCCCTGGGGACATCAGTCATCGATTTCTGCCCATATCTTCCACCCGAACTTGCCGGTGTAGAGGGTTCAGAACTTTACCTGGGCGGTCCTCCAACTCGCATTTCCCCAGCAAAAGGGTTTTCATGGCGCCGTTTTTGGGACAATGCCGTTGACACAACTGCCCGCTGCGGCGAGATATCCGCACAGTACGGACTGAAAATGGCCATTGAGGGTCGGGTTGGTGATTTCGTCGCCACCACAGACGGAGTCCTGGAACTATTGGCAAAGTGCGATCCGGAGACGACGGGACTCCTGCTTGATTTGGCTCATGTTCATGCTGCCAAGGAGTACCTAGAGCTAGTAATACCAAAGCTCAACAAGCGAATCATCCATGTACACATTGCCGATAACCTTGGCGACCAAGCCTATCATCTACCCATGGGCGAGGGCAACATCGACTTTTCAATGGTGGTCACCCTTCTGAAACAAGTTGGTTACCATGGTTACCTGTGTGTTGACCTCGGCGGCATTGATGATGTCTGGAACAAATCAGTTAGCGATCTCTCAAAGCTTAGATCTCTGCTTGATTGAATCATTACACTGCTACCAAGAAAGGGGGGGATGCTGGAATTTGGGTCATATAGGGTTGTCACAAACAGACAGAATAAATCAAAGGGGGAAGATGAATGAAACGATCACTATTCATGTTGATGCTCGTGCTTACTGTGACTCTCGGGCTTGCCTGGTCAGCGTCGGCTGAGACAATTCACGTCTGGACAGGTTTCCCAGAACTAGAGCCATTCTACAAATGGGCAGGAGAGGAATTCAGCAAGACTCATCCTGGAGTCGATTTCGAAGTCATAAGTACGAGCTTACGAGAATTTGAGCAGAAGCTTACGACAGCACTTCCCACAGGTACCGGACCCGAAGTTTTCGACGTCGGTCCGTACATTGCGATCAAACTCATCGATGGTGGCGTACTCCCGGCCAACCCCCAGGATCTCAATGAACACCTGAAGAGCGGCGCCTGGAGCGACTTCTCCGTCGACT
The DNA here is from genome assembly GCA_036786445.1 of Bacillota bacterium. Taxonomy (GTDB): domain Bacteria; phylum Bacillota; class Limnochordia; order DTU087; family DTU087; genus JAAZMF01. The sequence goes on from DAIQRD010000020.1 coordinate 6,995, forward strand.
ATGTAACAGTTGACGGGAATACCTACGGCATTCCCATGATGAATGGCAGCCGCGCGGCTCTCTACTATAACAAAGCCATGTTTAGGGAAGCAGGGCTTGATCCAGAGAACCCACCGAAGACGTTCCCAGAGCTGATGGATGTTGCCAAAAAATTGACTACGTATGATGCTAATGGTAATGTCCTTCGCAGCGGTCTGAGTCTTCGCATATCCGGCGGTGGGAGCGGCTTAACAGAGAAATTCCGTTTCTTCCTAAGCAATGCCGGCGGTGAAGTAATCGTTCCTAGTGGTGACGGCAAGTGGAAAAACGGCTTCGACAGTGAGGCTGGTCGTAAAACACTCAAGGCCTATATCGATGCCATTTACACCGACAAAATCGACTCCCCTGAGGTCCGTCATGACGCCGAAGCTTTTGTAACCGGCGATACGGCCATGTTCCTACGTGAGAGCTGGGTCATCGGTGAGATCCAATCGAAGAATCCTGATCTAGAGTATGGTGTAGCTCCTATGCCCTCGTGGGATCGTTGGGAGACCCTGGCACAGCCATGGTCTGTGTACATGTCCATGGATGGTGCGAAGTCTCAGAACGTCAGAGACTACATCAAGCTGCTAACCAGCGAATCAACTGCAGAGAAACTGATTGAGCTTTCCGGATGGATGCCCGATCGCAGCTTCGATTGGGAAGGCCTCGTAGCCAAGACTCCACAGTACGAGGTATTCGTAAATCCGCCTAGTGAAATGGGATTCTTCGCCGATCCGGTCCTCCCAGCATTTGATGAAATCCAGACCAAAGTCGCCGATAAGCTGGTTGAAGCCTTCCTAAATAAGGACCTGGCTACCGATGATGCAGCACTTGACAAAACCGTCAGCGAGATTGGGGCGTTAATCGACTCCATCTTGAAGCGCAACCGAGTCTACGGTAACTAATGGTATTTTGGAGGGCCCTCTTCAGAGGGCCCTCAGCTACTCGGATTTTATGTCTGCTTCTGAAAGGGGTGCAATCGCTTTGAATTTCCCAAGGATCAGTCTGCCAAGATATTCCCCATTTGAGCGCTCCAAAATCGTATTCAGTTACGTAGCGCTTTTGCCAATCATTGGCCTCTTTACGGTTTTGAGGATGGTCCCCATCATCCAGACATTCTACATGAGCCTGTTTGACTGGAAGCTGATAGGGCGTACTAGGCCTTTCATTGGGCTTCTCAACTACCAGGAGCTAGTCCATGATGAGCTGTTTTTGCTTTCTATCAGTAATACTTTTCTTTACGCGGGTGCTAGCGTAATCATTGGACTTATCATATCTTTGCCGATCTCTCTAGCACTAGCCGGAAAACTGCGTTTTACGGGTTTCTATCAAGCTGCATTCTTTCTTCCCTTCATTACACCTATGGTTCCAATGTCTGTGGCTTGGAAATGGATTTACGATCCTCAGTATGGCATACTGAATTACCTAATATCGTTTTTTGGCATAAAACCAGTAGGCTGGCTGATCTACCCCAGTATTGCCATCTGGGCCCTCATCGCCATGAATATCTGGAAAAATCTCGGTTATAATGTCATCTTGCTTCTCGTTGGTATCAAGAACATCCCTTCCGTATATTTCGAGGCTGCTGCTATAGATGGCGCTTCGGGTTGGGTGAAATTCCGGAACATCACGCTCCCATTGCTGAAACCGATGCTACTATATGTCTTGGTGACCTCAACTATTAATGCTTTCAACGTGTTTACCCAAGTGTACGTAATGACCCTTGGATCCCAGTCTGCTCCCGGCAGAGCGGTCCGAGTGCTCTTGTTTGATATTTATGAAAATGGATTCCGGTACTTCCGAATGGGATATGCATCTGCGGAGGCGGTTATCCTGACTATTGTCGTTCTTGGCCTGACTCTTGTTCAGTTCAAGGCGATCAAATACGACGTGTGAGAGAGGTGACAGATATGGAAAGGCACACTACCGACATAAATTGGCGACACATCTTGTCTAGAACAGCCCTGCACACGGTCTTGATGTTGGGGGCCGCATTTATGATCCTTCCGTTTATCTGGATGCTTTCGACATCGTTTAAGCCTCCTACAGAAGTCCTGTCCTGGCCGCCAAACCTCATACCAAAGAATCCCATCGTCTCCAATTATACAGGCTTGTTTGGCGAAGCACCCTTCCTGCGCTACTTGCTCAACAGTATCCTTATTTCATCGTTATCGACATTAGTTATTCTGGCAACATCCATCGTCGGCGGATACGTCTTCGCCAAATTCCGCTTCCCAGGCCGTGACCTGCTTTTCATGCTTCTACTAATAACAGCAATCGTCCCTCTGGAGAGCTATATTATTCCCCTTTACACCCAGATGGTGCGCTGGGGTTGGATCAACACGTATCAGGGCATTATTGCTCCCTACCTGATCATGAGCTTTGGCATATTTCTGATGCGACAGCACATCATGTCTACCATTAGCGACGATCTCCTCGATGCGGCCCGCATTGATGGCTGCTCCGAGTGGAGGATTTTGGGCACTATAGTCTTACCCCTGACCAAGTCTGCAGGTGGGGCACTGGGCATCTTTGCCTTTAGTCAGGCCTGGATCGCATTTATGTGGCCGCTTCTCATTGCAAACAAGAGGGAACTTTTCAACATGGAACTGGGGCTGACCATGTTCCAGTTTAGGTTTAGCACAAATTACGGTTACCTGATGGCCGGGTCAGTCATATCGGTGTTGCCGATTATCCTGGTCTTCATCTGTCTGCGAAGGCAGATCATCGAGAGTGTAGCAATGACCGGCCTAAAAGCATGACACCAAGTTGGAATGGAGTATCAACCTTCCAAACCATCCACACAAGAGCCCTTCGCCCAGAGGGGCTTTTTGCTTGGACTACCCAGGATGATTAAGCCGAAGCTCCCTAACCTACAATCGACCATAAAGAACCCTTCCTTGGTCTTCCGCACCCACAGGCTGCTTGATATACAGATTGTCCGATCAATGATATACTAACCTCACCAATCGCACATCTCTACTGCTGTTTCGGAGATACCGAACAGCGCTACTAGAAAGATAGGTGTCAGAGTCCATGGCTAATTGGAAAGAACTCAGGATTGGAAACCTGGTGGCAAGAACTCCCATAGTCCAGGGCGGCATGGGAGTTGGGATCTCCCTTTCCGGCCTGGCTTCATCAGTGGCTAATCAAGGCGGGGTGGGGGTAATCTCCGCTGCACTGATAGGTATGATGGAGCCCGGTTTCGTTAAGAATTGCGGAGAAAGCAATATCAAAGCTATGAAAGAGGAAATCCGTAAAGCTAGAGAGCGAACTAAGGGAATCCTTGGGGTAAACATTATGGTGGCCTTGTGGGATTTTGCAGATATGGTCAAGAGTGCTGTTGAAGAAAAGATCGATGTGATTTTCGCTGGTGCCGGTCTACCCCTTAATCTCCCAGAGTTCCTTAGTCCGGGTGCGAAGACCAAGCTTGTACCAATCGTCTCTTCTTCTCGGGCGGTGGGCATTATCTGCAAAAAATGGCTGCGGAATTATGACTACCTTCCTGACGCAATCGTGGTGGAAGGCCCTTTGGCCGGAGGCCATCTGGGTTTCAAAGCCGAGCAGATCGACGATCCCCGCTTTTCTCTGGAGGAGTTGATCCCAGAAGTAGTTCAAGAGCTGCGCCCGTGGGAAGAGGCTAAGGGAGAGCCCATCCCAGTCATTGCAGCAGGAGGGATATATACAGGCCAGGACATCCACCACTTCCTGAAACTCGGTGCAGCCGGTGTGCAAATGGGTACCCGGTTTGTCACTACCCACGAATGTGAAGCTGACCCAGCCTTTAAGCAATCCTATATCGACAGCAAGCAGGATGGCACAGTGATCATCAAAAGTCCGGTGGGTATGCCCGGCCGAGCCATCAAGAGCCAATTTATTGATGACGTCAATCAAGGTAAGCGTCAGCCGTTCAAATGTGCCTATCATTGCATTAAGACTTGCACCTTGGAGAAGGCTCCCTATTGCGTAGCCATGGCACTGATTAACGCACAGAAAGGCAATTTGAAGCAAGGTTTCGCCTTTGCCGGCATCAATGCCCACCGGGCAGAAGCAGTCATCTCAGTCCATGAGTTAATGCAGACCTTGGGCCGGGAATACGATGAGGTTTGTACAGACTAGGGACGCTCATGGCCATAACAAGGAGGTTAAGACTTGAACCATACTCTGGAAATAATCAATCGGCGTACATCCCTGCGGCGTTACAAGGATATTCCCATCAGCGAAGAGCATCTGGACATCCTGTTACACTCCGCTATGCGTGCGCCAACAGCCGGGAACATGATGCTTTACTCGATTCTGGTGATTCGTGATCAAGAAACCAAGGACATTCTGAGCAAAACCTGTGATAACCAGCCATTTATCGCCAGGGCCCCGGTGGTGCTGGTCTTCCTCGCTGACCTGCAGCGCTGGTTTGACTATTACCGTAGGTCCAAGGTACAAGAATTCTGTGCCCGTACGGGCCTTGACTTCAAGGGCCCTGATTTGGGAGATCTGTTTATCTCCTCAAGTGACGCATTGATCGCGGCACAAAATGTTGTGATCGCAGCAGAAAGCTTGGGAATTGGCTCTTGCTATATAGGGGATATTATGGAGAATTACGAGACACATCGGGGACTCCTCCAACTGCCCGAATTTGCCTTCCCTGTAGCCATGCTTTGCTTGGGCTACTATCCAGACGACTATGAGCCAAAAGTGCGCTCCAGGTTTGACAGAGAGTACATCGTCTTCAAAGAGAAATATCGAACCCTCAATGAAGAGGAATTGACAGAGATGTTCGCCGAAGAAGAGGCTACATTCCCCCGGGCTAACAAATATGAGGCAGAAAACGCTGCACAGTTCATGTTCGCCCGCAAAACAGGGGCTGACTTCTCTAGGGAGATGCATCGCTCGATTAGGAAAGCCATGGAGAACTGGCAAGGGCGCCAACTATAGTGGAGGGCGCCCATAGCCGCCCTCCCATAGGCTAGTTTTTCTCCACAAAGTCTTCTACGGTATTGTATGCTTCGATATCTACGCCTCCACTGAACGATCATGTCATTCCTCTTGCTCATAACTACCTAGCCCCCGAACAAAGGGCCGGAGTAAACCACACGCCACTGACCCAGCTTCTGTATCCGGGCAATATAACGGTCCCCCCTCAAAACCGGGTAAGGTTGTGCGTAAATCACATTTCCTATGGCCTTCTGCCAAGGTCATAGACCTAGCGAACCCCCAGCCAATCGCCCGGAACCCTTCCAGTCTTTCTCTTGCTGTGTACAGGATTTCCGTTCCTACCAGCGAAATACCATGGTACCAATCAAAGCGGGGTGACAGTATTGGCGGATATCCTCCAGGTGTCTAACCTAACGCGCAGGTTTGGTCAGCGCACGGCCGTTGACCGCGTGTCGTTCTCTGTAGGCGAAGGCGAAAGCTTCGGCCTCTTAGGGCCAAACGGCGCCGGTAAGTCCACCACTATATCGATAATCGCAGGCCTGCTCAAGCCGACATCCGGCGATGTTCATGTGGCTGGCACCAGCGTGCAAGGCCGACCTATGGACACACGCAGAATCATTGGATATGTCCCACAGGAAATAGCGCTCTATCCCTACTTATCTGCCACGGAGAACCTGTCCTTCTGGGGGCGGATGTATGGGCTAACAGGCAGTGAGCTTGCGGAACGGGTTGCATGGGCTCTGGACACCGTCGGCCTCACAGACCGTTCCACCGATAGGGTGAGCACCTTCTCAGGTGGAATGAAAAGACGTCTAAATATAGGTGCCGGGCTTCTCCACCGGCCGCGCCTCTTGATGCTCGATGAGCCAACGGTAGGCATCGACCCGCAGTCCAGGAACCATATTCTCGAGACCGTCAACCGTCTCAGCCATGAAGGTATGGCAATCCTCTACACCAGTCACTACATGGAGGAGGTGGAGTTCCTCTGCCACCGAGTGGCCATCATGGATAATGGCAAAATCATCGCCATGGGAACCACTGATGAGCTCAGATTAGTGGTGGGCGACCTAGATACACTCTCATTCAAAGTAGGCGATGACGCCCCAGACCTTGAATCCACCGTCTCTTCTGTGGAAGGCGTCTCCCGATTTGCCCAGTCACCGGGACAGATCGTGGTCTGGGCCGAACATGGCCGCAGGGTAATGGCTGAAGTCATCACCAAGCTGGTGGACTCAGGAGTGTCAATCGTATCGGTTGAGGTGCATGAACCAAACCTCGAAACTGTGTTTCTCCATCTCACTGGCAAGTCTCTGCGGGATTGAGGTGATGAACATGAAGACCCTTGCCATTGTCGGAAAAGACCTCAAATCCATCCTGCGAGACCGCCAAGCCCTATCGGTGATGATCGCGCAACCCATGGTTATCATACTCGTACTAGGGCTGGCGCTAGGCCCCTTATTCCTCAAAGGCAGCGGACCACTGGAAGGCGACATCGGAGTGGTCTGTCTCGATGAAGAGGAACTGACCCTTGCACTCCTTGAGGATTTCCTGGACTCACCCCAGCTGGCGCAAGCCCTCACCCAGATCGATCTGAAGACTGAAGATGAAGCCAGAGCCCTCGTCGCCTCAGGACGCTTAAAGGTGGCAATTGTAGTACCAGAGGGCTTTTCAGCCAACATGCTCACCGGGACCAAGGCCAACCTGAAGCTGCTGTACGACCCGACATCTGTCCACTTCGCCGCCATGGTACGCGGCCTCGTAGGCGATTTCGCCGACCAAATATCTACACGGCAGATAGCCACTACTGCAGTGATGAGCCAGTGGCTCTCATCAATTCAGGCAGATGTCGCCCAGCACACAATCCTCCCAGAGTCCCCCTCCCCCATTTGGCCAGATAACAGCGAAGCAGGCATAACTGAGCTCGCGTCCCGTGCCACCCAAGCCATTGCGGAAAGGATGGAAGCATACGGCCCCGCTGTGGCCGTGACCTCAATGCCAACAACCAACGGAGTGAGTTCGTTTGACTACTACGCCGCCGGAATGGGCGTAATGTACTTGCTGTTCGCCATGATGCTGGGCGCCCGATCCCTTCTGGATGAGCGGGACGATTTTACCCTAGCCAGGCTGATGTCCACCCCGACATACAACCGCCAGATACTAGCTGGCAAGCTGCTGTCAGTAGCAGCCATCGGGGTCATTGAGTGGGTAATTTTGGTCGTCTTCACCAGACTGGTCTATGGTGTTAAGTGGGGCCAATCCCCTGTCGCTTTTCTGGCCCTCTCGGCGTCCACCATCATTGCCTGTGCAGGGGTGAGTATCTTCCTCGCCACAACCTCGAAAACTAGGCGGGGGGTAAGCGCAATATCGAGTATCACGATTCAGGTCATGTCGCTGCTCGGGGGTAGCATGGTGCCATACTTCCTCTTCCCTCGATTCATGCTTTTCCTGTCCCGCCTCACCCCAAACTACTGGGCCATGAACGGATTTGTTCAGCTCTTCACAGGTTCAGGGCTGACGGACATCATCCCCAACGTGCTGGCGCTAACGGGGATCGGCATCACACTCTTCACTATAGGGAACAAGCGCCTTAGACTAGATTAGGAGGACCGGATATGGGCAAATCGCTTGCCATTGCACGTTTAATGCTGTTGGACAACTTGAGAGACCGATCTAGTCTGGTTTCCCTAATCCTATTGCCACTACTCTTCACCGGACTTGTCGGCGTGGTATTCTCCTCAGCATGGGGACCGAACTCCCCCACAGGCCCCGAGGCAGTCCCACAGCAGATTTCCATAGCTCTGGTGGACTTGGACGCTAGCAACGTCTCCCGCCGACTCCCGGAGCTCCTCGGTGATTCTATCTATTTAGCTGGGGCAGAGTCGATACCCCGGGCTAACGAACTGATCAACAAGGGCAGCGTAACAGCAGTAGTCGTAATCCCGAACGGATTCGGAGATGCAACAACCTCTTTTAGACCAATGGCCATCGAGTTAAGCATTGGAGAGGGACTCGGCGGTGAACTCGGAGTGATCCAAGCGGCATTATCATCTGCAGTAACCCGCATAAGATCGATGGCAGCAGCGGCGGATGTCGCCGCCACAAACCCATATGCATCTGCAGAATCAGTATCAGTTGCAGCAGCGACAGCAGGTGCCTCAGCGGCATTCACGATGGATGATCTGTGGGCTCAAGGTGTACTGGTCACCACGAACGAGATCCCAGTGATGCCCGTGCAAGCGAGCCCAAGCGATATCCCCCAGCGCCCCATAGACCAAGCATCCATCGGCTTTTTGGTCATGTTTGTCATGGCTGGTACGACAGTTGCTGCCGGAGAAATGCTCTCCGAAAAGAAGCTTGGTACCTGGGGACGGCTGCTATCCACTCCCACGGGAAACTGGAACATACTCGCCGGGAAACTCATGGGACTCCTTGCAGTCGGTTGGCTGCAGTCGGCCATTCTCATCATCGGCGGCAAGTGGCTATTTGGCGTGGACTGGGGATCATCTCCCCTTTTGATATGGATCGTGCTAACTGGCCTGATCTTATCCTCTTCGGGTCTAGGCCTACTACTTTCAACCATAGCGAAAACTCACGGGCAAGTTGTGATGTTCTCCAATATAGTCTTGCTGCCCACCTCTATGCTTGCTGGGGTTTACTGGCCCTACGAGATAATGCCCAAGGTAGTACAACGCATCGCACTGCTGTTCCCTCAACGTCACGCTGTCGCCGCCCTCATCAATCTCATAGTGCGAAAGAGTGGACCCTCACCCGAAGTACTCCGCAGTTGTGGAGTATTATTGGCCTTTGCCATAGCGTTCCTCGGGCTTGGAGCATTAGCAGTGAAGATAGAGTAACAGGCAGGGCAGGAGTTTCCCTAAATGGGCCGAATATGTCTCAAAGAGTATTGGTAGTCTGCTCCATCGCTACCAGCAAAAACTGAATATGGATCCTTAGGTGCCCCATGTCTGGGGAGAATAGGGAAGTTGGGCGAGCATGTTGAGCTCGTGACCACGCGGTCGCGCCACTGTTGCCGAGAAGTAGCCATCATCCACTTGCAACTTGCGAGGAAGGGTATGGCGCCAAATGATGAACCGGTAGCCAGGAGACCTGCCTGAGGATTGGACCAGTAACCTTCGCGGAAAGGGGGATGGTACACGGAAGCTTGGCTAGTATACGAGATTTCATAAATAGCCTGGTAACGTAGTCCTCTAACCCTAATGGGAAGAGGATTTTTGTTAAGGAAGGAGCGTGAACTAGTACCGATCCATTAAGGGGTTAGGTACTGACTTTCATGAGAAGAACTAGGTTATTGCTAGCTGCAGTAGTCATTGTACTTGCTTTTTCCTGCCTCGGTCATACCGCCGACAGCAAGTTTTCGGTAGTTGATCAGGTGGGTAACGTAGTAACCCTCGACGAAATCCCAGCCCGCATTGTCTCTCTAGCACCGGGCAATACAGAGATCCTTTATGCCTTAGGTTTGGCCGATAACATTGTAGGTGTATCGACATATTGCGACTATCCCCAGGAAGCCCTGGAGAAACCCAAGATCGGTGGGTTCTCTGACGTTAGCATCGAAGCAATAGTTGCTCTAGAGCCAGATGTAGTTTTTGCTACTGGCGGAGTACAAGATGAGGCTGCACAGCGCCTAACTCAATTGGGAATTAAGGTCATCACCCTCGATGCCACCAGCTTCAACGAGGTTTTGGCTGGCATAAAACTGGCAGGTCAGGTGACTGGACGCAAGGAGATAGCCCAACACCTACTAACTGAAATGCAGACTCGGGTGGAAGCCGTACAATCCGCTGTACAACCTTGGGCCATGGAAAAACCTCGCAAAGTGTTTTACGAAGTCTGGTATGATCCGCCCATTAGTGTCGGTCCAGGATCATTTATCCATGATCTTATAGAGCTGGCTGGTGGGGTAAACATCATGGCAGACAGCGATAGCTCGTATCCCATAGCTAATCTGGAAGAGATCATTCATACCGACCCCGATGTGATTATCTACGCCCATGGCGCCATGTCCACTGCCCAGGTAGCAGATAGAGACGGATGGCGTCAGATGGAGGCAGTGCGCACTGGTCGAGTAGTGGCCCTGGAAGACGAAAACATCCTGGTACGCCCAGGCCCCCGTATAATCGAGGGCTTAGAAGTCTTGGCAGAATCTATCTATCCGGAGGCATTTGCACAGTGAAAAGATCAAATCAGCTGATTTTGGTTACCGGTGGTGTGCGCAGTGGTAAAAGCCGCTGGGCGGAGGCCCTGGCCAAGGAAATAGGCGGTCCTGTAACTTACATTGCCACTAGCCAGATAGAGGATGAAGAGATGGTGGAACGGGTTCGTCGCCACCAGGAGCGGCGCCCAGCGGACTGGACCACCATGGAAGCTCCGTGGGATCTAGCTGGAGCTCTCCGGCACTTACCAGCAGGAACTCGGACAGTAGTCATCGATTGCCTGGGAGTTTTCATCAGTAATCTTATGCTAAAGATTGTGGGCGACGGCGATCCTACCCTGCCCGAGGTTGAGACTGAGATCCTCAGTGCTGTCTGGTCGTTCTTGCAGGCCCGGGCAACAGTGCCTGCAACCATAATCGTAGTCACCAATGAGACAGGTCTAGGAGTTGTACCCCCCTCTGCCCTGGGACGAGCTTTCCGTGACTACTTGGGATGGGCCAATCAGATGGTGGCAGCAGCAGCAGACATAGTCTACTTAACGGTAGCCGGCATTCCCCTATCCATAAAAGGGGGCCAGGAATTGGCCACCTCCGGCGAAAACCCTGGGCTTCACAAGACAACAGAAGAGAACCGTTCATCTTGGGTAGTCATTTCTGGGGGGAATCAGGTTGACAGATAATCGGCAGGGCAAATGCCTCATGATCCAGGGGGTAGCTTCCGGTGTCGGTAAGAGCCTTTTGGCAACTGGGTTATGCCGGATCTTGGCCCAAGATGGACTACGAGTAGCACCTTTCAAGGCGTGGAATATGGCGCTCAATTCCTATACCACCGCTGATGGTCTGGAAATCGGTTGGGCCCAGGGTATCCAAGCAGAGGCTTGCAGGATAGATGCCACAGGTCATATGAATCCCTGCCTCCTCAAGCCGAGTGCCACAGGCGAGACCCATATTATCATCAGAGGGACACCTTGGCAAGATGAGCACATAAAAGACATCCATAGCCTGCCCCCCAACGGAC
>DAIQRD010000020.1:18164-28259 GCA_036786445.1 Bacillota bacterium
TTACGGGAGCAACATGATGTAGTCATCATTGAAGGAGCGGGTAGCCCTGCAGAAATCAACCTTAAAGATAGGGACGTAGCTAATATGAGTATAGCGCTATTGGCCAACGCCCCCGTCCTCCTCACAGCTGACATCCATCGGGGTGGCGCTCTTGCCGCCCTGATCGGCACCTGTGAGTTGCTAGATGACCTGGAAAACCTACATATTGCTGGTTTTGTAATCAACAAGTTCCGGGGGGATTTCGAAATACTCCGGCCTGGCCTTACTGTGGTGGAAGAGTTCACCGGTAAACCCATCTTAGGAGTAATCCCGTATATACCGGACCTGCGCTTGGGTGAGGAAGACTCCCTAGGAGCAGCAGAGGCCGTTGCTTTAGGCGATGGCAATACCGATGCATTAGCAGTACCTGATGCCAGAGAGAGGGACAAACACATTGATAAGTTAGCCACTGTTGTGAGAGATAGTCTGGATATGGATCAGGTATATCGTTTAATAGAGCAGGGTGTATAGCTGAATTAGTCCCTCAAGATGTCCAGGCTAATTGTGGAGAGGAAATTAGGTGAGAACCAATGAGCCGCACCTTAATGATTCAAGGATGTGGGTCTAGTGTGGGTAAGAGCTTGATTACAGCTGCAATCTGCCGCATTCTGGTCGAGGATGGCTGGCGGGTGGCTCCCTTTAAGGCTCAAAACATGGGCTCCAGATCCGTTGTCACACCTGAGGGTAAAGAGATCAGTGCAGTCCAAGCGTTACAAGCCCAAGCCGCTGGGGTACCTCCCACTCCGGACATGAATCCCATATTCCAAAAACCCATCACAGATACTGTGGCGGAAGTCATTGTTTTAGGTGAATCCATGGGAGCGATGACTGTCCGAGAGTATTTTCATTTCAAACAAACCAGAGGCAAGACCATCGTAGCCCATGCACTACAGCGCCTGCGCCAGCAATTCGATATTATCGTTCTGGAGGGTGCTGGGAGTCCGGCGGAGGTCAACCTCAGGCAACACGACCTGGTGAACATGACTGCTGCGGCCCTAGCCAACGCTCCTGTCATATTAGTTGGTGATATTGATAGAGGTGGGGTATTTGCCTATATCACCGGTACCATGCTGCTCCTCACCGAAGAGGAACGGACTCGGGTAAAAGCTGTTCTGATTAATAAATTCCGAGGGGATCTTGCCTCTTTGGAGCCAGGCCTGCGCATGTTAGAAGAGAAGATTTCGCGACCAGTGTTGGGGGTTATCCCCCACATGGACAATCTGCAGATACCCGTGGTGGCAGAGACCATTAGATCATCCATATCCATGGAACAGCTCTACCACATCATCGGCCTGCCAGTGCATGGGGCTAGGCCCGTCATTTCCGATGAAATGAATACCTGAGGTCCATGACTAAGGGGGGAGGTATTCGCGTTGAATCAGCCAGTTGTACAGGCTGTAGTAGCGCTGATTGTAGATCTACTTGTGGGAGATCCAAGTTTTATCACCCACCCGGTGGTGCTCATGGGTAGTCTGATTACATGGAGCGAGGCTTTTCTTAGGTATGATAACCAAACGGCCAGAAGTCAGAAACTAAATGGAATAGTGCTTGTCTTAGCCACCATATCCGTCTCCTACTGCGTGGGGAAAGCCCTGATAGTAGTAGTAACTAGGTTCAATACCGCCTTGGGCATCTTGCTTTCCATTTGGCTGATCTCCACCACTATAGCTGCTAAAGGGCTTTGGCTGGAAGCTAGGGCGATTTATCAACTCCTAGAGACTAGGGACATGATGGGGGCTCGCCAAGCCGTGGGTAGGATCGTAGGACGTGATGTCTCCGTTCTAGATGAGGCCGGTGTGATCAGGGCAACCGTGGAATCGGTGGCAGAAAACACTGTGGATGCCGTGATAGCACCACTCTTTTTCGCTATGATTGGAGGCGCACCCTTGGCTCTAGCTTACCGGGCAGTGAACACCATGGATTCCATGGTTGGCTACAAAAATCAGCGATATTTGGATTTCGGCTGGGCAGCAGCTAGGCTCGATGATGTAGTCAACTACATCCCCGCTCGCTTGACTGGACTTCTAGTGACATTGAGCGCTGCTATCTGGGGTTTAGATGCAAGGAATAGCTGGCAAGTCCTCCGACGAGATAGCAAAAAACATCCTAGCCCCAATTCGGGTCTGCCGGAAGCCGCTGTGGCTGGAGCGTTACAGATACAGCTAGGTGGAGAGAGCAGCTATCAGGGGCAAGTATCTTTCCGGCCCTATCTAGGGAATCCCCATCAAGGACTTGCTCCCAATCATATTCGCCAAACAATGCGGTTGATGATGACCAGTGCGATTATTGCAGCCGTAGGCGCAGGAGCGTTTTCCATATTCATATGGCCGTTGGTGTGAGGGCGCCTGGGAGACTAGAAGAAGAGGGGAAATGAGATGGCAAAGGAGCACCTGGATAAAGGCCTTGTGCAAGTGTATACCGGTGATGGGAAGGGTAAGACAACGGCAGCTTTGGGACAATCACTGCGGGCCATCGGCCGAGGGCTAAAGGTCTATATGGCGCAATTTGTCAAAGGCCAGGAGACGGGGGAGCTCCTCTCTGCAGCCCGCCTAGCCCCCCATTTGGTTATTCGCCAGTTTGGTCTAGGCAAGTTCATCATCGGGCGAGAACCTAGCCAAGAGGAGTTAGTATTGGCCCATAGTGGATGGGTAGAGCTTCGAGAAGTGGTGGATAACGGCCAATATGATATCGTCATTCTTGATGAAATTAGCCATGCTGTCCGTGTTGGGTTAATCGACCTTGATCTGGTTCTACAGATGATGGCAAAGCGTCCTAGACACGTGGAGCTAATTCTCACAGGCAGGAATATGCCAACTGCTGTAATTGAGGCAGCTGACCTTGTGACTGAAATGGTGGCCATAAAGCACCCCTACGACCGAGGCATACAAGTACGAAGGGGGATTGAGTTCTGATCATGGGATTTGTGCTAGCTCTACAGTTTCTGACAAGACTACCAGTATTTCGGCAAAGGCAAGGCGAGATCACAGAGCGGGATTTGGCTAGATCTATGGCCTATTATCCGCTTGTAGGGGCTTTCCTCGGACTAATATTGGCCCTAGCTAATCAGGTGGCTGTCCTGATCTTGCCTCCGACAACATCGGCTGTTCTACTCATGGCTATACTAGTGCTTATCACCGGAAACCTGCACTGGGATGGGTGGATGGATACCGCCGATGGTTTGCTGTCGGGGCATCGGGGTCAACGGGCACTGGACATTATGAAAGATAGCCGGGTAGGTGCAAGCGGAGTAGTCTGGGCTTCTATAGCTGTTCTTGCTCAGTATAGTCTTATGTCCCAACTACTCATGCTCCCCATCCGTAGGGCAAGTGCTTGGCTAATGGCCTCCTTAGCTTGGAGCCGATGGAATGCCGTTATCGCAACATTTATGTTCCCCTATGCAAGGACAGAGGGCACGGCCCAAGCCTTTCTCGATGAGATCTCCCCCAGAGAGGTTGTTATTTCCACAATCACTGCTTTGATCATCGGTGCTGTGGCAGTAGGGTGGGGAACCCTTGCTCTTCTAGGAATCAACCTCATGACAACCGTAATTCTAGGCAAGTCCGTTGAAAGGCGCATTGGCGGCATCACCGGTGATGTAATGGGTGCAATGATCCTAGCCGGTGAATTGATCGGCCTCTTAATTGCTGGACTCCGCCTATGAATTCTCTAAGACTCGACATACCAAAGACGGGCATAGCTTGGGCACCGGCCGCCTGTGGTGAGTTAGTGGAAGGGATCATCGACCATCAGGCATTCTTGGTGAGCTGCCCCATTGACCTATATAGCAAAGCTAAAGTATGTCTTTACTCAAAGGACATGTACCCTCACCCCATAGACTGTGGTAGGTGGCCCAAAGCCAGTCATGCAGTCTCTGCTGCCCTAGAAGCTTGGCAAGGGGATATGTGGGATGCCACTCTAGAGATTGAGTCGTGTATCCCTCTAGGCAAAGGCATGGCAAGCAGTACGGCCGACATAGGAGCTGCTCTGGCTGCAACAGCTTTAGCTTTGGGACTGGTGCCTAACCCAGTGGAAATGACAGAGGTGGCAGTAAAAGTTGAACCAACTGACAGCACCCTCTTCCCCGAGTTGACTGTCTTTGATCATGTTCGGGGAAGTTTCCATAAGCACATAGGAAAACCCCCTCCGCTAATGGTGATGGTCTTTGATTGGGGAGGCCAGATAGCATCGGACAATTGGTATGGGGAAGATTCCAAAATGCTGCCTCTGTTGCAGCAGCAGGGCTCACTAGCCGCCCGAGCTCTACATCTAGTCCAACAAGGGGTGGCGCTAGGAGATGGAAAGGTCCTTGCGGCGGGCGCAACTCTCAGCGCCTTTTCGCATCAAGACATCTTGCACAAGCCCGGCTTGGAGAGCCTTGCCCAGTGTGCTTGTGGAGAGGGCGCTCTGGGGGTAACAGTAGCCCACAGCGGTACTGTGGCAGGGTTAATGTTTCCACCCATGGAGGCAGGTCAGATAGCGAGAATTGCCGGAACCTTAAGCAATGCTTTCCCTGACATTCAGTATCTAGGTACCTATCACCTCATTGGCGGAGGCATTCGCTGGTAAACCTAAAGGGTCATACAGTGGATGATAGCAGTCAGTCTAGCTATAGTTATAGCTGCTGCCAGACAAAAGAAAGGGTGCTAGAGGTGCACAGAGCAATCCGATATTATCTGCTCCGTCACGGTGAGACGGACTTCTCAAAAGAGGGTCGCTATAGTGGCTGGGATGATGCTCAATTGACAGAAAAAGGGCTGTGGCAACACCAGCAACAGGTGGCGACATTAGCTGATACTCCTCTGTCTGCCATCTATACTAGCGATCTGCACCGCTGTATGCAGCTAGCCACAGACTTAGCCAAGTCCCATGACGTGCCCCTCGATATTTGCAGAGGACTAAGAGAACTGGATTTCGGCCTTCTTGGCGGCAAGACCTACGCTGAGGCGTTACGAGAGCACCCAGAGGCACTGACTCGTTGGGTAGAACACCCCGCAGAAAACGCTCCACCCAGTGGCGAAACCTTACAGACATTTGGAGATCGCCTGCTAGAAGCCATGCAGGAGATAGAATTGCAGGTGCGTGAAGCCCCTTCTGATGAATCCACCCCTATCTCGGTGGCTATTGTCACCCATGGCGGTCCCATTCGGATACTTTTGTGCCACTGGCTGGGGATCCCCGTGGAACGCCAATGGCAATTTAGAATCGACCCCGGTTCCCTCACCATCGTAGAACAATACGCCGAGGGAGCCATTTGTTGCCGTGTCAACTACCAGCCAGACCCAATCTACATCCAGAGACCACATTGATGGGTCACATGATGCGTTGTTCCCCTCCCCGCTGCGCCATCAATCTCGCCTTCTAGCACACTTTGAGGTGGAATCGGGTGTGTTTCTCAAGCCTCTCTGTAGCACAAAAGCCTAGTCGCTCCAGGACTGCGACACTCCTTTGGTTTCCATGGGTCACGCCGGCCCAATAGTCAGTGGCCCCGAGGGCCTCTCGCCCGTAATCTAGGAGTGCTCGGCAGCCTGCAGTTACGTATCCTTTGCCTATGTACTCAGAACCGATCCAGTAGCCCAGTACGAATGCTCCCGGTTCAACGGGATTCAGGTCTATCCGTCCCATTAGCTCGTCTGCCTGCCAGATTCCCATGCGCACATTATCGTCGGGGGGATTAGCGAAATACTCCTCTATCTCGTCAAGTGTCGACGCAGCCAGTTCCTGATAATCTCCAAACTGGGTTAAGTGCCGACGATTTCTCTGAACTAGCTCGGAATATGCCTGGGCATCTCGGCCCGTGAGCTCACGCAGCTCGATTTGACAAACAGCCGTCCCTAGAACAGGATGCTGAAGAGTGCCAGCACCACACCCTTCTGGCTCCTTGAAAACGTCGCTTGGCAAGGTTGCATCAAGCTCTGGGATATGGCCAGCTACTGCCCTTCGTACTGGAAAGGCCCTTGACGGCACAGCGAAAACCTCCATTTACTCTCTCATGAACTCATGCTTATCAAGAGAATTGCACTCTCTTCAATTGGTGGTCCTGGTCAGCTCTTCTACCGAGTATCTCGTTTCCCTTCCCGCCCTCCTGCCAAGCCACATTGCCAAGACCAAGGAGTAACTAAGTCAGACGTAGAATGATATTTACTAGCACTCATTCAGGATCGGGAGCGACCTATATATCTCTTCTAGACGACAAGGAGGCGGGGAAATATGACCAAGAGATACCGACTGGGAGTCATTGGATTTGCCCACATGCATGTGAACACATTAATCGATGAGTTTGCTGAGCTTCCCAACGTGCAGTGGGTGGCTTGTGCAGACACAAAGCCTGCCATACCTTCCCTGTCCCGTGAATTTGGGACTAGAACGGCTAACCTGCAAAGGGCCGTGGAATGTACTGGGATCCCCAAGACCTATGATGACTACCGAGAAATGCTTAGCAAAGAGCACTTCGATGTGATTATTGTCTGCTCTGAGAATGCCAGGCACGGAGAAGTTGTGGTGGATGTGGCCACAGCAGGATCAAATGTGGTTGTAGAAAAACCCATGTCCACAACATATGGTGATGCCTTAAAGATGGTCAAGGCCGCTCAGCATCACAATGTCAGCCTAGCCATCAATTGGCCCAGCACGTGGCGGCAGATCAATAGGCAGGCTCAGGAGTTAGTAGCCAAGGGTGAGATCGGCGAAGTATGGAAATTCAAGTATAGCAACCCCGTATCAATGGGCCCCATGGAGTACGGGCAGCACCTCTCCGAAATGGAAAAAGGAGCAGAGTGGTGGCACCAGAAAGCAATGGGCGGTGGAGCGTACCTTGATTATTGCTCCTATGGTGCTTGTTTATCTCGATGGTTTATTGGTCAGCCTGCTGTCGGCGCATATGGACTGTCAGCTAACTTCCATAGTACCTACGGGGACGCAGAAGATAACGGTTTGGTCATGGTGCGCTTCCCTAAAGCAGTAGCCATATTGGAGGGTTCCTGGACTACCCCACACCGAGGGATCCCCACTGGTCCCATAGTCTATGGATCTGAGGGAGTTCTGGTCTGTGACGGAGCAGGTAATGGAACAATCTCTGTCTACAGGGAAGGAACTGACACACCTACTGTATACGAAGGGGGAGCACTCCCCGAAGGGCGAGAGAATATCGCCAGGGAGTTCATTCACCATCTAGAGACAGGGGAACCCCTGCATCCCACCCTAGACGTTCCTGTAAACATAGATGCTATGGCAATCCTGGATGCCGGCTTGCGTTCTGCGACTTCTACCCAGTTCGAGCTGGCAAAGAACGAGAATTGGAGTTAACTGGCTAGCTCAGGGCAAGGAGAGATATTCCATGGCGGAGATGCAACAACTTAAGCTGTTTGGGCTGGACGACGGGGAAGGCTTCCAGTCCGATCGGCTAACACTGGGCCATTCCCAGCCTAAGCCAGCCAAATCGTCAGTAACGAGGACAGTGCCACCGGGGTCATCAACCGGTGGTACAAGGGCCCCGGTAGAGCCCCCGCGGCCGAAACCACAAGCAGGGCTGTGGGAAACGGAAACTGTAAGGATGGATTTGACCAATCTGGAGGTCGTTGCCCAAGCAGTCCGAGAATGCAGAGCGTGCAAACTAGGCGGTACGCGGACCAATGCCGTCCCCGGGGAAGGTGATCCCCATGCCCGCATCATGTTCGTCGGAGAGGGACCTGGTGCTGATGAAGATACTCAAGGACGACCCTTCGTAGGAGCAGCAGGTAAGCTTCTGGACAAACTGATTATCTCAATGGGTCTCATGCGAGAGGATGTCTTCATAGGCAACGTTGTCAAGTGCCGTCCACCGCGAAACCGTGTTCCTGATCCAGAGGAAGCCAAGGCGTGCATGCCCTACTTGGCCCGCCAGATCGAGTTGATCAACCCAGACGTGCTTGTGGTGCTCGGCGCCACCGCGCTAAAAGCTCTAGTTGATCCTAAGGCATTGATTACCCGCATGCGGGGTACATGGCTAGAGCGAAGTGGAATCATGGTGATGCCCACCTTTCACCCCGCAGCTCTCTTAAGAGATCCCAGTAAGAAGATACTAGTTTGGGAGGACATGAAGAAGGTCATGGCGTTCCTGGGAGATACTCACTGATACTGGCTTTCTCAGCTGCGCAGGCGGCAATGCTAGCGCCTTGAATCAACGACCCTCGTCAATAGCCTAGCAATTCGTACAGTCTTCAGACAAGCACTCCTAATCACTGACTCAACTACTTCAAGGCCAATATATTCCGTTTGCAGGGATGTGTGGTTCTTGAACAGATCCTTTGTCACCCACGCAATACACTCTATGACACTTTGGTGATTCAAACCATCTGGCAAACCCGGGAAAACAGCGGAGGACAAGTGCTTAGCAATCTGCTGGCGTGTCGGCTCGTCCGGACGAACTAGAATATCTAGCCTACTCATTTCCGCATAGGTACGTTCACGCCTATCAGGCAACTGCATATACTCTGCTCTTGCCTTCAACGGATGCCTAACATATCTATCCCATTCTTCGTCGGTAATAAGGTGACACAGATAACCCAGAACATAGTCCAGCTCATCAGATTGAGCATATTCATCTAGGAACTGCTCCCACCGATAGTACGGGCGTCCGCTTATCCGTTCAGCATAGTGGGTAAACGCATTTTCTGAAGATGGGATGGAATCAGGGGCTATTGCCCCCAACAAGAACTGCTCAGGCTTGGCAATCTGAAGCCCCCTCATCGAATCGACCGCTATTGTTAGGTGGACAGTGAGTGAAGCCAGACTAATCACCTCGAGTTCGAATAAGCCCTCGTGCAACTGTCTCTAGCAGGATGAGCCAATGTCACTGGCAGTGCTTGGAGGATCAGAACCTGTCGGGCCAATAAGCATAGCTACAGCCTTCGGGAAACAGGATTTGGAGAATATCAACGACCTCACAAGCCCAATGGTATTCGCTAGAGACTGATTCGTGAGTTCTCAGGCTTTTCCTGTTTTCGTCGACACTGCAACCAATAGATTCACATACTCGCCCCTTGCGCCACCCTTACATAGCACAAAACCCCGCCAAGGCGGGGTTCTTCTTGGTGAGCCATCGGGGATTCGAACCCCGGGCGCCCGGATTAAAAGTCCGGTGCTCTACCGACTGAGCTAATGGCTCAAATAATGGTGCCGAGAGCCGGAATCGAACCAGCGACACGGGGATTTTCAGTCCCCTGCTCTACCGACTGAGCTATCTCGGCAATGGCTGGGGCGCCTGGACTCGAACCAGGGAATGCAGGAGTCAAAGTCCTGTGCCTTACCGACTTGGCTACGCCCCAGTGATGGCGGAACCGACGGGACTCGAACCCGCGATCTCCGGCGTGACAGGCCGGCGTGTTAACCAACTACACCACGGTTCCACTGTGCTAAACCATATCTCTGTTAAGAAAAGCTGGTGCGGAAGAAGGGACTTGAACCCTTACAGGATTAACTCCCACAAGGCCCTCAACCTTGCGCGTCTGCCAATTCCGCCACTTCCGCCTATAAAGAAGACTGGAGCCGATGACCGGAATTGAACCGGTGACCCCCTCCTTACCATGGAGGTGCTCTACCTGCTGAGCTACATCGGCATTATGGAGCGGTAGACGAGGATCGAACTCGCGACCTTCGCGTTGGCAACGCGACGCTCTACCAGCTGAGCTACTACCGCAAATCATACTCTGGATTACTATCTCTACTTCTCACTTGCTTCCCAGCGATAGAATTCTAAGATATGTGGAGCCCGCTGTCGGATTCGAACCAACGACCCCCAACTTACAAGGATGGTGCTCTACCTACTGAGCTAAGCGGGCCCAAGATAAATGGTGGAGGGAGGAGGATTCGAACCTCCGAAGGCGTCGCCAGCAGATTTACAGTCTGCCCCCTTTGGCCAACTCGGGAATCCCTCCGTGCTTACGCCTACTAATTTTACCTGCAAAATACCCAAAAGTCAAGATGGGCTCGCTAGACAGCTTTTTACAACAGACATCACATGGTGCCTGTAGTGACAGGTTATACTTTAGCATAGGATTAGGACCATGTCAAGAGTTCCGG
>DAIQRD010000159.1:0-3823 GCA_036786445.1 Bacillota bacterium
ATTAGCTTGGAATACGCCATGATCTACATGGCCACTGGGGCCATGTTTCCCTTCTTCAATCTGTACCTAACGAAAAATCTCGGCTGGTCGGGTACTCGCATAGGCTCAGTCATGGCCCTTGGCAGCCTGTTAGTTCTACTTACTCAACCGTTGTGGGGTAGAATCTCAGATCTTTCGGACAAGAACAAGGTTCTCGCTGGTGTTTTGGGGATCAGTGCTTGTCTTGCTCTTCTCCAACCCCTAGCCGCTGGTAGCTTCATGATGTTTACGATTTTGCGCTTGTCTCACAACTTGTTCTCGGGCTCAACTGGTTCCATGTGTGATGGCATTGCCCTGGATGTCCTCGGTGAAGATAGAGATACATATGGCCAATACCGGCTCTGGGGTTCTGTGGGATTCGCTCTGGCTAGCCTTGTATTTGGGAGAATCTATGAATCAGTGGGTTTTGGCAGCATGTTTGTTGCATACTCAGCCATGATGGTGATGGCTGCTGGTATAGCCCTGCGGTTCGATATTAAGCCCCACGCTGAAGAGGAGTCGAAGGCACCGATGCAGCTGGGGCCAGTTCTGGCCAATCCAGCATTGATCATGTTACTGGGAGGCCTGTTCCTGGTCATGACTCCCACTGCTGCTTCAGACAACTTCCTCACCCTATATTTCGATGCAATGGGGGCGCCGCCTAGCCTGACAGGGTATGCTTTTGGAATCACAGCCTTGGTAGAAATACCCATGTTCTTGGTGGCGCCTGGCATGATCAGGAAATATGGCCACAAAACTGTACTGGTGGCTAGCACAGCTCTGTTTGGGCTGAAATTGCTCTTGAATGCTGCTTTCCCCATACCCTGGTTAGCCTTGGTGATACAGGCTCTTGTGGGTGTGGGTTTCGCTTTCTATCAAGTGTCAGCTGTACTCATGGTGGATTCTCTGGTACCTCACCAGTTCCGTTCTACAGGCCAAGCGGTTTTGGCTACTGTTTCCTGGAGCCTCTCGGGGATTGCGGGCAGTCTCATCTTTGGCCGCCTCTTAGATACCGCCGGCATTTTCACCGCTTTTCGGCTCGGTGGATATGTGGGATTGCTTGGCACTCTCTTCATCTACCTGCTTGTTCCCAGTGGGACAAAGCAACAACCGTCAGCTAAGGTTGAGGCATAACTCACGTCATCACGAAAGCATCACCCACTCTTACCCACGGAGCCGAAGATCTGCATTTTCTCTGCCACTGCTTCTTTGATGGCTTCTGTTACCAGGTCCATAAACTCGGGAAAGCCCAACTCTTTAGGGAATATATCTACTGTGCGGATCTTGCCCATGGCCGCTTGGGACATATCTGTGTAGACATTGATCTTGGCGATACCGTTGGCTATGGCTGCCCGGAAATCGGCGTTGGAAAGGCCAGAACCGCCATGGAGTACCAAGGGCACGCCTACCCGATCTCGAATCTGGGCCAAACGCTGGATATCCAGTTCTGGTTTACCTCGATAAACGCCGTGGACTGTGCCTACGGCCACTGCCAGAGCATCGACTCCCGTTTCTTCAACGAAGTGAGCAGCCTCCTGGGGGTCGGTATACAGGTTGGGATCGGCAACTCCCCCGTTGGTATCACCTTCACCTCCGGTGACATGTCCTAGCTCTGCCTCCACTGATACATCCACTGCATGGGATATACGGACGATCTCCTGGGTCGTGGCTATATTCTCCTCTAAGGGTAGGGTTGAGCCATCGAACATAACGGAGGTAAAGCCATTGCGCAACGCGCTGACTACAGCGGGGAGGCTTTGACCATGATCGAGATGGAGGGCCACGGGCACAGACGCTTTTTCTGCAGCTCGTAAGATAATGGGGGAGAATTCGCCGAGATCAACGAATTTGAAATGGGCTTCCGCTATACTTAAGATCACCGGTGACTGGTTTTCCTCTGCAGCCTGTAAGATGGCCTGCATAGTTTCGAGATTCACGACATTGAAAGACCCCACCGCATAGCCCCGGTGGAAGGCATCATTGACTAGTTCCCTCAAATTGACTAGTGCCATCTGCTTCGCATCTCCTTAGCTCTACACTCCAAGCCAACTCTATTTGCCGTTGCCTTCACTCCAACTAGCCATATATGCGACATGAATAATCTTAAACCCAGCTGTCTCCAGAGCCTTGAGTACTGCATCAACCTCGGTGGTATCTAGCCTAAGGACGATGGAGCGTTTGTGCTTATCTTCTTGGTGAAAGGTAGATAGGCTAATGATGCTGATGTGGTGGTGTCTGATGATTTCGGTGATGTCCGCTAGAACACCGGCCTTGTCTTCAGTCTCTATAGCGACTCTGGTGCCATTTTGCCTCAATCCCATGGAATCGATAAAGGCATCGAAGAGGTTGGTCTCGGTGATAATCCCCACCAATTTCTCTCCATCTAGGACAGGTAGACCGCTTACGACATTTTCCCGCATGAGCACAGCTGCTTCCTCAATCAAGGTATCGGGGGTGACGGTTACGGGGTTGCGGGTCATGACATCCTTAAGGGTCATCTTCGCCAATAGATAGTTGACTTCAAAAGCGCTCAACGTAGTTGCCGGGGAAGGTGCTACCTTAAGCAATTGCGATTCAACGACAATACCTATCAGTTTGCCTTTGTCTAGTACTGGTAGCCTCCTGACCTTATGCCGTTGCATAAGCTTCAAAGCATCTAGAACCCCCATATCTGGGGTAGCAGTGATGGGGTCAGGTGTCATGCGCGTCTTCACCATCATGGGCAAGCCCTCCAGTCTTTTTGCTATCTCTCTATCTATTGCAAGAAATTACGTAACAAGGAGGCAAAATCCTGCTTTGAGGTGGTGAAATGCAAGGAGTCTCATGGGAAACACTCTGCCGATGGACCCTGCCCTTTCACGGCTAGATCGGACGTACTCCGGCAAAGAAGATACATTCATTGATCGTGATTCCATCATAATCATACATGTCTGGCAACTGTCAGATAAACGTCAGCTTGGCTACGTTAAGATTACTACTGGAGGTCTTCCTAGCATCCTTCACACTCTGCATAGCCAAGACTCCAGTGGGACAGGCGAATACGCAGGTCTCACACTTTATACATTCCGCTGAATCGAGCTGATCTTTTATTGGTAATGTGATGCCCATGGGGCAGACTCTCTGACAGATTCCGCACCCTCGGCAAGCTGCTAGGTCTGTCATTGTCACTCGTTTGTCTGTGGCAGCATTTAACCCCGTGATGTTACCTAAGCTGTGGCTGATTTTTTGCATGGTACCCATAGGGCAGATCGAGCACCAAGCTCGACGGCGTACCAAAAGGGCCAAGGCACTACCGATCATTGTCGGCATCAGGTAGTTAATGGCCATTAAGAATCCTAGCTTATCCCAAAAGGCCAAAGTGCCCCATAGGGGTATGACTAGCAAAAGGCGGCGGACAAACATGAGCATATAGAAGGCAAAAAAACTGCCTTGCAATAGCCTTGATTCAAGGAAACGTGAAGGTTTGTGGTTCCGGGGAGACCATGGGCCGAGTATGAAATCAAAGAGACTACCATGGGGACAGAGTTTTCCACACCAGTACTTGCCATTGCGAAAGCCCAGAACAATCAGGGACAGCATGATGGGGAGCAATAACAAGCCTAGTTTCGGCAACCACAGACCGCCAAAGGCGATAATGGGCACCAATATCCAGGCTACCTTTTGCCATAGTGTATAGGTTGGGTGCTTAGGCATGGGTGAATTACCTCCTGTTAATATACATATACCGGTATGGGTATATTATGCTGGGCAACGAGGTGATTGTCAAGGGGGCTGGTTGGTAGAATTGCACCCACCCAACATGTCC
>DAIQRD010000021.1:0-26961 GCA_036786445.1 Bacillota bacterium
AACTTGATGCCCGGCAGGGGCTGTGGTATCCCCAAGGTGAGTAGCAGGGGGGCGTCTCCAGCCAAATTCGCGGCCTTTGGTAGGGGAAGCGTAGTTTTGGCCCAACTACCACTGCCTTCCAGGACAAAGCCCAGCTGCAAAGCGGAGCGGGAGGTGCTCTCTGTTGGTATCCAGCCAGTCTCCCGACTGAGCTCCAGGGAGCTTCCCAGGGACGCTTCCGGTGCTGTCCAGCGGTGGGGATGGGCGATTTCCCCATGAAGAGACTGCCGAAGGATGCGGGTCTCCATGTCTTCCACTGTTGGTTTGGCAAGATCCGCTGGTCGGAAAGTGCGGCGCCAGATCTCTGCTGCCAAGTGAGGCGAAATGGTGCCCGTACCTTGCTCCCAGGATAGGGCGGACCAAGTGAGCTTGGAGCTGGCCGGGTTGCTTTCTGATTCGGACGCCAAGGGCCAATGGGGATCGGTGGAGTTCTCTTGCCCACTCTTCGTCAAATGGGTTATACCCAAATTGCCCCACTGGGTTTGGTATTGGGCTCGGTAGCCCTGGACTAAAGGCTTTTTACCGGGCACATCATGGGTTATCTGATAACCAATGGTGAGCTTGCGACCCCCTGGTTGCCAGCGCAAGAGTTCCATCTGACCTAGTTCATAGTCTATGAAATAATCTGTACCCCGGATCAGTAGGGTGCTTTCCATTTGCACAACCTCTGTGCCCGGGATTATGGGAAACAGATTAGTCTGATAGATGCTGCCGGTGGGGCCAATGACAAAGATATCCTCTTGGGAGATAGCTTGGGAGTGGCCGGCTACTAAGGCAAGGGTTAAGGGGCCAGTGTTGAGACTTCCTTGGGCGCCGCTAAGCGCTAGGTTCAAGGGGGACAGGGGTGGTGACAAGAGATGGGTGTCGACATCACCTAGGGTGGCGGAGCCTTGGGGCGTGTCTACGGTTAGGCTATACTGGGGGAAAAACGGATCATCATCAAAGGTGCCCTGCAGCCAGATCCCTGACCAAATACCGGTTACTTGGGCCTGGAAGCTCTGATTGAGCACAAAGCTTGGGCCCAGATCAATTTTTTCGCCGGTGAGAGGCTCACCATTGATGGTCATATACTGGATCTCTAGGGATTTGGTACCATGCCAACTGAGTCCTGTTGGGTACGGTTCCTCCGGGGGAAAAGGTAAGGATGCTTTATTCGCTCCGGCAGCCCTAGCGGAGTGGGAGCCTAGCCCTCCCCAAGGAACGCCCATCCAAGCTATGATGATGGCCACAAGCACCAGGATTCCCTTGGGCAGCATGCGTGGGTCGCGGCACATAAATGGATCCCCATCCTTTTATTTCCTGAGAACAGTTTAGCAGAGAAGTTCAGCAATGGCAAAAGGCATTAAGCAGGATGGCTAGGTGCATCTGTCGAATTTGGCACTTGATGACATCATGCCATAACAACCAACGGGTGGCGGCAGTCTCACATACAAAAAGAGGTGGATTATATGGGTAATATATTTGCGGGCTGGTTCAATATTGCGGGCAAGAGACTTTGCTGTACCGCGCTGGTGGCGATTTTGCTTATCATTGGTATTGGTGGCCAAGCACACGGTCACGAGAGCGGGGGAGAGCCACTTCCTCTTCTGCGGTTTGGCACCACGGCTCGGATCTGGGGTATGGGTAATGCCGGTGTAGCAGCGGCAGAAGGGGTAGAGGGACTGTATTACAATCCCGCGGCCTTGGCCAATGTTCGCAATCCTCAGTTGTCCATCAGCCATTCAACGCTATTTGTTGATACTGACATGAATTTCCTGGCAGCAGCCCTGCCCCTTGGTCATGATGCCGGATTGGGCGCTGGACTCCTCATACTATCTAGCCCAGGCATCCCCGGAACTAACTATGACTCTGTAACAGGTTACTTTGATTACCTCCAGGCTGTGGCCTATTGGGGCATGGGGATAGAGATCTCCGGGGGCTGGGGAGCTGGGGTAACTGCTAAAGGCTTATTTGGGGGTTTGGATGATGCTACTTGCCGGGGCTATTCCCTAGAGGGAGGCCTGCGCTATCGGGCCAATGAGACGCTCACATTGGCTGTGTTGGCCAGGGACGTAATCGGTGAGTTGAGCTGGAGTACAGGCCTTAAAGAGGACTTGCCCTCCCAGGTGTTAGGAGGCGCCTCCCTGGAGCTTCTCCATGGGAAGCTGCTACTCAGCGGGCAGACAGATGTTTCTCTCAAGGAATGGGGTATAGGTGCCGAATATAACATTAGGGAAATGGTGCAGATCAGGGGCGGTTATGTAAAAGATAGCTTTACCGCCGGTGTTGGTTTGGGCCTCGGTAGTGTACATTTGGATTACAGTTGGGTAGGACATGAAATGGGAGGCACACATCGCTTGAGTTTTGCTGTGGGTTTTTGAAAGCTCTGAGAATGTGAATTGGCAGCAAATGGCAGGACTAGCATCTAGTTTGCCGTATTAGTAGTGGAAAGGGCTTAGTCCAGACAATGCATAGCACTAGATGGACAAGGAGTGGAGCGCATGGAGGATGTGAAACGAAAAGTAGAGCAGGAGCAGCAGTTAGTCATTTTCAGCCTGTATGGCGAAGAGTTTGGGCTAGAGATTACCAAAGTCCGGGAGATAGTCAAACCTCGAGAGATCACGAGGTTGCCCAATGTCATCGATTTTGTGGAAGGCGTGACCAATCTGCGGGGAGAGGTTATTCCCATTATTGATTTGAAGAAAAGATTTGGTGTCCAAGCCACCGACATGACCGACGATTCCCGCATTATCATCGTGGACATCAGTAGCAACCGAGTGGGCTTAGTGGTCGATGATGTCACTGAAGTGCTGCGTATTGCCGAAGGTGATATCGATCCACCGCCCCGCACTGTGGCCGGTCTCAAAGCTGAATATATCCAGGGTATAGGTAAAGTCGGGGAGAGACTTCTGATTCTGCTGGATGTCGATAAAATCCTTAGTACCGAAGAGAAGATTGAGCTCAAAACAGAAGTGTTATCTGAGGAGCTAGCAGAGGTTACCGGTGCGTAGTAATGGATGCCAGCACACCAGTGGGGTTTTGGAGGATGAGACCGTGGAGTTCGGTGGATTACGCGGTTCGTTGGGCAGATGGTGGGGGTGAGGCGTCTTGGATGATATTCTCAGTCAGCAAGAAATTGATGACCTGATCAACCAGGTGGCCGACCAAGTGCAGGAAGATGAGATTCCAGCAAAGGTGGCTGTCTATGATTTTAAGCGGCCCCACAGGTTCTCTAAGGATCGGGTGCGGGCACTGCAAAGGATCCACGAGCAGTTTGCTCGGGAGTTTTCAGGGATGGTTTCTGCTAAGCTCCGGGCGCGGGTGGATCTCAATGTGGCATCTATAGAGCAGCTGACCTTTGGGGAATTCATCAGATCGGTTCCCAACCCTTCGGTGATCATCTTGTGTGACATGCAGCCCTTGGAGGGTAGTCTCATCATGCAATTGAGCCCCGATATTTCCTTTCTTTTGTATGATCGGCTCTGTGGCGGACCGGGCATGTCATTGGGCCGCTCTCGGGAGCTCACCGATATTGAATTGGCTGTACTGAACACGCAGTTATTTGAGCCCATGGCGGAGAGTTTCGAAAATGCGTGGTCGGACATCATGGATCTCAGGGTGAATTTGCAGTCCATTGAGAGTAACCCACAATTCCTCCAGGTGATGCAGGAGCGGGAGACGGTTGTGCTTATCTCCCTCGCTTTGGGCATTGGCAAGACCCGGGATTTGATTAATATTTGTATTTCCTATTCTGCTTTAGAACCGGTCTTGAAAAAGCTGACGTCCCTGCGATTATTCGATTCCTTGAGGCGTCGGACGGGGCCGGCTGATGCCCAGATGCTACAGGCAAAAGTTAAGGAGACCCCCATTACTGTGGATGTGGAGTTGGGCTCCACTGTGGTTACAGTAGCAGATCTCTTGAACTTGCAGGTGGGAGATGTGATTAGTCTTGACAGAAAGAGACAGGAAAATCTGGATGTGCAGGTGGGGGAACTGGGCAAATTTCTGGCTTCACCGGGGAAATTGGGAGGCAAGTTGGGGATCGTGATTACAGCGGTGCGCCCCAGGGAAAGGAACGGGTCTGATGAGTGATTTCTTAAGCCAGGAGGAAATTGATGCTTTGTTGCGGGGAGCCGCGGATCCCGATTCCCTAGAGGACGATCATGGTGAATCCGCAGTTCTGGCCGGGTCTAGTCCCGAGAATGCTCGGCTAGACGAACTAGAAAGGGATGCACTGGCTGAGGTTGGCAACATATCCATGGGGGCCGCAGCTACCGCGCTTTCGACGCTCCTCAACCATAAAGTTTGGATCACCGTTCCCGAAGTGATCACGACGACTCAGGCTGCGGTGCGGGAAAAATACCCCATCCCTTGCCTAGTGATCAATGTGCGCTATATGAATGGGCTTCAGGGTACCAATCTTTTGGTGATAAAGGAAAGTGATGCAGCCATCATTGCTAGCCTCATGATGGGTGAAGATGGTTCTAGCCCTCCTGAAGTACTTACGGATTTGCATGTCAGTGCCGTAACCGAGGCCATGAATCAGATGATGGGCTCATCTGCCACTGCCATGTCGGACATGTTTGGCACCAGGATCGACATATCTCCTCCCGACGTAGAGCAGCTAGACTTGACTGATTCCGGGGATGAGCTGCCCATTCTGGAACCTGTGGTACAGGTATCATTTAGGATCCAGGTCGAGGGTCTACTGGATAGTGAGATGCTACAGCTTACCGAATTGGGATTTGCTAAGGACATGGTGCGTAGGCTCATGGAAGGTGCCGACTACGTGGGAGTTGAGATTCCCCCGGCGGCAGATATCGCTGCCAGCGAGGTGGCCGCGGCCGAATGGGAATCTGACCAGTCTAGGGGGACTACTTTGGCAGAGCCCTACTCTTGGAGTTCTGGTGCTTTGGAAGGCCATGGATTTAGCCATGCCTTGGGGGACTTGGGCAATTTGAATATTGCTTTGATTCAAGATATCCCAGTTAGGGTAAGAGCTATACTAGGGAGAAGCCGCCTGCCCATTGAGACGATATTGCGGTTGGGCCCCGGCTCCATCGTGGAGCTAGACACTCTTGATGGAGAGCCCATTGAAGTACTGGCCAATGATACCCTCATCGCCAAAGGCGAAGTGGTAGTTGTGGGAGAGCAGTTCGGTGTAAGGATAACTGAGATCTCTACACCGAGGGAGCGGATTTCCACCGTCCGGTAGATATGGCATAGGGCCCACTAGGAGGAATCTAGGCTAATGGATTTTTCGGAGTACAAGGACGTATTTGCCGCTGAAGCCCGGGAGTACATTCAGTCCCTAAATGAAAATCTTCTAGAATTCGAACAGACTCCCCATGATGAACAACTGATTACTGAGATGTTTCGAGCCGCCCATTCCCTGAAGGGAATGGCTGGTACTATGGGGTATACTGAGTTGGCCGATCTCACCCATCATATGGAGAATCTCTTGGATGCATTGCGCCATAATCAGATAGCTGCCACAGGCGAACTGATCAATACCCTTTTCGGCTCCGTGGATTTGCTGGAGGCCATTTTGACAGAGGTGATCAGTACTGATCAGGTGAATACGGACACCTCCCAGATAAAGGAGCAGTTGGCCCAAGTCCTAAGGAACCAGTCTTCAGATAAAGTACCGGGGGATCAGGCTACGCCAAGTCCTGATTCCATGGGCCAGGGCGCTGTTTCCAACCTGCCTCTCAACGAGTATGATCGGGAATTGATCAAGGAAGCCATCATCAAGGGCTTCACCCCCTTTGCGGTGACAGTTGTGCTTAGGGAAAATGTCCTGATGAAATCTGTGCGGGCTTATACTGTTTTCCAGGTGTTGGAAAAGCTGGGGACGGTTGTGAAATCTGTGCCTTCCGCGGAAGAGCTCGATGAGGAGCATTTCGAGGACAGATTTACGGTCCTTCTGTTTACCCAGCAATCTGCTGCCCATATCCAGGAAGAAGTGCTTAGTGTTCCTGAGATTATTGAAGTGGTTACCAGCGATGTTGAGCCGGATGAAGCTGGAGCCAGGGCGGTTGTCAATGATGAAAAAAAGGGGATGCTAGGGGCTATTGCTTCCACCGGGCGCCCTAGGGTTGAAGGTCAATATCGAACGCTGGAGAAATTCGTCCGGGTGGAGACAGAGCGCCTCGATGAACTAAACAATCTTGTGGGTGAATTGGTCATCAGCCGCACCCAAGTTACGGAGATAGCCAAGCATCTTGATGGAACCCACGCTAGGTCAGCTGTTGCCCAGCTAGATCGGGTGACCACGGAGTTGCAGTATGCTGCCATGAAACTGCGGATGGTGCCGGTTAAGCAGGTGTTTGATCGATTTCCCCGCATGGTGCGGGATCTGTCTAAGACTGCTGGCAAAGAGGTCCACCTGCAAGTGGTGGGCGAAGAGACTGAACTAGATCGATCTTTGATGAACCAGATCGGAGATCCACTGGTGCATTTGATTCGCAATGCAGTGGACCATGGTTTGGAAGCAGAAGATGTGCGGCGACAAGCAGGCAAACCGGCAGCAGGCTGCATCCGACTGGAGGCCAGACACGAAGGTAGCCATGTTGTTATTGAGGTGGCTGATGACGGACGGGGCATTGATCCGGTGAGAGTTAAAGAGAAGGCCGTGAATATAGGTCTGATCACCCGGGAGCAAGCCACGAAGATGACGGCCAAAGAGGCCCAGACATTGATTTTCGAGGCAGGATTTAGCACCACTGAGGAAGTGACTGATGTGTCCGGCCGGGGTGTGGGCATGGATGCGGTGCGGGCAGCCCTGGAAGGTATGAATGGGTCCGTAGATGTTCAAAGTGCGCTTGGGCAGGGAACTACAGTTGCTTTGAGACTTCCCTTGACATTGGCGATTATCAAGGCGCTTTTGATAAGGGCTGATTCTGAGATATGTGCCATCCCCATTCAATCAGTGAGGGAGAATTTGAGGGTGGCGCCGACAGCCATCAAGACGATTCATGGAGAGCGGGTTATCACCCTGCGCAATGAAGTACTGCCCCTCTTGGATTTACCTCAGCTACTAGGCTTCGAGGCTTCAGAGCACCAAGGTGACCTACCGATAATTGTAGTGGAGGCTGGCTCAGCTAAGGCGGGGCTGGTCATAGATGAGCTATTAGGTCAACAGGAGGTAGTGATCAAGTCCTTGAGCTCCATATTAGGTGATATTCGGGGAGTAGCTGGTGCTACAGTGCTGGGTGATGGGACAGTAGCCCTGATTCTCGATGTTTCAGCAGTTCTGAATGAACTTTCAGCTGATCATAGATAGTTCACAGGTGAGAGTGAGACACGGAGGGAAAGCAATGGCGAAGCGAGTCTTGGTGACTGATGATACGGCTTTCATGCGTATGAGCCTCAGAAATGTGCTGGAGAAAAACGGCTATGAAGTAGTGGGTGAGGCGGCCGATGGTGAGGAATCTGTTGATCTTTATACAGAGCTACGGCCCGATGTAGTGACCATGGATATCACCATGCCTAAGATGGATGGGATTACTGCCATCAAGAAAATCCTGGAGGTAGATCCCAAGGCCAAGGTAATCGTCTGTAGTGCTATGGGACAGAAACCGATGGTCATCGAAGCCCTGAACGCCGGTGCGAAAGATTTTCTGGTGAAGCCATTCCAGCCAGAGAGGATTATTGAGGCATTGCGCAAGATTGCGGGTTAGCGAGACGGAGGGCAAACGTATGGATGGGAGTACAAGACCAACTCCGATGCAACTGGATCTGTTGCGGGAGTTGGGTAATATCGGAGCAGGTAACGCCACATCTGCGTTGTCCAGTATGCTCCATGATCGTAGACTTGATATGGTGGTCCCCGAGGTTGCATTTTTGAGCCTACCGGAGACCACTGATCTGATCGGGGGTTCCGAGGCACCGGTAGCCGGGATCTATATAGAGGTCTCCGGCGATGTCCATGGACACATGGCTTTTCTCATGCCCATCGGCAGTGCCCAGGAGCTAGTTGAAGCTATACTAGGCCAAGAGCTTACAGAGTTTGATGACATGAGTTGTTCCGTTCTGGAAGAGGTGGGGAATATAGTCATTACCGCATACTTGAATGCGCTGTCAGGTATGACGGATCTCATGATCATGCCTTCTGTACCAGGTTTGGCCATAGATATGGCTGGTGCTATCTGGAGCTCCATTTTAGTTGGGGCGGAGATCATGGATGATCATATTACGGTAATTAAGACAGATTTTTCTTCCGAGGGAAGGCAAATTGCCGGTCACATCTTGCTGATCCCCGGCGAGGGTGGCTTTGACAAATTCTTCAAAATATTGCTGGGGACGGATAACGGGTAATGGCAGACAAATTTGTAAATATGAGTGAGATCGAAGTTGCTAAAGGAGAAGGGGTATTGATTACGGTGGGGTTGGGCTCCTGTGTAGGAGTGGCTATCTATGACCGGGACCGCAGTGTGGGGGGGCTAGCCCATGTGTTCTTGGCGGTCAGCAAGGAGGGTCTAGATGTTACGCAGCCAGGTAAGTTTGCTGATACAGCTATACCGGCCCTAGCGGATGCCGTTGTGCGAATTGGAGGGCGTCGCAGCGCGTTAGAGGCCAAGATCGCCGGAGGGGCTAACCTCTTTCCTAAACTGGCAAATTCATCATTGAATGTGGGCAAACAGAATGTGGAGGCTGTCAAGGAGCATTTGAACCTCAATAAAATACCCTTGCGCGGTGAAGCTGTAGAAGGAAATAGGGGGCGGAAGATGACCCTGTACACAAAAACCGGTGTTGTTGTGGTGCAAAGCATCGGTGAGGAGCCCCAGGAGATTTGAGAGGAGACAATATGGCCAAAGCCAGGGTGTTGGTGGTAGATGACTCCGCTTTTATGCGCAAAGTGATCTCCGATATGATTGCGCAAGATGATGCATTCGAAGTTATAGGGACTGCCCGGGATGGCCTTGATGCCCTAGAGAAGATCGAAAGACTGCAGCCTGATGTAGTCACTCTGGATGTGGAAATGCCCCGTAAGGATGGTTTGGCAACTTTGCGGGAGTTGATGGGGAAACGGCCCGTGCCTGTGATCATGCTTAGTAGTGTGACTCAAGCGGGTACCAAAGCTACTATGGATGCCCTGGCTCTTGGAGCAGTAGATTTTATAGCGAAACCTTCCGGATCCATCTCGCTAGATATAGAAGATGTCCGAGATGAGCTTCTCCGTAAGCTTAAGGCAGCGGTAGGCGCCCGGGTTCAAGCAACCACCTTGCCACCGCCTCCAGCGACCCGTGTCATAGCGGGGCAGGGAGTACCTCCCCACCAGCCTGTGCCAAGTGGCGGGGTGCGTCCCACTACTACTGTACTCATAGCTATCGGCGCATCTACCGGTGGCCCAAGGGCTCTAGAGGAGGTCATCCGCCAGTTTCCGGGGGATTTGCCGGCAGGCGTCTTAGTGGTCCAGCACATGCCCGCTGGTTTCACCCGATCCATGGCAGAGCGGCTAGATCAGATCGCCAGCGTTCGAGTTAAGGAAGCCCAAGAGGGAGATCGAGTCAGTGCCGGTGTAGTGTATATAGCTCCTGGAGACTATCATATGACTGTTTCTCGGGAGCAAGTCATTCATCTGGAACAGAGCCCACCAGTGAATTATGTGCGGCCCTCCATTGATGTGACCATGTTGGCTTTGCCTGCAGTCTATTCCACCCAGTTGGTGGGAGTTATCTTAACTGGTATGGGGAAAGACGGATCGGCTGGCATGGCCAAGATCAGGGCAGCAGGTGGGGTAACCATTGTCCAGGATGAGAACACCTCCACCATCTATAGCATGCCCAGGGCCGTGGTGGAAAACGGAGATGCAGACTTTGTTTTGCCCCTTGACCGCATAGGTGACGCGGTGGTGCGGGCAGCTCTAAAACTACAGAAAAGGGTAGGTCCCTGATGAGTATTATTTTGACTGACGCGGATTATGCCGTCTTTAAGCGGAGTCTAAGAGATACCATTGGTCTTGATCTCAATCATTACAAGCAGCAACAGATGCAAAGGCGGATCAACCAATGGCTAGATCGCACCGGTGTTAAGAGCTACGGTGATTACATTAAGATACTCCGATCTGACGCGGAAGAGCGAGGGAAGTTCACTGAATATCTGACTATCAACACATCCCAGTTCTATCGGGATGTCACGGTGTTCAAAGAGATAGAACAGCGAGTTCTGCCGGGACTTCTAGAGCGCCATCGGCGGCTCAAGATCTGGAGCGCTGGCTCATCCACTGGGCCGGAGATCTATACCATAGCCATGATCTTAGCGGAGCTTAATCCTGGCATGACCCATACACTGTTGGGTACAGATTTTGATGTGGGGGCATTGGCCAAGGCCAGGGAAGCTGTTTATGCAGAAAACCTACTCAACACTTTGCCTGCCCAATACAAAAACAAGTATTTTCGAAATGAAGGTGGCCTCTGGAAACTAAGTGATGATATCAAGCGTCGGGTCAAATTCCAAAGGCACAATCTCCTAGAGGATCCCTATGAAAGCGGTTTCCATCTGATTCTGTGTCGCAATGTCTTTATCTACTTTACCCCGGAAACACAAGCTATGCTCACCGGCAAATTCAGCAAATCGCTGGTCTCTGGTGGAGTGTTCATTGTAGGTAGTGCGGAAAACCTAATGGCTCCGGAAGCAGCCAATCTCAAGCGGGTCTCATACTGTATATATCAGCGGGATTGAGCTGCAATTGTCCTACTAACCAGTCAAGGGTATCTACTGCCGGCGAGGGTTGCAAACGTTCCAACTCTCTGCGGGCCTTTTGACAGTATCTTTCCAGCAATTGTCCGGCTCTGTGAATACCGCCCCCTTCTATTACCATTGCTGTAGCCTGCTCCCAATCGTCTGCTGTCAGATGGGGCTTTCTCAAGAGGTGACGCAGTCTCTTGTGGCCAGGCGATTCCAAAGCATAGACTACAGGCAAGGTGAAGTTACCCTTCCGCATATCAGAGGAAGTGGGCTTACCTAGTTCGGCATCGGTGGCAGTAAAATCCAGGATGTCATCTCTGATCTGAAAAGCCATGCCCAAATGGGATCCGAATCGACCTATGCTCTGGATTGTGGTGGTGGGCGCGCCAGCTTCTTTGGCACCTAAGGCAGCGCTGAGGGCAAAGAGGGCTGCAGTCTTTCCCTTTATTTTGCGAAGATATTGCCGAACTGAAGTGTCTACATTGTAGCGATCAGCATGCTGGTAGACTTCTGATTCACAGATTACTTTCATAGCTTTAGCCACTTGAGCCATGTGTTCCACACCCTTGCAGTCAGCTAGTAGCAGCAAACAGCGGGTGAAAAGGTAGTCTCCGGTGTATACGGCGACATCTTTGCCGAACCGTTCATGGGCAGTGATCCTTCCCCGGCGATAGCGGGCTTCGTCGATGATATCATCATGGACCAAGGTAGCCATATGCAGGATCTCCACTGCTGCGGCTACATTGACGATGTTCTTGGATGGTTCTGGGCCCATATCAGCTGCCAATAGTACTAGAGCCGGGCGCAGCCGTTTGCCACCGGCACGGGCCAAGGAAGTGGCGGCTTCTGCAAGCATGGCCTCGCGGGAGTGAACATTCCTTAGGATTATCTGTTGCACCTCATCTAGGCGTTGCCTCAGTCCATAATTATTCTGCCAGAATTCAGATGTCATAGCTCAGACCTCACTTATCCAGATCCCCTAACGGCGGTACATTAGACACCATGGGTACAAGGCGGGAGTGCCGGAGGGCTCTGATGATTAGATCACTGATTACTCCTGTGAAGAAGCCGGTGACTAGGGCCGAAATTGCGAGGATGGGAAAATAGACAAAGATGTTGAATGTCTCCACCACCAGGGCGGCCATGAGGATCTGTCCCACATTATGTGAAAAGGCCCCGGCTACACTGATTGCAGGAATACTAAACAGACCTTGATACCGCAGGAGCAAGGACATTACCAAAAAACTCAAGATGCCCCCTGCAAGGCTAAAGAGTATGCTGCTGGCTCCACCGCCCAGAAGGGCCCCTAAAGAGCTTCTCAGGACCAAGACTAGCCAAGCATCACCCCATGGCAGGATACTGAGCGCCACCAAGGTGACAATATTAGCTAGGCCCAACTTAACACCTGGTGCCAGCTGAGGAACTGGTAGTAAGCGCTCCACCCCGTGGAGCATCAGAGCCTGGGATACAAGCACACCTATCCAGGTGATGCGGCGGACAGACAAAGGGACCCTCCTCTCCTAAAGGCTCAAAAAGCTATTCCATCGATTTCGCTATCAGGCGCGTCACTACCGGGTAGAATCCGGATAACTAGACGATTGGGCAAACAAATTATGGATTGGTGGGAACGGGAGATCCAGCCCTGTTTTACGTCGATTTGATCAGGGCAAGAAGCTTCCAACACCCGGATTCGCCCCTCTTCCACCCGAAGGAGGTTGTAGTGATCTGGGTCCGACTCCACCAGGAATTCATAGGGTTCGGAGACGTTCTGCAAGTCAATCCGATGAATCTCCCGACCATCTAGGGTCACCACTGCTGTGACTGATGCGGGCCTAGCACCACCGGTAGTCATGATGGTGCCCAAGGCAAAAATCAGGACCAGCATTGTATAGATAATGATGTCACCGGGTCTAAAATACCTGCTTCTAATCATGGAGTTCAAACCCCTTAGCCAGGGAAGTCAGCCGACCTCTTAGACCGCTGGTGGTGTATACTTGATGATCGTCAGTAATCAAGAGCCCATCCACGCCATCTAATGCTTCCAAGAGCGCCAACCCTTTTTCCCGGCCCAAGATAAACACCCCTGTTGACAGGGCATCGGCTGTCAGGGAAGAGGGAGAAACGATGGTAACACTGGTTAAGCCGCTATCTGCCGGAAAACCAGTAACCGGATCCAAAATGTGATGATAGCGTGTCCCATCTTCTACGAAATAACGTTCGTAAGGCCCGGAAGTGACAATGGAGGTGTCTTTCACCTCCAAGACAGCGATGTGGCTACCCCTGACCCCATCTGGGTCCTGGATGCCGATGCGCCAGGACGATCCGTCGGGTTTGGTTCCTACGACATATACGTTGCCTCCCAGGTTCAAAAAGGCACTCTTAACACCTTTGCTTCGCAGTACTGCTGCCGCGGCATCAGCTCCATGGCCCTTGGCTATGCCGCCTAGATCTAGGGCCATACCCGGTCGCTTAAGTCTCACCCGCATATGGTTGGTGTCTAGCTCTATAGCACGGTAATCTATAAGTTTTTGCGCGGCTTGGATGGCGGCGGGTGAGGGGAGTTTGGCCTCCTCTGTGCCTATGCCCCACACCTCCACTAAAGGAGCAATGCTGGGATCAAATAGGCCTCCAGTAAGGTCGGCGTATTTGATGGCCGCTTGTATAACCCGGAAAGTATCTTTATTCACTGATACCCAGGCTGTGCCTGCTTGTTGATTAATCTGATAGACTTGACTGCCCACCAAAGTACGACTCATGGTGTTGTCCAGTTCTTGAATGCGCTTGAAGGCAGCATCTAGGGTGGAGCGCGATCCGAAGACCCGCATTTCCACCAGTGTACCCATGAGCCATTGGCTGTCAGATATGGCCTTGGGTGCACGGTTGCCGGTGATAGCCACCCCTAGGCTGGCGATGATTAGCATTATGATGATTAGGCCCCAGATGAAGCGCCGTAGTCTCATGGAAATGCGCCGGGAGACCTATTTCAGGCGCCCCCGTTCTCCTTTCAGTTAGCTAACCATGGTTCTATGTCAAAGACGTCAAGAGTATATCATAATCCAGAAAATGTGCAAAGCCGCGCCCCAGCCCTGTTCTTGCCATGCTTGGCTGAACCTACTTCACTTGCCAGAGCTCCTCGGCGGCCAGATCCTCGTAAGTCACAGTGTGGTGCAAGAGCTCTTTCTCCTGTAGCCAAGCCAGGACAGTGTCTACTTCTGTCCGGGTGGGCAAAGCCGCAGGCCGATAGACAGGCAGTTCCATAGTTTGGACCACACCGGCGGGGAAGCCCGCCTTGTCCAAAAGGGGTTCCAGAAAAGCAATGTCAGAGCTGTTTGCATTGAGTAGGGCTATCGCTTCATTATAGACAGCCAGTAGGCGGCGGATAGTGTCAGCCTTGGCTCCTAAGGCGCGGCTGGAAAACACCAAGACTCCCGGTGCCAACTGCATGTCTTGGGAATCAGCAATGGGAATTGCTCCCTTGCTAGCAGCCAAAGCAGCTAGAGGATCCGGTAGACAGGCCGCGGTCAGTTGACCACCAAGTAGCAGCTGTAGCCGGAGGGGGATATCTAAAATACTGACTTTGTCCACATTGTCACTGTCCATACCTGCATCCTGCAGCATCATGTCGGTGGCATATTCGATTATCGTGTTGGGGGATATGCCTATGGCCTTGCCCTGAAGTCCATGGATATTTCCCATCTGGGAGCTCGGTGCCGCCAGTAGCCGGTAGCGCCCATCGGTATGTGAGACTATTTCCACTGCAAAGCCTGCATTCTGAGCAAAGGCAGCAGCCAGAATATCGGAGATGCCTCCATCGATCTTCCCTGTTTGGATAGCGGTATCTCGCTCAAGGGCGCTCTTGAAAGGCACCAATTCGACATGAAGCTTGGCCCCTTCAAAGAGGCCTGCCTCTAGAGCCAGTACCAAGGGTAATGAGTCAACATCAGGCAAGATGCCTATGGTTAGGAGAGCAGGGCTCTCTTTCAGTGCAGCCCCTCCCGTGGCTAGGCCTATAAGTCCAGTGACGATGACAAGAGAGATGAGCCAACGGCCCATCGTTGAACGGCGATGAGCAAAGAATCCACAGCGCAAAACAGACGGCCTCCTTCTGAAATCCTCTGAGAAATTCATGCATGCTTCCTAAAACAGCAAATCAGTGATGGCAAAGATCATAAAAATAGGAGCTACGATCTCATTGACATTATACGCCGCGATCTTGACTTGCCCAAGTTGGTTCGGTGATACTAAGAGATGCTCATAAGTCAAGAGGGCCGTGACTAATAGGATGCCAATGAAGTAAAAGTAACCTAAAGGCAAGAACGCATATAGGGTACATAAGAGCAGAATCGACAATATATGCATCCCTGTGGAAATCTTGAGAGCCTTGGGGATGCCGAAGACCGCGGGGATGGAAAATAGCCCCTGTTGACGGTCAAAATCTACATCTAGCGTACCATAGATTACATCAAAACCAGCTACCCAAAGTGCTACTGCTGCTCCGAGAACCAGGGCCGGCAGCTCTAGCCTGTGGGCTACGGCGATCCAAGCCCCCACTGGGGCGCCGGCTACGGCAGCTCCCAATACCAGATGGCATAGCCAAGTGAAGCGTTTTGTGTATGAATAAATGATAAACAGTAGCATGGGTATGGGCAAGAGTAGCATATAGAAGGGCTCAATCATATAAGTAGCTAATCCCAGCATAGCAAAACAGCCCAAGACCATCAAGACAGCCTCCCAGCGGGTCACCAACCCCCGGGGAAGATGGCGGTCTTTTGTGCGGGGGTTTTGAGCATCGATCTCATGATCTACCAAGCGATTTAGTGCATTGGCTCCATTGCGGGCACCCAAAACAGCCAAGCATATCCAGATTAGGAGTTGGAGATCGGGTAGTCCTCTGGCCGCCATGAAAGCCCCCACTAGGGCAAAGGGAAAGGCAAACAAAGTGTGTCGGAACATGACCATTTCCCCCAAGAGGCGGGTTTTAGTCCAGACCGTAGCTGGTCCATTTGTTGTCGACAAGCTCTTTGACCTCCCTAGTCATCTCTATGTCGTTGGGCCATTCCCGGGTGTGGCCTTCTTCTGGCCATTTCTTTGTTGCATCTATGCCAAGCTTATGGCCATAGTGACGCAGGGGAGAGGCGTGGTCTAGTGCATCTAGAGGGCCATCCACAATGGTTAGATCCCTGGCTGCATCAATATTGTTGAAAACCTTCCACATGACGGTGGATAGATCATGGGGATTGACGTCTGCATCGACGATGATAATCAGCTTGGTAAACATCATTTGACCCATTCCCCAAACAGCATGCATGACTTTCTTAGCATGGCCCGGGTAGCGTTTCTGGATGGAAATAATGGCACAGTTGTGAAAAACCCCTTCCAGGGGAAGGTTAATATCAACTAGCTCTGGCATCTGCAGTTTTAGGATAGGCAAAAAAATGCGCTCAGTGGCCTTGGCCATATAGCAATCCTCCATGGGAGGCTTGCCCACTATGGTAGCTGGATAGATGGGATCCCGGCGGCGGGTAATGCATGTCAAGTGAAATACCGGATATTCGTCTCGGAGCGAGTAGTAGCCGGTATGATCTCCAAAGGGCCCCTCCAAGCGAGTTTCGTCTAGGTCAACATATCCTTCCAGGACAAACTCCGCATGGGCTGGTACTTCCAGATCGGAAGTGATGCACTTAACTGTTTCCACACCTTGCTTGCGTAGAAACCCCGCCAGCAAGAGCTCATCAATTTCTTTGGGCAAGGGTGCTGTGGCAGCATAAATGGTGGCTGGATCAGCTCCCAAAGCCACTGCCACCGGCATGTGTTGGCCGGTCTCCTTGTATCTTAGGTAGTTCTCCCGGCCATCTTTGTGCAAATGCCAATGCATACCGGTGGTCTGACCGTCATATACATGCATACGGTACATACCCATGTTCTGCTGATTAGTCACGGGGTCTCTGGTAATGACCAAAGGCAATGTAAGAAAGCGGCCACCATCTTCCGGCCAGCACTTCAAAATGGGCAGTGTATTTAGGTCAGGTTCTCGTTCGATGACCTCTTGGCAAGGAGCCTGTTTGATGCGGCGGGGGAATACCCCGGCTAGATTGAGTAAGCGGGGCAGAGCCTTGACCTTGTTCAAAAGACCTGCATAAGCTGACACATCCATCAGCTGAAGGATCTCATTGCCGATATCATCCAGGTCTTTTACCCCCAAAGCTGTAGCCATGCGCCGGTAGGAACCCATGGCATTGATCAGCACTGGATACGCGGAGCCCCGTACGTTTTCAAATAGGAGGGCAGGGCCATTGGCTTTGGAGACCCGATCGGTAATCTCGGTGATCTCTAGTTCTGGATCTACCTCAGTTTGAATGCGTCTCAGTTCACCCTGACGCTCCAGGGTCTCCACGAATTCACGCAGGTCTTTATACGCCAACTTCCAAACTCCTTTCCCAATGTAGCAGCTCTCTCGGACATTGTAGCATAGTTTTTTGGGTGTTACCATGGATTCGCCGAAAATTATAATGATCCCACTTAACTAATACTCTACTCTGTGATATAATTGCCAGTGTTAGCCGCGAAAGTACCTGTATTCACGGTCACAAACTCGGATGCCACCACGGAGATTCCGTGGCAGAGCAGGGATGATGGGTGGCTGTAGGAGGGGAATAAGAAAACAATGAAACGTATCGTTATTTTGGGGGCTGGTTACGGCGGAGTGTCTGCTGCACTGCGCCTGCAGAAGCGTTTACGCCGTGCCCGAGATGTGGAGATTGTTCTTATCGACCGGAATCACGTCCATACCCTGTTGACTGAGCTGCATGAAGTGGCCGGCAACCGGGTGTCAGAGGATGCAATTGTTGTGCCGCTAGACAAGATCTTCCAGTACACCAAAGTGAAAGTCGTAGCCGATGAGGTGGAATCGGTAGACTTCAATGCCAATGTGGTGAAGGCGGTCGGGGGGGAATACCCCTACGACTATCTCGTCGTGGCCATGGGTAGCAAGCCTGCCTATTTTGGGATTGAAGGCATGGAGGAGCATGGCCTCGCCCTCTGGTCATATGAAGATGCTATCAAGGCTAGGGAGCATATCCGATCTATGTTTCGGCAGGCGGCTCGAGAGAAGAACCCTGCTCGCCGCCGGGAATTGCTTACCTTTGTTGTGGGTGGCGGTGGGTTTACCGGTATAGAGCTCGTAGGTGAGTTGGCCCGCT
This sequence comes from Bacillota bacterium, assembly GCA_036786445.1. Taxonomy (GTDB): domain Bacteria; phylum Bacillota; class Limnochordia; order DTU087; family DTU087; genus JAAZMF01. Next base: position 17,910 of record DAIQRD010000021.1, read on the forward strand.
GGCGACAGGAGCTCTGCGCCGAGTTTGGCATTAGTCGAACTGATGTCAGGCTCATGGTTGTGGAAGCCATGGACAAATGCCTTACGGTCCTCGATGATAATCTAGTCGCAAAGGCCATGAACCATTTAGATAAACTAGGGGTAGAGGTGTGGACCAACTCACCCATCGTTAAAGTATCTCCCGATGCCATTGAACTCAAAGGTGGTCAAGCTATCGGGAGTCACACTTTGATCTGGACCGGCGGATGTGAGACAGCGACATGCGCCGCTGAGCTAGGCTTGGAGACAGCCGGTCGAGGCCGCATTGTGGTGAACGAGTATCTACAGACCCAGCATCCTAATGTCTATGCCATCGGTGATAACAGCTTTTTTGTGGCAAATAACGGCCAGCCCCTACCGGCGTTGGTGGAACCTGCTCTGCAGGGGGGTCAAGTGGCTGCCGACAATATCATCGCGGAATTGAGGGGCAAGGAGAAGCAGCCATACAAGCCTAATATCCATGGAGTAATGGTATCTGTGGGGCGCTGGTATGGTGTAGCTGACCTTATGGGTATTAAGCTGTCCGGTTTTCTAGCCATATTTATGAAGCATATGGTCAATCTACACTACTTGTTTGGCATCGGTGGCTTTGACATCGTATTTGCCTATCTCGCCCATGAGTTTAAGGATCAGAGAAAGCGGGATTGGCATGTTGTCAAGCATTTGTGGGCAGATTCTCAGCTCTTCTGGCTGGTGCCCTTGCGGTTGTATTTAGGATACATGTGGCTGAAATCCGGTATTGATAAGATCAACTCCGGTTGGCTGCGGGAGATCATGATCAGTGGAGCCGCCGATGGCGGCAGTTCAATCACAGCCAGTGCTATTTCGGCGGCTTCTGATGTGGCAGCTACTTCTGGAGTTACAGCTGCTACTGAAGTGGCAGCCACGACAGGAGTGAGCGCGGCTAGTTCTGTAGCTACTACTGCAGCAACTCTAGCAACCGACGGGACAACCGGGGCCTCTATCATGAACTTGATCAGTGATCATACACCTGGTTGGTATGCTTGGATGGTCAACAATATCGTTGTTCCCAATGCTATGGTATTTCAGTATATGGTTACTATTACTGAGATTGTATTGGGTGTGGCCTTTATCTTGGGGCTCTTCACATTTATCGCCGCAGCTATATCAGTGGTGATGAACATCAACTTCCTTTTGTCTACTGGCTTGTATGACTACTGGTTCCTGATGACCTCCATAGCCATGATGGCTGGAGCCGGTCGAGCCTTTGGTCTGGATTACTATGTCTATCCATATCTACAAAGACAGTGGCGCTATCTAGTGCGCAACAGGCGCCCCAAAGTATTTCTGTTTCGATAATTAAACGGGGACAGGGCTTGGGAGTTGCTTCCTGAGCCCTGTTTTTGTATGCTTGGAAATGGGTGGGAGCGACAGTGAGGCGGGAGGAATGCTGCGATGGGTTACAAGGGTAAGGACCTCTTGGCAAGTGTTATGGGGGTGTTCCTCATCTTTGGAGTTTGGGCTCTCGGTGCCACTCTCTTACGGTCTCCGGCTTTACCATCCCCAGCAGTTGTTCTTCAATACTTAGGCCGGGCCTTTTGGCCCCATTTGGCCCACCATCTGTTTGCTAGCCTATGGCGGATCTTACTAGCTGTAGGGCTTTCTTCTGCCTTTGCTTTACCTCTAGGTGTTTTGTTGGGTAGAAACCCAGCTTGGCAGCGCTGGGGGGCACCGGTCATCTATATGTTGTATCCCATCCCCAAGGTAGCCTTCTTACCCTTGATTTTCCTGTGGCTAGGCTTAGGAGACTCCGCCAAGGTATTCTTGATGGGGCTCATCCTGTTTTTCCAGACTTTCGTGGCTGCCATGGATGCTGCCCAGAGCATTGACTCTCGACTGATTGATTCTCTGGTTTCCTTGGGAGCTACCAACTGGAATGTTTATGTCCATGGCATCGTTCCAGCCATCCTTCCCCGGATATTCACAGCCGTTCGGTTGGGGGCGGGCACAGCCTTGGCAGTACTCTTTTTCGCAGAGAATTTCGCCACTCCATGGGGTATCGGATTTTTCATCCTCGACAGTTGGATGCGGGTGGATTACCGCAGCATGTATGCAGGCATTGTGGTCTTGAGCCTTTTGGGTATAATGTTGTTTGCCGCTATCAATGGATTAGAAAAGCGCCTATGTAGATGGCGATACACCGATAGCATCTGACTGCCTCTAGACTAGCCCCGGAGATGGGCAGGGATAGGGATCGGCATAGCGAATAGGATGAAGGAGATGGGCGGAGAGGGTGCATGTGCAGCCCAGAGAAGAAGCGATAACACGCCCAAGAGGAAGGGGAAAAGGCATGAGCCAGACAATCGTAGTATTGAAGGGCGATGAAACAGGGCAGGAGCTTCTAGATGAAGCCTTGCGTGTGCTTGATCCGGCAGTAACGGGCATAAATCTCGCCTTTCAGTATTTTGATCTCAGCTTGGCATATCGACGCCAGACTAAGAATCAAGTTGTACTAGATGCTGCCCAGGCCATGGTGGAAGCCGGATATGGGCTAAAGGCAGCTACTATTACCCCAGAAGCTAAAGGCGATGTGGGCAGCCCCAATGCCATATTGCGTTCAGCCATTGATGGACAGGTTATAGTGCGCACGGGCAGACGGCTACCGGGGGTCATGCCCCTGGGGAATCTGCAATCCCCCATTTCCGTGATTCGCATGGCTGTGGGTGATGCCTATGGTGCCAAGGAGTGGCGGACGGGAGAGGGCGAGGCAGAGCAAGCTTACCGTACAGAAACCATATCCCGCCAGACCTGTCGATATGTAGCTGAATACGCATTTCGCCATGCCAAGAACACGGGGGCCAAAGTGTTTGGGGGGCCCAAATACACTGTGAGCCCTATCTATGAGGGCATGCTTAAGGAAGAGATGGATGCTGCAGCTCGGCGCCATCCCGACGTCCCCTATGAACCACAGTTGATTGATGCTACATATGCTCTTCTCTGTCGGACAGATGGAGAGCCCTTAGTGATCCCCGCTCTAAATCGGGATGGTGACTGCCTATCCGATTTGGTGCTGCAGATGTTTGGATCCATCGCCGGCGCAGAATCGTTGCTACTTAGCTTCAACAGTGACTTAACTCCGAGAGTGGTTATGGCCGAGGCGCCTCATGGCACAGCTCCTGCTTTGCAGGGGAAAAACGTGGCTAACCCCCTGGCTATGATTTTAGCCGCAGCTGCTTTACTGAAGGCTTTTGCCGATGATGAAGCACAGAGCGTGGGTAGGGCTATTGAAAAGGCGGCACTAGATTGTGTAGAGGCCAGTATCCGGACTCGGGATCTAGGCGGTATTACCGGTACCAGGGAATTCACCTCTGAGGTCATCGCGAGGCTAAGCTGACGATCTTGGCAATTGCCTGGGCAATTGGCTGCATGTTTGCTCTTACCGGGGAAGAGGTAGGAGTATAATATAGGTGATCCAGGAAAGGAAGTGGGGCGGATGGGAAGTAAGCAAGCTCTATATGTAATTGTGGCAGTGTTGTGTTTCAGTGTACTGCTGGGGAGCGGGGGCCTGCATATTGTTGCAGCGGCACCCCAGCCTGGTGGCCATTTAGTGGTGGCAGTTCCTATTGATCCTGATACCTTTGATCCCCATAGGGCTGTGGCCGCGGCGACTCAGGAGATTGATTTCAATATCTACCAAGGGTTAGTCAGTTACGATGCTGAGGGACGGATTATCCCTGCTCTGGCAGAGAGCTGGGACATATCTGAGGATGGCACGGTCTATACCTTTACCTTGCGGGAAAATGTTGTGTTCCACAACGGGCGAGCCATGACTGCTGATGATGTGATTTTTAGTCTAAATCGAATTCGGGATGAGGCTACCGGGTATCCATTGGCTTGGCATAAGCAGATCAAGCACTTGGAAATTGCGGATGATGGGAGAATTCGCTTGGAGCTCAAGGCGTCTTACGCACCGTTCTTAAGCGAATTGGCGGATGCGGCTATTATTCCCCCAGAGGCAGTGGCAACTCTGGCGACAAAACCGGTGGGTACTGGCCCTTTTCAGTTGGTGGAATGGGTGATGGGGCAACATGTAAAGCTAGTTCGGTTTGAAGACTATTGGGAGAAAGATCTGCCCTATCTAGATGCAGTGACTTTTCGTATTATGCCGGACCCATCCACAGCTATCTTGAACCTCAAGGCCGGGGCAGTTCACGTTATTCCCCGGTTGTCTGCCGATGTGGCCTGGGAAGTCGAGCAGGATCAGAATCTGAAGCTACTTTCAGGCCCTATGAATACACCACAGCTCATGGCCTATAATCTGGAACGGGAGCCGTTTGCCGATATCCGGGTGCGCCAAGCGATTAACTACGCTATTGACAAGGACCTCTTGATTGAAGGAGCGGCCTGGGGCTATGGCAGCAAGATTGGAAGCAACATGAGTCCTGTGATGGATGCCTATTATGTTGATCTGGCTGATTACTACATGTACGACCCCGCGCGGGCCAAGGCGCTCTTGGCAGATGCAGGATATCCCCATGGGTTTACTGTTACCTTGTCTCTACCTGCTGATTACGATCTGCATGTAAAGACCGGTGAGATGGTCGCGGCTATGCTGGAAGAAGTAGGTATTCGGGCAAATCTGGAGCTGGTGGAATGGGGCACATGGCTGGACCGGATCTACACGAAACGGGAATATGACATGACCATTGTGGGGTTGGCCGGGAAGCTAGATCCCCACACAGTGTTGCATCGCTATGAATCTAGCTATCCCAGGAATTTCTTCAACTTCAGCAACCGGGAGTATGATACCCTTATTGGGGAGGGGCTCTATGTCACCGATTTGGCCCAGCGTCAAGCTATCTACCGTCGGTCTCAGGAGATCTTGGCTGAGGAAGCTGCCGCGCTGTTTATCATGGATCCCAACGATCTGGTGGCCATGGGGAAAAGTGTCCATGGTTGGCAGTACTATCCCAAATATGTAGATGATGTCGCCCACGTATATTTCGAGAAATAAATAAGAATTTGGTGGTTTCCTTGCAGTATCTGTGGCGGCGCACTGGTGCGCTTTTGCTTACCTTGATCATTGCTTGTACCATAACCTTTGCGGTGTTTCACATCATACCAGGCGATCCAGCCCTACTAATGCTGGGCACAGAGGCAGATCCAGAGGTGTTAACCAGCCTGCGGCAAGAGCTAGGCCTGGATCTGCCTTTACATGTTCAGTACCTTGACTGGCTCAAGCATGTTTTGACAGGGGACCTAGGCGTATCCTTGCGGCTTGAGCGGCCTGTGGCAGATCTCATCAGGGAGCGCTTGTCGGTTACTCTGGGACTCGCTGTGCTGGCTATGGTGCTTACTTTGGTGATCTCTATCCCTGCCGGAGCCTATGCAGCAGCTCATCGGGGGCGGATAGTTGATTATCTCATAGTCTTTGCCTCACAGATAGGGATGGCGGTGCCCCATTTTTGGCTGGGTATTCTCTTGATCCTGGTGTTTTCCATGCGCTGGAGGCTGTTGCCGCCCGGTGGGTTTGTCCAGTGGAGTACCGATCCCTGGCAGGCATTTCTGTCGCTTTTGCTGCCGGCTTCTGCTTTGGCAGCCCATCGCATAGCGAGTCTCACTCGGATCACCAGGGCAGCCATGCTAGATGTCTTGAGCCAGGATTATATTCGGGCTGGTCGCAGCAGGGGAATATCTCAGTCTGTGGTCATCTATAAACATGCTCTGAAAAACAGTCTGATTCCCATTGTCACAGTGGCAGGAATGCAATTTGCTGGTCTCTTGGCCGGTAGCATTGTCGCCGAAGAAGTATTTGCATTACCGGGGCTGGGGCGATTGCTTTTGCAGGCCATTGGGTATCGGGACTTGCCCTTAGTACAGGGCATTGCGTTATTCATTGCTGCAGTAGTTGTTTTGATTAATTTCGCCACAGATATGTTGTACCTGGTCTTGGATCCTAGGGTTCGCTATGAGTAGACAAGAGCCTGACCACATGGTCGTGTTCATTAGTGAAGACAATCTGAACTATGCAGGTATACAGGAGTCAGCGGAAGATTGGCGGTTGGGAGGGTAGCGACATGGCCGTTGTATGGCGGGAAAAACAGTTGGCGGCAGAAGGCCGGGGCCGAGAACTAGCCTCCCTATTTGAGCTACCCTGTCGGCGGAGACGAGCAGTCAGTGTATGTCTAGGGGCCGCGTTGCTCTTGGTCATATTGGCTCTAGCCGCTGCTAGTTGGCTACCTATTTTACGGTATTCTCCCAATGCCATGGATATTCGGGCGCGGTTAGCTGCTCCTAGCAAAGCGCACTGGCTGGGGACTGATCATTTTGGCCGAGATGTCTTGGCCCGGGTGGCCTATGGCAGCCGTATAGCCCTGCAAGTGGGATTAGCCAGCACATTCATGGCTGCTGTGGTGGGTGTGGTATTGGGGGGCTGGGCAGGCTACCAGGGCGGATGGTGGGATGAAGCCATCATGAGGTTGGTGGATGGGTTGATGGCCTTTCCGGGGCTTCTATTTGCCATTATGCTAGTTACGGTCTTAGGATCGGGGATGATCAACACTATTTTAGCCATTGGTTTTGCCAATTTACCGCTGTTTGCCCGCATCACCAGGGGTGCTTTTCTTTCTAGCCGAACCGCTTTGTATGTAGAGGCGGCCCAAGCTGCAGGAGCCCGGCCAAGGCATATTGTATGGCGACATATTTTGCCCAATAGTCTGGGTCCCGTTGTGGTTCAAGCCACTGTGACATGCGCTACCGCTATTTTGACAGAAGCGTCTTTGAGCTATTTGGGTCTTGGCATTCAGCCGCCATATCCCAGCTGGGGGCGGATGTTGAAAGAAGCCCAACCCTATATGGGTCGGGCGCTGTGGTTGGTTTTAGCTCCAGGGCTGGCAGTCTTCTTGACAGTCATCGCCCTCAATCTCTTGGGTGATGGATTAAGGGACTGGCTAGATCCCAATAGTCGTTAGGTTCCACCAATCCCCATAAAGTGTACACAATGTGTACACCTTGATACCCCATCGAAAACCGGGTTATGCCCGGAAGCTATGATTTGGCGGCTTTGATCATGAGTTTGATACAGCTGCCTTTTTGTTGCTCGATGAGGTCAAAAGCCTGATGGGCATCGGCGAAGTCCAGTCGGTGGGTGATCAGGGGCGACCCTTGAACCCGACCTTGCTCTAGTAACTCCAGGGCCTCGGTGAAATCGGTTTTGGTGTACATAAGAGTTCCCAAGAGGCGCAACTCCCGATCCTGTACCAAGCCCATATCCACCATGATTGGTTTGCTGAAAACACCTACAATGACGATGGTGGTGCCCTTGCGATTAGACAAAATAGCCTGATGTACTGTGGCTTCTATCCCAACACATTCAAAAGACAAGTCGATACCTTCGGGTCCGAATTTGTCTTCCAGCCACCGGGAGGGCTGTATGGCACCGGGGTCAATGACATGGTTGGCACCGAGTTCCTTGGCCAGGTTGCGTCGGAAGGCATCGGGCTCACTTAAGATGACCTCCTTGGCCCCATATGCCTTAGCTACTTGCATGACCAAAAGACCGATGGTGCCCCCGCCGTAGATGACTACCCGCTGTCCCACGATATCTCCTGCAATCCTCACCGCATGGACAGCTACTGCCAAGGGCTCCACTAGAGTTGCTGTCTCCCAAGACATCTCATCGGGTAAGGGGAAGAGCTTATCTGCCGGAGCTTTGACAAATTCAGCAAGGGCGCCATCACTTTGGCAGCCAATGACTTTGAGCCCCTGGCAGATGTTGAATCTGCCATTGCGGCAATTGTAGCACTTGCCACAGACCAAGGATGGCAAGGCAGTGACCCTTTTTCCTAGCCAGGCTTCATCGACACCATCCCCTACCCGGGTGACTACACCGGCAAATTCGTGCCCTGGCACAACGGGGCAGGAGATATAGGGGTGCTGCCCATAGTAGGCGTGGATATCAGAGCCGCAGATACCCACATTCTTGACGGCGACAAGCACTTCACCCGGTCCTGGTTGGGGCACGGGGACTTCCTCTTGCACTATCTGTTGAGGTTGAATTAGATTGTAACGGAGCACAGAATGACCCTCCTTAGTTTTGCCCCGCAGCCTGCCTATGGTCCGCCAGGCCCAACAGCTCCAGGTTATTGATCAAAAGGCGGAACTCGCAGTCCAAGTGGGCAGCCGCGGCTTTGCACATTTGCATACGCTTGAGGTAGATGGCAAAATAGTCCATGATTTCACAGCTGCTATGATCAAAATCGATGTGCAGTGTAATGGTACGGGCATCTTGATTGATCTCCACCCGGGAGTTCAAGATAGCGAGATTTACCCGATCGTGGATATCACTGGAATTTTTGCGGTGGACCCGGGTGCGATGGGCATCACTTTTGTCGGCAATGATCAGGGCTGCAGTAATGGGGCTGACTGCTTGCCCGATCTCCTCTTCATGGTTGGCAATGGCCATGGTAATGTCACAGATCTCATCTAAGGGCATCCCCAATTGGCGCAGCTCGGTGTAGACGATTCCTGCACCTGATACACCGTGGTGTTTGCGGTTAAACATGTTGCCAATATCGTGGAGATAGCCGGCGATGGCTCCCAGTTCTACTGTGCGCTTGTCATATCCCAATTCCTCCAAAATGCGAGCGGTGGTGCGACACACAAAGGTCACATGCCGGAAACCATGCTCTGTATAGCCTCGTTCTGTCAAGTAGTCATGGGCTTTCTTGATCATGAGTCGGAAATTAGGATTATTGCGGATATCTTCAATGGTGATCATCGTCTTGACTCCCTTTTCTTCGTATAGACTCACCTTGAGCTGCTCTCCAGGTATTCTCGTCAAAGAGGGTGAATCCTGCTTCTCCCATTAGTGCTGCAGTGACCCCGGGCCCGGGCCGGAGCCTTCCTCGAAAAGTGCCATCATAGATGTTGTCGATACCACAAGAGGGACTGCGGGCTTTTAGAATAGCGCCAGCTACTTGCCACTCTTTGGCCAATTTCAGAGTCTCCCGGGCTCCCTTGGTAAAGGCAGCAGTGACATCTTCACCTGCATC
>DAIQRD010000160.1:0-3738 GCA_036786445.1 Bacillota bacterium
AGTAGATAACACCATCCATGGAGCCAACCTAGCCTCGGTCTTCTGGTTTCTCTGCGGCTTGCTGCTAACCCTAGATGAGGTGCATCAAAAAAGCCCGCGGACTAAGCAAAAAGGGAAAATCTAAAAACCATGGGACTAGCTTTATAGTCCCTTAAGGCCTGTGTTTTGACTACGGGCTTTCTTAAGTAGATACATATACTTTCTCTCTGCCGCTTCCACAGAATAGACGGCATAATCAACCAAATCCGGATCTACAACATTGTCAAAGTAAGATTTGGCATGGAGCCACTCCTGCCGGGCCTGCTCGATTATGCGGTCAAAATCGCCAGTATCCTGCTCTTCAATAACATCATCATCTATCAATGAGAACTGGCTGTGCACTGCCTTCCACAGGTTCTGCAAGAACTCTTTCGCCACAGGATAGCCTCCCCATAGACAACCATGGTCTATTGTAAGTCTATCCTGGTCGGGAGGAATTTATGTTAGAATTTAACATTAGACTTCCCGGCGTCCCTCTAGTGCCTTGGCAAGTGTAACCTCATCCACGTACTCCAAATCGCTCCCCACCGGCATCCCATGGGCCATTCTAGTCACCTTTAAGCCCAGTGGCTTAAGCAGCCGGGCAAGGTACATAGCCGTCGCTTCACCCTCAACATTAGGATCCGTACCCAAAATGATCTCCTTAACAGTATCATCTTTTAATCGCTCTAGTAGCTCTTTGACCTTAAGATCCCCTGGCCCAATCCCATCTATAGGGGAAATAGCTCCATGCAGTACATGATAAAGCCCTTTGAACCCGGTGCGATCCAGAGCTATTACATCTTTGGGCTCTTCTACCACACAGATGGTACTGCGATCCCGACCAACTGAGGTGCATAGAGGGCAAGGGTCTTGCTCTGTTAAGTTACTACACACTGAACAGTAGATCGTCTTCTCCTTCGCCTCCGTAATGGCCTCAGCCAGATTCTCGGCGTTCTCCCTAGTCCCGCTGATAATATGAAAAGCTAGCCTTTGGGCTGTCTTGGGCCCTATGCCCGGCAGCTTGGCTAGCTCCTCCACAAGCCGGGCTATGGGTCTCGCATACACAGACATATGTGCTTGTCTCCTTTATTCTGCCACCCTAAAGCCCATTAGCTTAGAATAGCCCTCCTGGTAACCCAGATAGGTCTATGCCACCGGTCACTTTTTCCATTTCGGTTGCGCTCATCTCCTGAGCCAAGCGAATTGCCTCATTCACGGCTGCCATGACAAGGTCTTGCAGCATCTCCAAATCATCAGGATCGACGGCAGCAGGCTCAATGGCAATCTCCTTGATTTCCAGGTGTCCACTGATCACAACTCGCACCACGCCCCCACCGGCAGTAGCTTCTACAGTCTTAATGCCCAACTCCTCCTGTATCCTGGTCATCTCGACCTGCATTTTCTGAACTTCTTTCATCATCTTCCTCATGTTTTTCACTGCTGCTTAGACCCCTCTCCAGTGTCATCCTTAAGCTCAACCACTGTACCACCGAATATCTTAAGAGCTGCTTCTAAGGCTGGATTCCCCGCACCCAGATCAACCTGCTCTCCTTCGGTAGATCTGTCAGCTTCCTTTACCCCCGGGGCCAAGACCTCTTCCTCAGGGGTGGAACCAGAGGCTTCAGGTTCAGGTTCTGTGGCCCCGGTCTTCGCTTCCATAGACTCCACCTTAGTCAAAATCTTTCTCTGTGGAATATCGTCTTCAAATAGGCATACTACCTCAATCGCTCTTCCCACAATGGGAGCCAAAACCCTTTCCAGGGCTTCCCTATTCTTCGGCTGTTCGAGACTGACCTTGTGAAATTCCTTGGCCCGCGGGAAGGCTAGCAATAATCTACCGTCGGAATCAAAGCCTTGGGGGATTGCCTCCCTCAAGAAGGCTTCCACCGGTGCCTGACGTTCTTGCCGTAGTATTTCAGAGACTTCACCCCACTGCGAGAGCAGAGAGTCAAACTCCGCCTCTCTACTAGACGAGGCTGAAGTTGAGACTTGATCCTCCAAGCCCCCTCCTGACTCTCTGGCGGCCCACTCATGACTTGACCCGTGGTCTGGGCGAGTTTCGTCTATCACAGGGCTGAGTCTGTTATCCGATGGTGTGCCTATCGCCTTTAGCTCTTTGATGGCAGCTTCGAGATATGCAACTCTTTGAGTAAGCTCCTGCAGCCACGTAGCATCACCACGCATATTGGCTAACTTTGTGTCTTCCATCAAATTGTCGCCAGTGCCTCTCACTACAGCCATCTCCAAAGGAAGCCAGACCGGAGACATCCATCGCATATCAGCCACAGCCCGTGCCAACAGGTCAATTAGTGTCAAGATACGCTCTAGCTCCAAGGAGGCGAGTGCAGGCCATCTGCCTACGAGGTCTTCGCCGTCCGTGGTCAAGTAAGTTCGACTACCAACTTTGGCAACCATCAGCTCCCTGAGAAAGCCGATACAGTCCTTTCCTAGCTGAGCTGGGTCTACTCCACTGCCAATCATCTGATGTAGGAGGGTAAGGGCGGCCAATCTTTCTTCACCGGCAATACTGTTTAGCAGCTCACATAACTGCTCGCCAGGAACAACGCCTAGTAGTTCGGCTATATGGCCCTCCTCGATGCGGCCCGTCTGAAATGATATCGCCTGATCTAGCAACGCTATCGCGTCCCGCATGCCACCGGCCGCATGGCGTCCGATCAATTCTAGTGCCGCACGCGTCACATCCAGCTCTTCGGCCTCCACCACCTGGCACAAGCGCATGACTAGCTGCTCAGTGGTGAAATTACGGAACTCAAACCTCTGACAACGTGATGCAATTGTCTCCGGCACTTTGTGAGGTTCAGTAGTAGCTAGGACAAACACCACACGTTCAGGAGGCTCCTCTAGAGTCTTTAGAAGAGCATTAAATGCATCTGTTGTGAGCATATGAACTTCGTCAATAATGTATACCTTATGCCCACCTTCGGTAGGGGCAAACCGTACATTCTCCCGAAGATCTCTAATTTCGTCAATACCACGGTTAGAGGCACCATCTATTTCAACAACATCCATAGCAAAGCCATCACTAATCCGTTGACAGTTAGAACAGACATTGCAAGGATTGGGTGTTGGCCCTTGGCTACAGTTCAACCCTTTTGCCAAAAGACGGGCCAGAGAGGTTTTACCTGTGCCTCTAGGTCCAGAAAACAGATATGCATGGGCAACCCGGCCACGCTGTAAAGCATTCTGTAGGGTGCGAACCACTGGTTCTTGACCAACCACATCCTCGAACCGCTGTGGCCGATATTTCCTGTAAAGAGAAAGATAGGACATGCCACCGCCTCCAAGGCTAGTACATTTCTCTTAGTACTTTCTAATGAAAGATCCAATCTCCTGCCAGTCGTGACCATCTACGATAAGTTAGCATGCTCTGAGACTTTGGGACGGTCTCTGGTTAGTCGGGAACTAAAAACGGCTGGACACTATCATCCAGCCGTGAAACTGCCGTGCACCCACTCTCGAATTGGTACCTCCGGGTGGCACCCAAGTAGTTAGCTCGGATTAGGCACCCTCGCGGCACATAAGGTTGTTCACTTACCGCTGCTTCCTCCCGGACCTGACGGGATTCATGAAGCCTTATTGCGCGAGACCCAATCGTCAACACTACTTGCTTGGACCTAACCCCACAGGCCCGACCCTCAAGGGGGAATTCGACCCCGCTATAGCGGATTGCGGGTTCAGGGTGCCGCTACCTCCCCA
>DAIQRD010000022.1:0-26246 GCA_036786445.1 Bacillota bacterium
CGGAGTTCTCATGAACCAATGCCCCCACAACCTGGATCTCTTTCAGTGGTTCTTTGGGTTGCCTAAACGGCTCAGTAGCTTGGTATATCTGGGGAAGTGGCATGATATCACCGTGGAAGATGACGTCTCTGTTTTGATGGAGTTGGAGAATGGGGCTACCGCCAGCTTTATCACTACAACGGCAGATACACCGGGGACCAATCGCTTGGAGATTGCTGCCGAAAACGGGAAACTTGTTTTAGAGTCCGGGGTACTCACATTCTTTAGAACAGCTAAACCTGTTCAGGAGATCTTGAATACCAGCAAGCAAGGATTCTACTCTGCTAGCCCCGAGGTTGTTGAGATTCCAGTGGAGGCTAGAGCCCATGGACACAAATACGTTACTCAGAACGTGATAAACGCCATATTAGGTAAAGAGGAGCTGCTGTCTCCGGGAACTGAAGGACTCAAATCTGTGCAGTTAGCCAATGCCATGCTGCTGGCGGGAATAAAGGGACACTCGGTTGAACTGCCAGTTTCGGAAGACGAATTTGACCAGCTCTTGGAGAAACTCCGCCAGGACGAGCGCCAAAACGCTCCTGCCAAAGCCTTTGCGGGGTTGCTCATGAATATGGAGAAACATGTTTTGCTGGGCATAGATGTTGGCACATCCAGCTGTCAGGTGGCTGCTTTTTCTCTAGCGGGGAAGCCGTTAGCTAGTGCCACAGAACCCTATGGCATCATTCGTAAGACTCCATACGAGGCCGAGCAAGATGCTGAAACATGGTGGCAAGGGGTGTCTGAGTGTATTAGGCGAATCCTAGAGTCTAGGGTCTTTGCCGCCGAAGCTGTTGCGGCCATAGGGGTTGTGGGCCATAGTTGGGCTACTTTGCCGGTGGATGAGATGGGCAATCCATTGCGCCCTGCCATGCTATGGCAAGATCGGCGTTCAGTAGAGGAATGCCTCTATCTACGTGAGATGGTGGGAGAGGATTTCGTTCTTGAGCTGAGTGGTAATAGGATAGACCCGGCCTATTGTGTGCCCAAGATGCTGTGGATCAAAGCCCATGAGCCCCACATATATGCCCAGACCCATATGTTCCTGCAATCCAATAGTTTCATTGTCCACAAGTTGACAGGTGCTTTCACCCAGGATGTCTCCCAGGGCTATGGGTATTACGTCTTCGATACGGAGAGGCGCGGCTGGTCATTGGAAGCTTGCCAAGCCATGGGTGTTGATTGGGAATTGCTTCCGGATGTCTACGAATCAGCTGTAGTTGTCGGTGAGGTCCCCCCCCAAGCCGCCGCTATAACCGGCCTAGCCGCTGGTACACCGGTGGTGGCCGGTGGGGTGGATTGTGCCGCAGCATGTCTGGGGGCTGGCTTGATTGAACATGGTTCTACTCAAGAACAAGCTGGCCAAGCCGGTGGTATGACCATCGTTACCAGTGATCCCCTTAGGGATGCCCGCCTGATCAGTGGATGCCATGTTGTCGAGGAGCACTGGCACCTATCCGGCGGGACTGTCAGTGGGGGAGTCCTCAATTGGTTTCTGCAAAGCGTACTGGGAACTGGTGACGGGAGCCTTTCCCCTAACAGGGGCAACCCCTTTGAGTGGCTGAGCCAGGAGGCGGCACAATCAGTGCCCGGGGCCGGTGGTCTACTTTTCCTCCCCTACATGGCAGGAGAGAGAACCCCCATCTGGGACCCCCGGGCAAGAGGCGTGTTGTTGGGACTCTCCTATGATAAGACCCAAGGTGATCTGGTGCGGGCTCTTATGGAAGGTGCGGCTTTCGCTTTGCGGCATAACCTAGCAGTAGGTGGGCAGGCGGGTATTAGACCAGAGAGCCTGATCAGTGTGGGCGGGGGTGCTAGAAGCAAGATTTGGTGCCAAATCAAGGCTGATATAACCAAGACGCCCGTAGGTATCCCCAATGTAGATGATGGCACCGTCTTCGGGGCGGCCTTTCTAGGGGGCATGGGTGTGGGCGCCTTTGCCGATTGGCAGACGACGCTGGAGGGCATTGTGGAAATCAAGCGTTGGTATGAGCCCCAGCCTGTCAATGGTAGCCTATATGACGAGCTATATCACATCTACTTGGAGACATATGTCGCTTTGAAGGATCAGTTGCATGGTTTGGCGGATCTGGGCTCCAAGTAGAGACCACACCACCAGCCACGGTTGAAGTATGGATCTAGGATTAGTTTGAGAATTGAGGGGTAGATATGCAAGTTGTAGCCATACACGGTCCCTCGGACATTCGGATAGATAATGCAGATATGCCCTGCCCGGGCCCCCACGAGGTAATCGTTAAGATAGTAGCCTGCGGGATCTGTGGTTCTGATCTACCACGTGCCTTTGGTGACGGAGCCCACTTCTACCCTGTAGTGGTTGGGCACGAGGCAGCCGGAGAGGTGGCTAGCCTGGGCAGTGATGTCCAAGGCATTGACGTGGGAGATCGGGTGGCAATTGCACCTTTGGTGCCATGTATGCAATGTGTTTCCTGCCAGCGAGGCGACTATTCTCTGTGTCGATCTTACAGTTTCATTGGATCGCGCCGTCAGGGGTGTATGGCTGAGTATGTGTCAGTGCCCAGCCCATGTCTCCTAAAGATCCCTCGGGAGTTATCTTATCTGTGGGCAGCTATGGTGGAACCGGCCACCGTTGCTCTCCATGCCTTGTTGAAGGTGCAGGTAGCTGGGGCACGAGTAGTAGTCTTGGGCAGTGGCACAATCGGATTGATGGCAGTGCAATGGTCTAAATATCTCGGCGCCTCCCAGGTAGTGGCTGTGGATGTTGACGATTTCAAATTAGATGTAGCCCAAAAGCTAGGTGCCGATGTGGTGATCAATAGCCGCACTGGATTCGATCGTCGGAAAGCCAACGGTGGATACCTAGCTGATATAGTGGTTGAGACTGCAGGACAGCCAGCCACACAGGTGCAGGCCGTGGAGATTGCGGCTAATAGGGGTAGTGTGCTGTATGTGGGTACTGCCCAGCTAGATGTGAAACTCCCGGCGGGCATCTTCGAGATGATTCTTCGCAAGGAACTGATGATATTGGGATCATGGATGTCTTATTCAGCACCTTTCCCAGGCAAGGAATGGCGCATGGCAATTCAAGCATTGGCTCGGGGAAGCATAAAGGTAGCGGACATGATCACTCATCACTTTCCGCTGCAAGATGCGGCAATAGCTCTAGACACATTACGTAGCAGTTCAGATACCATCAAAGTGATGTTGACCAATGCATAGGTGAGTTCACTATAGTAATAGGAGGTGCGGGGCCGCGGTCCTTTCCTACCGAGGCAGGGAGAATCTTAGCGGCCCGTTCTTGCATGCAAAAAGCTGATATTGGCCTAGTGGGCCTGGGAGTCATGGGTCAGAGTCTGGCCCTCAATCTGGCTGGGCAGGGTTATCGAGTTGCTGTCTATAATCGCAGGACTGAAGTGGTTGACGAGTTTATTAATGGTCGAGGCAAGGGTAAAGAGATTACAGGGGCTTATTCCTGGCAAGAGCTAGCGGATGCCTTGCAGCCGCCCAGGCGTGTTTTCCTCATGGTCAAAGCGGGTCCGCCGGTGGATGGGGTTATAAATGAACTGCTAGCTGTGCTAAGCCCTGGCGATGTCATCATGGATGGTGGTAATTCACATTTCCAAGATACTATGCGCCGCCATGATTTGGTGCAAGAGAAGGGTCTTCTATACCTAGGCATTGGGGTTTCCGGTGGTGAGGAAGGAGCCCTAAAGGGGCCTAGCATCATGCCAGGCGGGGATCGGGCGGCTTGGGACCTTGTCCAAGAGCCTCTTTTGGCGATTTCCGCCAAGGCGGATGGTGACCAACCCTGTTGCACCTTCTTGGGGCCAGGTGGTGTGGGTCATTTCGTGAAGACTGTTCATAATGGTATAGAATATGGTGATATGCAGCTTATCAGTGAAGCCTACTTCCTCATGCGGGAGCTGATGGGAATGCAAGCTCCTGCCATCGGCGAGGTCTTTCAGACATGGAACACAGGGGAGCTAGAATCCTATTTGGTGGAGATCACTGCTGATATTCTTTCCCAAGTCGATGACATAACAGGGCAGCCCTTGGTAGATGTCATCTTGGATGAAGCTGAGCAAAAAGGTACCGGGAAATGGACAGCCCAAGAGGCCATGGAGCTAGGGGTACCGGCGCCAACCATTGCTGAGGCGGTTTTCGCCCGGGCGTTGTCAGGCCTTAAGGATGAGCGGGTTAGGGCGGCGGGATTGCTGGCTGGGCCCAAGGTGCAACTTGGGGATGACCCGAATCAGTTTCTCGAGGATCTACGGCAGGCCTTATACCTATCCAAGATCTGTTCCTACGCCCAGGGGTTTGCCATCTTGAAGCAGGCTAGTGGGGATTACCAGTGGGATCTGGACCTCGGCCAGGTAGCTCTTATCTGGCGGGGAGGCTGTATCATAAGGGCGAGGTTTCTAGGCGAGATTACCAGTGCTTTTCATCGGAATCCCCATCTGGAGAATCTTCTAATTGATCCGTATTTTGCCACGGCCCTCAAGCAAGGACAAGCAAGTTGGCGTCGGGTAGTGGCAGCGGCAGCTTCGGCGGGGATACCTGTCCCAGGATTTGGTTCTGCACTCTTTTATTACGATGGGTACCGGCGAGATCGGTTGCCGGCCAATCTCTTACAGGCTCAACGGGATTATTTTGGAGCTCATACCTATCGTCGTGTAGATATGCCCGGTAGTTTTCACACCCATTGGTCCGAATGAGTTTCGTAACAGGTGCTGAAGCTGCCTGAATTGAGTTAGCGAGTGGTGTGCAAGAAGGAGGCTGCCTAGGTCAATGACGGATTTCCCAGGCATTGAACCATGTATCTTAGTCATATTCGGCGCTACTGGGGATCTGACCCAGCGTAAGCTTTATCCTGCTCTAGTGAATTTAGCTGCCCAGGGGCTTTTGCCCCAGCATTTTGCGACGGTAGCGGTGGGCAGGCGGGAGAAAACAGATGCCATCGTCCGGGAAGAGGCCAGGATGGCGGGGAAGATCACAGAGGGCGAGATGCCTGCCGGTACCAGTATCGGGAGTCTGCTTCAGCGGCTTCATTATTTCCAAATGGATTTTGATGACACCACAGCATACCTACGACTCAAGGCGTTCTTGGCTCGTCTAGATGATGTCTATCAGACACAAGGGAATCGGATATTCTTCTTGGCGGTGGCTCCTCAGTATTTTGGCGCCATCGCCCGTGATCTGCACCAACAGGGGATGGCTACCAATACTGGAGCTTGGCAGCGAGTGGTTGTGGAAAAGCCCTTTGGCAATGACTTGGCTTCAGCTCGCCAGCTAAATACAGGATTAACTCAAACCTTTGGGGAGAAGCGCGTTTATCGGATCGATCATTACCTTGGCAAGGAAATGCTTCAGAACCTCATGGTGATTCGTTTTGCCAATACCCTTTTTGAACCCCTTTGGAATAGCCGCTATATTGAAGAAGTACAGATTAGTGTCAGCGAAACCGTAGGGGTAGAGACTAGAGGTGGCTACTACGAGACCGCTGGGGCGTTGCGGGATATGGTGCAAAATCACATGTTGCAGCTCTTGACGTTGATCGCCATGGAGCCGCCAGTAGCTCTAGATGCCGACTCTGTCCGGGATGAAAAGGTCAAGATATTGCGCTCTCTCCGGCCCTTGGGCTTGGCAGACGTAGCTCGGCAAGTAGTCAAGGGCCAGTATGGGCCGGGCTCTATTGATGGTCAACCAGTGGGGGGCTATCGAGGGGAAGGGCGAGTGGACTCACACTCAAATACCGATACCTATGTAGCATTGGAGCTCTATATAGATAATTTCCGGTGGAGTGGAGTGCCTTTTTATCTCCGAACAGGCAAGCGGCTGCCTGTTCGCTCAGCGGAAGTCGTTATTCGGTTCAGGGAGCAGCCGGGGGTGCTCTATTTTGGGCAAAAGCATAATGCCTTGGGCCCCAATCTCTTGGTGATCAAGATCCAACCAGAGGAAGGCATCTTTCTGCAGTTCAACGCTAGAAAGCCTGGTACGCAAAGCACCATCACGCCAGTCAAGATGGATTACTGCCAGAATTGTCTGCAAGGGCTCAACTCCCCTGAGGCTTATGAGCGTTTACTGGCCGACTGCATGAGGGGAGAGTCCACCTTGTTTACCCGTTGGGATGAGGTGGAACACGCCTGGAGCTTTGTCGATGGAATCAGCTCGGCCTGGGAGCAGATAGGGAAAGAGGCAGAGATTTACCCAGCTGGGAGCTGGGGCCCTACCTCTGCCGATGCATTGCTAGCCCGTAATGGGCACCGCTGGCTATTGCCGTTTCAGTGTCTGCTTAGCGATCGGCCAATCTTGGAGGTAGAGGCCTAGATGGGCCTGAAAGAGAGGAGATGCAATGGTGGAGCTGTACGATGTGTCCATGCCCATTCATGAACATATGCCGGTTTACAAGAATCGGACGGAAAACCGACCGAAACTCACCGTGGACCGGGATTTCACGAAAGGTGCCTGGGAGACCCGTTTGAGCTTGAATATGCATACAGGTACCCACGTTGATGCCCCTTTCCATTTTCTGCCGGAGGGAGGCAAGATCGATACCCTTCCCATTGAAGAGGTAGTCAGGCCTTGTCGGGTCTTAGATCTGACAGCTGTACCCGGCCGGATAACCTCTACTGATCTAGAAGGTGAGGGGATTGAGCCGGGGGACTTTATCGTGCTCAAGACCAGGAATTCCTTGGCTAGTGGATTTGATCCCGCGTATGTGTTTCTCGACAGCGAGGGAGCAAAATACCTAGTTCAGAAAAAGGTGCGGGGAGTAGGAATTGACGCGCTGAGCGTCGAGCGAGGTCAACCCGATCACGCCACCCATCGTTTGCTGCTCAAGGAGCAAATAGTGATTATCGAGGGATTGCGATTGGCTCAGGTTTCTGCTGGGCGATACCTGCTAATTGCAGCTCCTCTGGCTGTCGTTGGTGCCGAAGCAGCTCCTGCCCGGGTGATTTTGGCTAAGGGTTGTCAGGATATGACCATTTAGCGGGTGGATTTTGCCAAGATGGGCGGGTGCGCCCTCTTCCGCTAGAGGTCTGAATAAAGGGAACTAACTAGTTCTGTCGAACTGATTTCCCGAACGCAACGACTGCAGGAGAGAGGTGTATCACAAGATGGCGAAAATCGCCTTTATTGGTGCTGGGAGCCTTGGTTTTACCCGTTCTTTAGTGAGAGATATTCTGACTTTCCCCTTGCTGACTGACTCCACCATCGCCCTTATGGATATCGATGAAGAGCGTCTAGATTTCGCTAGACGGGCCGTTGAACGCATCGTTAAGGCCGGAAACTACCCTGCCAAGGTGGTGGCCACCCTCAGCCGGCAGGAAGCTTTGGAGGGTGCCGACGCGGTGCTTTGTACTATTTTGGCGGGAGACGTATCGGTCTGGCGCCATGATATTGAAATCCCCAAGCGATTTGGTGTGGATACTAACGTAGGGGATACCCGGGGGCCTTCCGGCATCTTCAGGGCTTTGCGCACCATTCCTGTCATGCTAGATATCTGCCGTGATATGGAGAAATACTGTCCCGATGCCATTTTACTCAACTACACTAATCCCATGGCCATGCTATGTCGGGCCATTCAGCGGGAGACATCGGTGCAGGCCACTGGCCTATGTCACAGCGTGCAGGGTACCGCCGCCATGCTGGCTCGTTGGATTGGAGCCCCCGTGGAGGAAATCGACTATGTGTGTGCAGGTATCAATCATCAGGCGTGGTACTTGGATTACCAGTGGAAGGGCAAGGATGCCTATCCACTACTCAGAGAGGCAGTAAAGAACCAGGATATCTATAACGAGGAAATTGTGCGCAATGAAATGTTCATTCACCTGGATTACTATGTGACTGAATCTAGTGGACACAACTCTGAGTACAACTGGTGGTTTAGAAAACGGCCTGACCTTATTGAGCAATACTGCACCCATGGCACTGGCTGGAATCCCGGTGTGTATGCCTACATACTCAATGAGTATATGCGCCGAGAAGGCAGCTGGATGCAGGATATGGAGAAGTGGTTTGAGCGGGACGAAGTTGACCTGGAACGGGGTAAGGAATACGCTGCTTACATAATCAATGCCTATATGGGTGGCAAACCCTTTGAGTTCAATGGGAATGTGCCCAACACCGGTCTCATATCTAACCTACCACCAGATGTCTGTGTGGAGGTACCGGTTCTAGCTAATCGCAGAGGGTTTAACTCCATACACGTTGGGGAGTTGCCTCCACAGCTTGCAGCACTGAATAACATTAGTGTGGCAATTGAAGAAATGGCGGTTGAAGGGGCACTGATAGGAGATCCTAGGTTAGTATTCCATGCCATTTGCTACGACCCGTTGACTGCCGCGGTTCTCTCCCTGAATGAGATAGAGGACATGGTGAAAGCCATGTTTGCCCAGAACAGAGAATATCTGCCTCAGTTCAAGACAATGGGTTTCTAGCACAGGTATAGTCAAGACCCGCTGGTTCTCACAAAGGTCAGCGGGTTTTCTATGATCTAGTCTTCATGGGAACGATGCACTGATGACAAATGCTTGTCTATGAATCTTAGCAGCCGTTCTTGTAGTTTGTCCCCCTTGGTCCAGCCCAGGTAGAGTAAGACTACGGTCAAAGCACCCACTATTACCCATCCCCGCACAGAGAGATTAATCAATCCCGCCCCCGTTAATGTAGCTACCAAGATGCCTGGCGTACGAAAAACCAGCAGTAAGAAGGCGAAGGATCTAATGGACATGGGGCTAAGGCCAGCTATGAAACAAAGAGCATCATCGGGCAGGAAAGGCAAGAGGAACATGAGGGCAATACCTCGACGCCCTTTCTTGGTAGCCATCTTCTCCAAAAATGCCGATGTCTTGGGACCGACAAGACGATCCACCAGTGGTTTGCCATACCATTTACTAAGCTGGAAAACCAGTATGGACCCTACCAGCATGCTGATCAAGTTGAGCAAGAAGCCTAAGCCAAAGCCAAATACGTACCCTCCGCCCATGCCAATGATGTTGCCAGGTAAGGGGGCGATGAGTATCTGCAGTATGTTGAGTAACACAAATCCCACCGGTGCCCAAGCACCAGCTTGATCGAGAAAGACCTCTAGTGTGGTTCGATCACTGAATAGCTTGTATAGCTGAGGCCCTGATAAAAACGGCATAATGGCTACTATGCCTGCTAAGAGGATTTTCGGCCAGCGCTGTGGCATTTCATCGTCCTTTCTCTTCTAGCAGGATTATACCGCTATGGAGCTCGAAACGCAACATTTCCGTGGCGGCAGGGCAGGCTTTCTACTTGGCCTCGCCGAAATTACTTGCGTGTCACAGAGTTTTCCAAAATTGGCACTTATTTGGAGCGATGGAGGTAGATGGGGAATGTCCAAATGGGCTATGGCTGCTACTTGGCCTTTTGGCAAGCTAGCGGTGGAAGCTGGTATCAAGTTGCTAGATAGTGGCAGGAGCGGTATTGATGCAATAGAGCAAGGTATTAGCCTAGTGGAAGTCGACCCCAATGTTGACTCAGTGGGGGTAGGAGGCATTCCTAATCTCACGGGAGAGGTGGAGCTCGATGCCGCTTTCATGCGGGGGGTAGACTTGGCGGTAGGGGCCGTTGCTTCCGTCAAGGGGTTTCCCAACCCTATTCGCATAGCCCGCTTGATCCTGGAGAAAACTCCCCATCATATCTTGGTGGGAGAAGGGGCAGAGCGATTTGCCGATTCCCAGGGATTGAAAAGAGCTCCTTTGCTCACCGGCAGTTCCCTTGAAGCTTGGGAAAAGCGCCGCGGGGAACAAGTTGGTTTGGCAGAAGGTTACGTGGCTAGGGGACACGACACAATAGGTGTTGTGGCTTTAGATCAATCCGGTGGCATCACAGCTGGCACCTCCACCAGTGGTATGGCACTGAAGCTACCGGGGCGAGTAGGCGATTCGCCTTTAGTAGGCTCGGGTTTCTATGCCGATGATACGGCGGGGGCAGCAGTTGCCACTGGTTGTGGAGAACTGATTATGCGAGGTTGCCTGAGTTACGGGGTTGTGGAATTAATGCGGGCTGGCGCTTCTCCCCAGGAAGCTTGCGCAGATAGTCTCATGCGGCTGATTAGACGATTGGAGAACACTGTGGCTGTCCGGGATGCCCATGAAGACCTGACAAAAATGGCAGTGGTTGCCATAGATCGAGATGGCAATGTGGGGGCTGCGGCCAATCACGGGGATTTCGACTTTGCCTACAGTCACTCTAGTGATCCTGTGGTTCATATGGTGAGAGCGCCCAAGGTTAGCTAAGGGTGGGTAGCCCTGCTAACTGCTTGGGGGCATGGGTTAGTGGTCTTGGACCCCGGGGGCGCTATTGGGTCTGTAATCTGTGTGTTACTAGATAGATGATGGGTAGAGAGCCATGCAGACTCACCGTACATAAAGGTTGATACTGTAATTCGTTCATCCGACAGGCCTCGCTTATGGCGTCCTCTTGGTCGGTGAGCAAAATAGCCTTGCCTCGGGGTGCTAGCACTCTCTTGGCCTCTTGCAGGAACTGGCTGTAGAGACTGCCGATATCTTGGGTAGGTGCAATCTGCTTACCCCACGGCAGGTTGGTGACAATTGTGGTTACGGAATGGGCAGGTATATCCAGCAAGTTACAGGCATCCATTTGCTGGATGTTGACATTGTTTGGGGCATTATCTTTAGCAGCCATGACGGCCTCGGCGGAAATATCTACACCGGTGATGGAGAGAGCCTCATAGTCTGCACGTTCGATGGGTATGGTGCCAGAGCCGCAAAAGGGGTCTAGAAAGACATCGCAGGGTTTGGGCTCAGATATCCAGATTAGAGCATGGGCCATGGATGGACGGAGAGCAGCCCGAGAGAAAGTGCGCATACCCCGGAAACGGAAGGTCGCGTCAGTGAGCTTCAAGGAAAAGAGGGCATCGGTCTCAATGATGTCTAGGCGAAAGTCAAGGTCATGGGCATCTATGGTACCGGGAACGAATTTATGAGCCTTGCTGAGTCCCTTAAGTACAGCGTCAGCGGCCTCAAACCGGCTAAATGTGTGATGACCGGCACGGCTGGCACTGACGATGGCCTTTGAGCCAGGATTGGCCGTAGCTAAGTAGGGGATATGGTCTATGGCGGTATTCTCTATGTCAGTTGTTAGATTAGCTAGGTGAGCCTTGTGGGGGCCGATCTTAAGCCATGCGATATGCAGGTAGAGATTATCTACGCACCTGAGCTCCAGCAGATCTTCCCGAGGGGAATCAGTATTAAACAAGATGCGTCCCCTCAGTTGAGTCTGTACCCAAGCTCCCGGCAGCTTAGTGCATATTTCAGACGTAGCCACCGATTCTAGACCTGGTACGATTGTGGCCATATATGTGAGAGTAGGTGACATAGGCAGCCTCCTGGAATTCCATGTTGCCATGTGGGTTGATAATAGGATGTGCCAAAGCACATCTGCTCCATGTATGTTCATCTCGATCTTGCCAGTTATGGCTACCTCTGTCAACAGATAGATGTGGTTTCTGGGCGTGCTGGGCTCATAAGTCGTACAGCAGGATTAGCCAGTAAGTGGGTGGAAAGACAATGTAGCCCCTGGAGTGGACTATAAATACGATGATGGGAGTGCGGCGTGGGTATGATGCAAGCGGCGATAGGAATTGATGTTGGTGGCACCAAAATGGCAGGCGGCATAGTTGATGCCGCAGGGGAAATCCTTTATTCCCATACAGTGGCGACACCACTTCACTTTGATGAGTTGGAGAGAGAGCTCCTGGAACTGGCGGGGCACTTACTCGATGCTGCCACGGGTAAGGGCACGGAGAGGCTGAATTTGGCGCCGCTGGAGATAGTGGGCATTGGTGTGGCGGTGCCCGGCACGGTTGAGCGGGAGCAGGGTGTAGCTATTGGCGCATGCAACCTTCCTTGGCAGGATTTCGCCATTACAAAGCTCTTGGAGGATCGGTTTGCTATTGCCACCCGGGTAGAAAATGATGCCGATGCGGCAGCATTGGGGGCTCTTCGTTACGCTCCTGAAGCTAGAGGCCTCAGGAACTTCGTGTTTATGACCATTGGCACCGGTATCGGAGGAGGCATTATTCTCAATGGGATACTCCATGGTGGGGAATGGCCCTTGGCTGGAGAAGTGGGCCACACCATAGTGCAACCCGATGGTCCCCAGTGTAATTGCGGCTCCAGGGGTTGCCTAGAAGCCTTGACTTCCGGTACAGCCATTGGCCGGGACGCCACGACTGCGATACAGGCAGGGCAGAGGGGGCTCTTGTGGTCAATTTATCAGGAGCATGGCAAAGTAACAGCCGCGGATGTTACAGCTGCAGCTGAGCAGGGGGATGCCGTGGCCCAGCAAGTCTTGGGCAAAGCGGGAAGGTTTTTGGCCATGGGAATGCTCAACATTCACCGTCTTTTGTCACCGGAGGCGATTATCGTCGGTGGTGGTGTTGTCACTGAAAGTGATGCTCTGCTGAGATATGCTGATTTAGCCATGGCCGATCTGCACCCCACAGTACGACCTCGGATACTCCAAGCCAAAGGTGGGGCCGTCAGCGGCGTTAGGGGTTCTGCGGCCATCGTTTGGGAAGAGATCGTGGGTAAAGTACCCCACCACGTTTAGGGGAGGATAGATTCATCGTGTCAAATACCATGACAGTGTTCCAAGCTAGAAGTATATTTACACCTTATCGGGAAATCAAGAACGGTTTTATGGCGCTGGACAATGGGAAAATCGTGGCTCTGGGATCAGCCGAAGAGCAGCCAACAGGTACAGGTGTCACAATCCAGGATTTTGGCGAATTTACCCTGGTACCCGGGTTCATAGATTTGCATCACCATGGGGCTTTTGGCTATCGGGCTTCTGACGGATCAATCGAAGCTCTTGATGCCATTGCGAGGTTTCTGCCGTCCACCGGTACCACCGGGTGGTTGCCTACTGTGGATGACCTCCCCAGCGTTCGAGCCATTGGGGACTTTGCCCGCAAAAACAACAGTGGGGCAAAACCCCTGGGGATTCATATGGAGGGTCCGTTTTTGGCACCGAAAAACCTTCCTGGCACAGACTATGAGGCACCGCGCAAGGCTGATATAGAGGTTTTTGATGAGCTATATGAAGCCAGTGGAGGGTTGATTCGCATAGTAGGAATTGCACCGGAGCTAGAAGGTGCCCTAGAGCTCATTGCCCATATGCGGGCTTGTGGAGTAGTTCCTGCTTGTGCCCATACCAAGACCGATTACGCCCAATGGCTACGGGCAGTCGATGCAGGTTTGCAACATGTCACCCATACATATAATGTGATGACTGGATTTCACCATCGTCGCCCGGGGGTTGTCGGTGGTGTATTGACTACTGACTGTGTGACAGCAGAGCTCATCGGTGATGGATTTCACGTAGACCCGGTAGCGATAGATGTGCTCATTCGCTGCAAAGGCGTGGATCAGATCGCCCTGATAACCGACAGTGTGAGATATGCTGGGCTTCCAGACGGACAATATGATCAAGTGATTAAGCAAGCTGGCATCATCCGCAGAGTGGGGTTTGATGAAAGTGTCGATGGCAGCATGGCAGGCAGTGCCTGGACAATGGATCACAATATTCGCTATCTGGTAAAGGATCTGGGCATACCCTTAGCCAACGTATTGCGGATGGTTAGTTCTGTTCCGGCAAGGATAGTCGGATTGGCACATAGCAAAGGGAGTTTGCAGGTGGGTAAGGATGCCGACTTCACCATTCTCGATGACAATCTTGGGATAGTGGCTACGTTCGTAGCCGGTGGGCAGGTTTTTGCTAGGAGTCAGTAAAGGGTAGAGAATGGCACTTGGCTATGTAAGCCAGAATAATGCCTATGAGGTCGCCAACAGGTTCTAACCGGGTGGGTTAGTTTTTTTGGAGGGATCGCCACCGTATGCCTGTTGGTGACCTTTTTTTGAGAAGTGCTTTTTCACTTCTCGGGTTAAGACCTCGAGAAACTCTGCCCCTTCCGGTGTCAAGTCTTCGGAAACCAACCATCCCGATGATGGGTCTACAGTGTCCTCTTGGAGTTTGCCTCTTTTTGTGGGATCTGCTACACGGCCTAAGAGATAATCGACAGACACGTCAAATACGTCAGCTAGCCTAACTAACATGGATGTATCGGGGGAACGCTGACCCCCCTCATAAAGGGAGATGGTACTGCTAGAACAACCCAGCAGCTTGCCCAGTTGTACCTGGGTAAGGTCTGCTTTTTGGCGCAAGCGGCGGATGCGGGTTCCTAGTACAGTCATAAGGTCTCCCCCCTTAGAGAGAGTTTATCACGCATTGCAATATTCCGGAAGCGATGTTTGCAAAACGTAGAGTTATCCTTGACTTTTGCGTATCGCAAAGTTAACCTGTAGGCAAATGGGCCAATCTCGCCAAGCAGTCGACGTGGGATGGGCCAAAGGTGGGGAAATCCATGTTACGAAAAGTGCGGCTGGCTAGAGGTATGACCCAGAAGGAAGTGGCGTTAGCCATCGGTATACCCCAGAGCTCATATTGCTTAATCGAGCATGGCAAACGACCTGCCGATTGGCGCGTTGTCCAGAAGATATGTGGGCTACTCCAGGTGCAGCAGGAGGAGGTGTTCTTGCCGAGGCGCTTTGCAGTTCGTAAGATCAACAGTGGTTAAGGAGAGTCACCTCTTGTCATAAAAAAGAACATAGAGAAGATGACCAGGCAGCGGTAGCTGCCTTTTCTATATGGAGCAAGTGAAACCGGTGAGAAAAAATGGATTCTCAGGAAGGATAAACGTGAATCCCGCGGAATATTATCTAGTAGAGAAACATGTTGCCATGGTCAGACAGCGTTTATGATGGGGGGATATTGATGGCGAGTAAGGTGAGAATTGGGGTCATTGGGTGTGGAGCAATCGCCCGTTATACCCATTTGCATGGGTATGCCCAGCTCAATGATGTGGAGGTAGTTGCCTTAGCAGATCCGTTCCGCGAGAATCTGAATCTCATGGGGGATATGCATGGGGTGCCAGTGGATTCTCGATATGTATCATATGAAGATTTGCTGGCGCGGGATGATATTGATGCAGTAAGTGTCTGTACTCCCAACTATCTACATGGGGCTCAGACTGTGGATGCTTTGCAGGCGGGCAAACACGTGCTTTGCGAGAAGCCCATGGCCACCACGGTAGAAACGGCGGAAGCTATGGTCAAAGCGGCGGAAGCAGCTGGCAAGATTCTGATGGTTGGCTTTACCCACAGGTATATGGAGCATAATCGGGTTACCAAAGGGCTGCTTAGTGAGGGCGCTATTGGCAATCCCTATATGATCAGAGTGCGCTTCGCCCATGACGGGCCTTACAAATCCTGGGCCGCTACAACAGATTGGTTCTTCCGCCCAGAGAAGGCTGGGGGCGGCGCCCTGTTAGATATGGGTATTCACGCTCTAGACATATGCCGCTATATGCTAGGGGAAATCACCAGTGTCAGTGGTCGGCTAGGCACCTTTGGAAAAGACATAGTGGTAGAGGATACGGCGGTGCTGGATCTTAGCTTTGGTGGTAACGCCTTAGGGTATATTGAGACTGGCTGGAGCAGCAAAGAGGGTGTGCTGGGCCTGGAGCTTTACGGAACAGAGGGCAGTATTATCGTAGATTATATTACTCCCATCCGCATTTTCCGGGCTAGTACCGGTGAGTGGGAAGAGATCACTGATGCGAAAAACGATGCTGCTGTGGCGGAAATGAGGCATTTCGTGGACTGTGTAAAAACAGGGAAACAACCTCTGACTAGCGGTGTTGATGGCTTGGTTTCCGTAAAATTGGCTGCAGCAGTATATGAGTCGGCCCAAACCGGACGTGCGGTTTGCTTGGACTAGATTGAGAATATGTTTAGCAGGTGGTGTTCTAGATGAAAATAGCGGTTAGCATGTGGAGTTTGCATAGGGAATTCTATGGCGGACGCTTGGATGTCCTTGACTTCATTAGATGGGTAGCTGGCACCAAGGCAGACGGTGTCGAGTTGCTGGATGTTTTCTGGAAAGATCCGGACACAGAGCGCCCAAAAGTGTTGGCGGCTTTAGCGGAGAACAACTTGGCGGTGGGCGCCTACGCAGTGGGCAACAACTTTGTTGTGCCTTGTGCCGAGGAGCGAGCCCGTCAGCTGGGGATCATCACCCGGGGAATAGATATGGCGAAATACTTGAAGACCAAAGTGGTGCGGGTCTTTGCCGGCGATCTAGCCGGAGGTATTGAGTTCGATGAGGCGAGAGGTTGGATTGTTGAGGGTTTGCGGGAAGCAGCAGCCTATGCTGAGAAAAAAGGCATCACCTTGGCGCTGGAGAATCACGGTTTGCTTGCCGGTAAAGGGGCTCAGGTGCAAGGCATAATCGCAGACGTGGGTTCCCCGGCATTGAAGGCCACTATTGATACGGGAAACTTCCTGCTGGTGGATGAAGAGCCTACCGATGCCGTGGAGATACTGGCTCCATTGGCCGGGCATGTGCATTTCAAGGATTTCCGTCTGGCCAAAGACGGAGAGAACCCCTCCTATCCAGCTCTATCCGGTAAACGGTTTGCAGGTACTATTATCGGGGAAGGCCAAGTTGATACCCGGCAGGTATTGGCGACCCTTAAGGCATCGGGCTATAGTGGGTGGCTTTCGGTAGAGTTTGAGGGATTAGAAGAAGAAAAGTACGGGGCTGCCCGCAGCATAGACAATTTGGTTGCAGCCTTGAAAGAGATCTAGATACCTTCAGCGAGTGGGATCCTGTGAGATATAGGATCCCACATTACGGCTTGTGTTTGTCAAAAGACGAATTGCGGGAAGGAAGATTGGCTTGAACGCCAAAGAGAGAGTAACCCTAGCCATGGCTAGGCAGATACCTGACCGGGTGCCAGTGTTCCCAGTCATCACTGCTTATCATGCTTCCCGGATTGTAGGCATTAACTACCGTGAAATTGTGCTTGATCCCATGCTAAACTATGATGTTCTTTTGGCCGCCTGGAGAAAATACCGATTTGATGGATTCGAGATTGGGTTAGGTCCTATGCCCGACTATAGGGAGAAAATCCAGGTGAGGACCATTGATGGTGTGGATTATTTGGTGGACTTGACATCAGGCAATCCCTATGCTCGTCTGGAAGATGATGAAGCTCCTATCCCTTTGCATGAAGAACCCCCTATCAAGGGGCCGGCTGATTTGGATAAGATCACAATACCTACAGTTGAAGAGATTGTAGCGAGTGGTCGCTTGGCACCGGTAGAGCGTGTCTTAGCTGAGGTGGGGGACGATGCTTTCATAGCGGGCACAGCCGCAAGCCAATCCATGAATTTCTTGGTGCAGATGCGGGGTTCGGAGCAAGCCATGTTGGATTTAGTTGAGAATCCAGAGCTAGCCCATGCCATCATGCAGCGGGGGACTGATATTAGCATCAATATAGGCTTGGCTCTCATAGAGGCCGGTGTCGACGGCATTTATATCGGCGATGCTTGGGCGTCTTCCAGCATTATTTCACCAGGGTACTACCGGGAGTTTTGCTTACCATACCACAGGCAAGCGGCGGAGGCTTTTCAGCGCCGGGGAGTCCAAGTATATCTACATATTTGTGGGAATGTGGTGCCCATCTTGGAACTCATGGCAGACACAGGGGTGGATGCTATTGAACCCCTAGATCCCTTAGGTGGGGTCACTGTGGCTGAAGCGAAAAGGCGGGTTGGTCAGCGTGTTGCCCTAAAGGGTGGGCTTGATACAATACTCTTGCTGCAGGGTTCACCGAAAGAAGTAATGGAGGCTGGGAAACGGTGTATCGAGGAAGGGGCCCGAGAGGGCGGGTATATCCTTGGATCAGGTGATGACATCCCTAGAGATGCACCCTTGGAAAATGTGGCCGCCATGGTAGAAGCAGCCCATATTTATGGGAAGTACTAAGAAAGACAAGTCTTACTCATGCAGGTGTTATCGATGCGAATCACATTGTCAGATGTGGCCCGGGAAGCTGGGGTCTCCATAGTAACAGTCTCTCGGGTTATTAATGGCACATACCCAGAAAAGGTAGGTGCCCAAACGCGGCAAAAAGTTCTTGATACCATCGAGCGATTGAACTACAAGCCTAATGTGATGGCCCGGGGGTTATTGGGGGGGAGGACCTACCTCATTGGGGTGGCCATAAATAAGGTGGCGGACTCCTTTTTCGGTGATATCCTGCAGGGTATCCACGATGCTGCAGCCGCAGCTGATCTGGGAGTCTTGCTGGGTACTCGTAGGCTAGATATCGGTAAAGATGAGTCTGCTCTTAGGGAATTACAGAGCCGTGGAGTAGACGGCATTATCTACTATGGTACTACCCATAACCCCCAGACAGCTATGCGACTGGTGGCTGAGGGCTTACCCCTTGTGCAAATATGCAACCGCCATGGTGGGCTTGATGCCCCCTACGTGATGGTGGATCATTTTCAGGGTGCACACATGGCCACGGAGTACCTACTCAAATTGGGACACTGTCGTATAGCCCATATTGGAGCCTATCTGGGGGGTGACCCGCAGGGCATGATGCGCCTTGCGGGGTACGAAGCAGCCTTGCGAAAGCATGGGCTGAATGGTGACAAGAATTTGATCATGCCTGGTGATTTTAATTGGGAAAGCGGCTATCATGCCGCCCAGGAATTGCTTCAGCACCCCCGGGATGTTACTGCCGTCTTTGCCTCCAGCGATTATGTGGCTGTCGGAGCAATGCGGGCCTTTCAGGAATCGGGAATGCAGGTCCCCGATGATATGGCCATCGTAGGGTTTGATGATATGCCTTTTAGCGCCTGGCTAGATGTACCTTTGACCACAATTGCTCAGCCGAAAATAGAAATCGGAGCGGCAGCAGTCAAGAGTCTGATTGCTCTGATTGAGGATCGGGATGCCCCTAATGTGATGTTTGAGCCCCAACTGGTTGTTAGGGAGAGCTGTGGGGCCAAGGTGGGCAAGGCTGCAGTCGGGTCTGACTAGAGGTGTTTTTTCCATCACATCATGCCTACCCATAGCAAAGGATAAAGGTTAATCCCGTCGAATTATGCAACGAGATGTCAGAATAGTGGTGAGTGACACAGTATCGTGAAAGGAGGTGACAGGACTAGGAAATGCAACATAGGTGAAGACTCAGTAGAATGCTGACGTGGTGTTGGAATCTAGGTTGATGATAGGAGGTTCTACATTAATGAGAAGGAAATGGAATCTGCTTATCCTAGGGCTATTGATCTGTATGTTGGCATCAAGTACTGCTTTAGCGAAGGTAAAGATAACTTATTGGTCTGGGTGGGGTGGAGACGAGCTTGAGGACTTGAAAGTAGTCATCGAGGAATTCAACCAGGCAAACCCAGATATCGAAGTTGAGACTACCACGATTTTCGGTGCTTATGAGAAGCTACTTACTGCCATTGCTGGCGGCCGCGGTCCTGATGTGGTTTCAGCTGTATGGGCATCACAGCTTGCGGCTCTAGCCCATCATGGTGCCTTGCAGCCACTAGATAAGTACATCGAGTCCTCAGACGTTGTTCACCCTGATGATTTCTTCCCTGCAATATGGAAGTCTTTCAACTACCAGGGACACGTCTGGGCACTGGCTGCCACAACTAATACCAACTTTGAGGCCTATAATAAGGACTTCTTCCGTGAGGCTGGATTGGATCCAGAAAGACCTCCGACTAACCTGTCTGAGCTGGAAGAGGTAAGCCGTAAGCTGACCGAATGGGATTCCAAAGGCGAGTTAACCCGCCTAGGTTTCTTGCCGGGCGGCCTTTGGAAGTGGGGCCTAGTATTTGGCGGCGACTGGATGAACGAGGACACTGGCGCCATTACCGCCGATCACCCCCGTAACGTCGCGGCGTTACAGTGGCTCGGGGATTTCTGGGCGGAGTATGGAGTGGAGAACATTCAGAATTTCTCTGCTGGCTTTGGCAACTACTGGAGCCCCAACAACCCCTTCATGGTGGGTAAACTAGCTATGCAGAGCTATGGTGAATGGCTGGAGATGTTTCAGCAGAAGTATAACCCCAGCCTAGACTATGGCGTGTTTGCTACACCGGCTCCGGAAGGCGGACGTGACAATGTAACCACTTTCGGTGGCAGCGTTTTTGCTATCCCTGTGGGTACAAAGAATGGCGATGCGGCATGGAGATTCGTTGAGTGGATTACTGGCCCTGAGGGTCAGAAGAAACTAGCGAAGATCTTTGCCAATATGCCACCCCGTGTGGCTGTGGCTAGAGATCCTGAGGTTCTGGAGCAAGTACCCATCCTCAAATTTGGCTTAGGTCTGCTGGAAGGCCCCAACGCTTTTGGCGATCTACCTTCACCTGTTGGTGAGATGTATCAGGCTGAGATGGGTCGAGCAGAAGAAGCCGTTACCAGAGGAGAAGCTGAGGCTGAAGCAGCTTTGAAACAGGTCAAGAGCACTATTGAGAAGGAATACAATAAGGTACGCTAGCGGCTCATGTATGGTGATTCTCAGGTCCCCGGGGCTCTGCCCTGGGGACCGTTATAGAATCTTTGGCATTGGGAGGGTGTTTAGAGCATGCTTCAATCCAAGAAAAAGTACCGTGACCTTGCCACTGGTTTGGCATTTATCAGTCCCTGGATAGTGGGTTTTCTGCTCTTTGTCCTTTACCCCTTGATTGCTTCTTTCTACTATAGCTTTACCCGATTCAACATTATCCGTCCACCCCAGTGGATTGGGTTGGAGGGGTACGCGGAGCTGTTTTTTGATGATCCCCTCTTCTGGATATCCATCAAGAACACTTTGTATATGCTAGTTTTCGGTTTGCCATTATCTTTGGTAGTGAGTCTGCTGCTTGCTGTGCTCCTGAACCAAAATATACGATTCAAGGCGTTTTTTAGGACTTTGTTTTATCTTCCCACCATCATTCCCGCTGTTGCCTCAGCCATGCTATGGCTATGGATTTTTAATCCACAGTATGGATTGATCAATAGTGTGCTGGCTATGGTGGGCATCCGGGGACCGGGTTGGTTGGTGGATGCTAGATGGTCAAAACCAGCCTTTATCATTATGGGCCTTTGGAGTGTAGGGGGGTCTATGGTCATATATCTGGCTGGCTTGCAGAGTATCCCAGAGCAGTTATATGAAGCCGCCGAGATTGATGGAGCCAACTGGATGCAGCGGTTCCGCACCATCACCATCCCCATGCTCACGCCTACCATCTTCTTCAATCTGATCATGGGCACTATATCAATGCTTCAGTATTTTACAGCACCCTATATTATGAGTCGGGGCGTCGGTACAAATGTGCCACCGGGCAGCCCGCTCAATTCCACTTTGTTTTACTCATTGCTGCTATTCCAGAATGCCTTCGCGTACTTCAAGATGGGATATGCTTCGGCCATGGCCTGGATCTTGCTTGTCTTGATCCTACTAGCTACCTTGGTAATGTTCCGCAGCTCCGCCCGATGGGTCTACTATGAGGGGCAATAGGAGGGGATAGATGATGGCAGATCAAGCACACAATGATCACGTGAAGACCCGCAGGTGGTTCTGGGATAGAGGCATATATTACATTCTGCTTACAGCGATAGGAGTTTTGTTTGCTTTGCCCTTTGTCTGGCTGATATCCACTTCTTTGAAAGTCGACAGTCAGCTGTTCGTAATGCCGCCTATTTGGATACCTAACCCCATCAAATGGAGCAACTACAGGGATGCTCTCAACTATATTCCTTTCTGGCTGTATCTAAAAAACACTCTGATCATAACGGTGCCTTCCACCATTGGGATGCTGTTTTCCTCATCTTTGGTGGCCTATGGTTTTTCCCGGGTTCAGTGGCCTGGGAGAGAAGCCGTATTTATGCTGGTCTTGGCTACGATGATGCTACCTTATCAAGTTACGATGATCCCCCTATTTATCGTATTTCGCAACCTAGGGTGGATAGGTAGCTTTAAGCCCCTGATTATACCTTCGTTTTTCGGCGGGCCTTTCTATATTTTCCTGCTACGGCAGTTTTACCTCACGTTGCCCATGGAGCTTTCAGATGCTGCCAAGATCGATGGCTGTTCTGAATTTGGTATCTACGCCAAGATCATTTTGCCCCTGTCCAAGCCAGCCTTATCTACAGTGGCACTGTTTAGCATCATGGCCTATTGGAACGATTTCCTCGCTCCTTTGATTTATCTGGAAGATGACACAAAATACACCTTGGCTTTAGGTTTACAGCAATTCCAACGCCAGTTTGGCATGGAATGGGCTATGCTCATGGCTACATCCGTAGTAGTCACCCTGCCCATCATAGTCCTATTCTTCTTGACACAAAAAACGTTTGTGCAGGGTATTGCCCTTACAGGTATGAAGGGTTAGTTCTGAGCTTTCAAGAATGGGGGGGTAACAACTTGGCAACAGAATTCAGTCAACCAGATGAATTGGTTAGACACAATCAAATGGTAAGGAAGCTTTGGGAGGCCTATAGACGGGGAGATCCGTGGCGTGTGCCGGTTATTTTCAACTATGGAATTCGGTGTCGCCTCCTGGATCCCAAGCTGAACGCAGAAAAGTACACATTTCAGCAATACTTTGAGGATCCCAATGTGATGCTAGATGCCCAGCTTAGGCACATGTACTTCAAAGCTTTCAACCTGTGGCGGGATGAACCCATGGGCTATCCCGAAGAGGGTTGGTCGGTGTTCATTGATTTCCAGAACACCTTTGAGGCACCGTGGTTCGGCTGTGCGCTCCGCTATTTTGAGGATCAAGTGCCTGATAGCGTAGAGATCTTGAAGAGTTCTAAGTCGCTGCTTTATGATATGGACATATCTGATCCATTGAGTATCCCGATTATGCAAAGAGCCATTGAATTCTATGAGTATTTCCACGAGAAATGTCCCACTATGGAGTATATGGGCCGCCCTGTGTTGCCACCTAGAGGACTTCCCGGGGCGGGTACCGATGGCCCCTTTACAGTGGCCTTCAAATTACGGGGGGCGACAGAGCTCTGCCTGGATATCTATGAGGATCCCCAATATGTGCACGATTTACTATCCTTCATCACTGAAACCACTATCAAGCGGATCCAAGCAGTGAGGCAGTATCTGGTGGAACGTGGCCATGCGAGTTCAGAGGAATTCGCGGTCCCCGGCTGGGGTTTTGCTGATGATGCTGTAGAGATGCTGTCACCTGCAATTTATCGGGAGTTTGTGTTGCCCTATCATCGACGCTTAGTAGAGGCTTTTGCCGGAGGTGGTCCAGTTAGTATGCATTTGTGTGGAGATGCCAGCCATATGTACCCAGTATTAGCTGAAGAGCTGGGAGCTAATAGCTTTGATACGGGCTTTCCGGTGGATCACGGTGCCTTGCGCCGCCAGCTCGGGCCCGACATTGAAATCCTGGGAGGGCCCAGCATCATGCTCTTGAAGAACGGGCCTACGGAAGCAGTGGCCCAGGAGACAAAGCGCATCCTACAATCGGGTGTCACCGAGGGAAAGAAGTTTATTTTGCGGGAAGGCAACAACGTGGCGCCAGGTACGTCACTGAGCCATCTACAGGTTATGTATGAAGCTGCCAAAGAGTATGGTCGGTACTAATAGGCGTAATAGGCGCTGGTCACAGTGTTTCTGAAAAGATAGGGGTTTTCTCACTGAGTGTGCGGGGATCCTGCACACGAAAGAAGAACACCCATACAGCAACAGCATTGATGAGCAAGGTAGCTATGAAGACCGTATTATATCCATAGGTCTCTACTAGCCAGCCGCCAATTATAGGGGCGAGAAGCACAACAGGTGCTAGCAGTGTGTTTACAATTCCCGCATACACCGCCCGGAAACCTTCAGAGGCATACTCCATAACGATGGGTAGGCGGGAAACCCCGTGGGCAGTGTTGCCTATCCCTATGAGGACAAAGGTAAGCAAAGCAAGGATCATGTTGCTGGGCAGCAAAGTCACTAGTGCCGCCAGTCCCATGGCGGTACAGGATAGCTGTAGATTAATCTTGTGACCCCGGGCATCGGCCAGGCGACCAGCAAACATTGCAGCTAGCAGTTGACCTGTAGTCATGCTCATGGTGAAGTATCCTACATATGATGCGGGTAGTTCCATGCGGTCTAACCCATATACCGAGAAGAAAGCCAAGCCCATTTGCCCTAACAGCAAGAGCGCCACACCCATAACATACTCACGGAAGGGGATGTCTTTCGTCAGAATGATGGGGATACGCCGCAGGTAATCTGCCAAGCTCAAGGAAGGCTCTTTTGGCTGGGCGCTTGGCTCTTCCCAGGTTAAGCGAGCAAAGAACGTCCAGCCGGTGGCAAAGAGGAGAAAGGCCCAGAAGAATAAGAAGCCGAAGTTGGTGGGGAAGGCAAACCTTTCCAGGGTGAGGCTCGTTAACCAACCGGCTGCTAAGCCGGTGAAACAGCTAATGAGTGTCCGGGCAGCAAACAAGGTGCCCCGTTTTCTTTCGGGAATAGAGGTGGCGACGAATTCCAGCCAAGCCACTGTACCTATCCCATCGAATATATTGGACAATAGATAGACACACAAAAAGGTAATCAGCAGGAGCTGCGGTTTGCTCACGGGGATCAGCCAGCAAAGCAATGCCATGATCAGGAAGCACAGACGCTGGGAGCCCATCATGGTGAGTATGTAGGGTCTACGATGAGTGAGCTGTTGCACATGCCTAGCGCTAAACAGCTGGGGTAGCATCCAGCCCATGTTGGCTAGCATGGGGGCTAAGCCGATAATCAAGGCTGGTGCACCTAGCTCCCGGGCAAAGGCCGGTATAACCGTCGCTGCGGCGGCAAAAGTCATAGCTGTGAAAAACAGCGCACCATCGATCAAGACTGCGTAATAGTTTGCATCACGGTGGCGTGGTTCTACAGTTGTGCGTTGTGCATGCAGTGCCAATAGCATACCCTCCGTTGGTTGGAGCCCATGTTTGACCGAGGTTAGGTGTCTTTATAGTAGTCACTCTGGTTATTCGACGGAGACGGGCACTACCCTGCCTTCCTGGTTCTGGAAGATATCTGCCAGAGTTTGCCGATGGTGGCAGGTAATTCTTGTGGTTGCATCTAATGTAATATTGTATCAAAATGATGATCTAAAGGAGGCGTGGCGACGTGAAAAAAGGCATCAACCGCTGGTCATTGCCGGCAGATTGGTCAATCCGTCAGTGTATGGAAACGGCCAAAGCCGCTGGTTTTGAGGGAATCGAGCTCGCCCTAGATGAAACAGGCGAACTGTCATTGGAAACCGATGCCGCCCAAGTCAAAGCTATTCGAGCAATGGCTGATGACATAGGGTTGGAACTCAAGAGCCTAGCTACAGGATTGTTTTGGCGATATCCTCTAACAGCTAACGATCCTAGGGTCCAGGATAAGAGTAAGTCTATTGTGCGAAAAGCCTTGGAGGTGGCCAAGGGCCTTGGCGCTGATACAGTCTTAGTGGTTCCAGGAGTTGTATCTGCTCCCTTTGCTACTCAGGAACGGACTTCCTATGCCGATGCTTGGGATAGAGCATTGGGGGGCCTGCGCGATTTGGCTCCTGAGGCAGAGAAGCTTGGTGTCAGCATCGGTGTGGAAAACGTGTGGAACAAGTTCCTTCTCAGCCCAATAGAAATGCGGGACTTCCTTGACGCTGTGGGAAGCGACCATGTCGGCGCCTATTTCGATGTTGGCAATGTCATTCTATACGGCTTTCCTGAGGACTGGATTCGCATACTGGGTCGGCGGATCAAGAAGGTTCATTTCAAGGATTTCCGTGGGGCAGTGGGCACCTTGGCAGGTTTCGTCAACTTGCTGGAGGGTGATGTGAACTGGCCAGAAGTTATGACTGCCTTAGATGAAATTGGATATAGGGACTATGCTTATACTGAACTCTCGCCCTATAAATACTATGGTGACAATCTCATCTACGACATCTCCCGGGCCATGGATCGCATCTTGGGTAGAGCATAGAAAGACGAGATCAGCCGCTGGTAGGGGGCAGGGACGGGCAAATAGGAATGGATTCCTAGCACTCTTCTCCTAGTCTTGAATAGACTGTCGCTGTAGGAGCAAGTTCCTACGGAGATGTCGAAAAGCAAGAAGGAGGAGGGTTAGTGTGAGTCAAACATCAGGTTGCCCAGGTTTTAATTACACCATCAGAGCGGGCGACACATTCTTCACGCTGGCTCAACGTTTCGGGACTACTGTTGCAGCTATTCAAGCAGCCAACCCAGGAGTTAACCCGAACAATCTGCAGATTGGGCAAGTGATCTGCATCCCGACTGGACCAGCGCCGGGTCCCGGCCCCACCCCAGCC
>DAIQRD010000022.1:26256-26759 GCA_036786445.1 Bacillota bacterium
GAATGTGTCACCCCAGCCTGCCCCAATGGATTCCAGTATACCATCCAAGCGGGTGACACATTCTTTAGGCTGGCCCAGCGATTTGGGACCACGGTAGCAGCCATTCAGGCGGCAAATCCAGGGGTTAACCCCAACAACCTGCAGATCGGGCAGGTAATTTGTATCCCAACTAGGCCGGCACCGGGTCCCCCACCGACACCAGGCTGTCCCAACGGGTTCCTGTACACTATCCGAGCCGGTGACACATTCTTTCTGCTAGCTCAGCGATTTGGCACCACGGTGGCCGCCATTCAGGCAGCGAATCCAGGGGTCGATCCCAACAATCTGCAGATCGGGCAGGTTATCTGCATCCCTGTGACACCCGCCCCCGGCCCGCCGCCAGTAGTCTGCCCCGGCTTTTTCTACACAGTTCAGGTAGGGGATACTCTGTTTGAGCTAGCCCAGCGATTTGGTACCACGGTTGCCGCCATCGTCGCAGCCAACCCAGGTATCGATCCGACCAG
>DAIQRD010000161.1:0-3713 GCA_036786445.1 Bacillota bacterium
GCATCTTTTGCTCTTGCTCACGGTTTGGATAGAGGCGATATTTAAAGGTTTTGAACATGAACATCTCATCACCTCCCCCGTTGTCCCTCAATGTATCTTCTGGTTGTTTCCGATGACACGTTACCCGCTGTGCTCACGAAACAAGAATTGTGAACAGGCTTTCCCTGATCTCCCTCTGAAGGATGCTTCTTCTATACTTAGGTATCCAGACTATATGGTAGTTCAGGAGGTACACCGAGTGTCTTGAAGAATGCATTTTCATAGCAACTACACCGTACCATATGGTAAAGAAGTTGTCAAACACTTGTTCGCCTTTCATCCCCGGAATGAATTCCGGGGTTTTCCCGGCGCGGATCTATAACGGGTTGGCCTACAGCACAGGCATAACTGGCTCCATCATCGGCGCCACTGGCAGCTTGTTTGTGGTTATTCTCTCTCGGCTTTACTATAGGAATGATCTGTTGACCTCAGAGAAGATATTCGGTCTTCTGGTGGGCTTCGCTGGAGTCATGGTAGTAAACCTGCCTAAGGGCTCTTTGAATCTCTCATTTACCTTCCTGGGCGAGGGCTTTCTTTTCATTTCGTCGTTGGTGGGGGCCTTTGGGATGATCTTAGCTAAGGAGCTCTCTTCTGAGGCGCACCCTTTCCTGGTTACAGCGTATCAGATGCTATTTGGTTCCATACTGCTTGTCCTGACCGGAGGGATTGCCTCGGGGCTCGGTTCAGTGGTTTTTGACTGGAAATCCGCGCTTATGCTCTTGTATCTGGCTTTTGCTTCTGCCACGGCCTTTGCCATCTGGTATTCCATTTTGAAATACAATAAGCCTGGCGAAGTTGCTGTTTATCGCTTCCTGATCCCTATCTGGGGCACGCTGCTATCTGCCTTGTTTCTAGGAGAAAGCATAGGGTTGAGTACAATTGTTGCTCTGGCCATGGTTTCTATAGGCATAGCTTTGGTCAATCGGAGAAGGCCGGAGTCGGCCATTAGTAGCTAACCGGGCTGGTCGTGCCAGCGCTTCCTCCGGTCATATCCCGTTTTTGAACTATCTAGGTGTAATCCAAGGCATGGTATACCCTGTCATGTCTTGGAACGCAAGATGGCTGTGGAAAGATGATGATACCATGGGGAAAGAGGAGGTTAGTCTTGATGGGGGAACAGCTACGAGGTCCACAGGGTCCAGTGAGCTTGCGATGTGAATATGTGAAAGAGGCTCTCGGTATCGACAATCCCAAGCCCAAGCTATCTTGGATGCTGCGCCATGGTGAGGCAAATCAGTATCAGAGGGCATACCAGGTGATTGTTGCCGATGATGAAGCTCTAGTTGCCCGGGAAGTCGGTAACATCTGGGATAGTGGCAAGGTGGAGTGTTCTAGTTCCATCAATGTTGTCTATGGGGGAAAGGCACTGGTATCATGCCAGCGCTATTACTGGCGTGTCCGCTGGTGGGATATGGCAGATAGAGCAAGCCCTTATAGTGACACCGCAGTATTTGAAACAGGCTTCCTATCCCAGGATGAATGGGTGGCCTCTTGGATCGCTAACACGGAGGACGCTTGCCCTGAGGCGGTTACTACCAAAGCAGGCTATAATCTG
This sequence comes from Bacillota bacterium, assembly GCA_036786445.1. Taxonomy (GTDB): domain Bacteria; phylum Bacillota; class Limnochordia; order DTU087; family DTU087; genus JAAZMF01. The sequence goes on from DAIQRD010000161.1 coordinate 1,595, forward strand.
CGACCTGGAAGCCTCTTGCGTAAAGAATTTTCCTTGGATACTAGGATTCAGGATGCCCGGGTGTACATCGGTGGTTTGGGTTATTATGAGCTGCGCATCAATGGTGAGAAAATCGGTGATAGAGTACTAGAACCAGGTCAAACCGACTACCGCAAGACAGTGCTCTACTCAGTCTATGATGTAACATCTGTCCTTAGGGAAGGCGGCAATGCCATGGGGGTCATGCTGGGTAATGGCCGCTATTGTAGTTTTCGGTGGCGAGATGGGGAGCTGTTCGGATATGATGAATTCCCTTGCCTTAGGGCAGAACTCCACATCACCTATGCTGATGGTGCCACAGATAAGATATGCACAGATACTACATGGCAGGTCAAGCGGGGTCCTGTTGGGCTGAATGGTATATTCTATGGCGAGGTTTATGATGCCCGCATGGAAGTAGAGGACTGGGATCAGCCGGGACTGGTTAACACAGGTTGGATAGATGCGGTGGAAGCAGCGCTGCCAGGGGGTGTCATGCGAGCCCAGACCATGCCACCTATTAAGGTGACTAAGCGACTGCAGCCAGTGGCAATTCTCAATCCAGATCCCGGTGTCTATGTATACGACTTGGGTCAGAACATCACTGGTTGGGTGAGGCTCCAAGTTGAGGGAGAAAGGGGTACTGTAGTCAAGCTGCGCTTTTCAGAAGTAGTAGATGATAGTGGCAGACTAGATCCCCGTATCAATCGAGAAGCGGAGTCTACCGATACATATATAATGAGAGGTAAAGATATAGAACTCTACGAACCTCGCTTCACCTACCATGGTTTTCGGTACGTGGAAGTCACGGGCTATCCGGGTGTGCCAGCCTTGGATAGCGTAGAAGGCTGTTTCCTCCATACCGCGGTGGAGCAAACCGGCGGCTTCTCTAGCTCCCATGAGCTCTTCAACAAGATCCACAAAAACGTGATCTATGGGCAGTTGGCTAATCTCATGAGCGTACCCACCGATTGTCCCCAAAGGGATGAGCGGATGGGCTGGATGGGTGATGCCCAATTGGTGGCAGAAGAGGCCATCTATAACTTCGATATGGCGGCTTTTTATGCAAAATACCTCCAGGATATCAAAGATGCCCAGAAGCAAGATGGTAGCCTGTCTGATGTAATACCACCGTATTGGCCTCTTTACCCAGCGGATCCCGCCTGGGGTACTGCTTATATCACTTTGGCTTGGGAGATGTATCGCTACTATGGCGATCTAGAGCTACTAGAATATCACTATGATGGAATGAAAAAATGGGTGGAGTTCCTCGAATCTAAAGAGGAAGACGGACTAGTCACATATGTAAAATATGGTGAATGGTGCTCTCCAGGCAGCGTAACCCCCAAACGCAATCCCCGGGAGATGACATCGGCCTTCTACTACTACCATGATGTCCTCCGGTTAGGACAGATAGCCCATTTACTAGGCAAAGAGGTAGATGCGAATTACATGCAGACAAAGGCTGAATCCATCCGGGAGGCATTTAACCGGAAATATTTCAACAAGGAAACTCGGGCCTACGGCAATAATGATCAGACATCCAACGTCCTGGGTTTGCAGCTGGATTTGCTCCCGGAGGGCATGGCTGAAGCAGTTGTAGAAAACCTTGTCTCCCATATTGCGGAGCAGACCGATTATCACTTCGATACAGGTATCATAGGCACTAGATACATGCTAGATACCCTCACTGAGTGGGGATACAAGGATGTTGCCTACCGGATGATGGCCCAAGAAAGTTATCCCAGTCTGGGCTACATGATTAGAGAGGGTGCCACCACCGTTTGGGAAAGATGGGAGAAACTCACAGGAACAGGTATGAACTCCCATAACCATATCATGCTTGGTACAGTGGACACTTGGTTTTATCGAGCTTTGGCGGGCATACGGTTGGGTGAACCCGGATGGGCGGGAATTGTGATTAAGCCAGCCATACCTACTGGGCTAGACTATGCCGCTGCGTCCATAAGAACTCTTAGGGGGCAGATTGGTTCAAGCTGGAGTAGGAATAAAGATGGGTTTGAGATGGTAGTCACCATTCCTGTAAACACCAGGGCTCAGCTCTATGTTCCTAAGCTAGATTATGGATGCCTTGTAGCTA
>DAIQRD010000023.1:0-26330 GCA_036786445.1 Bacillota bacterium
ATGGAGCCAGATTCGCTGCAAGATAGGGCAGTGGCCAGCGATGCATCTAGATGGTGCGTTTGGCTTGAGGGCCAATCAGAGCCATTGAGTTGGTTCCAAGTTGAAAGACAAAGACAGGAACAAAATACCATTCCTTGGGATAGAATCGAGGAGCTGCAGTCTGTGTATCCAGAGGTTTTGAGTGAAGAGCGGGCAGTTGCTTTCTCCCGTCAGCTGCTCTGGCAGTATCCTGGCCAAGCCTTGGTGAACCTACCTGCAAAAATCTCCGTAACTGAACTAAAGAGCTGGGTGCAAATGGCCACTGAGGCCAACGAAGTGGGTGGTGGGCCTGGAGTCGTTGCTACCATGGCCGATGGTGTTGATGTTCTTGGTTCCACGGGAACTCGCCATGTAGCGCGACGACCAAGGTCCATCTTAGCAGAAAAAGAGAGATTCGGTGCCGTGGAAAAAGGTGTCTGGACTCATACTCTGTTGCAGTGCCTAGATCTTACCAAGGATTTGGGTAATGGGGAGATATTGAGGGATGAAGCCCAGCGCCTAGTTGAACGAAGATTCCTTACAGCAGAACAGGTAGCTGCCATAGATCTGGGATCTATTGAGTGGTTCTTCCAGAGCACTCTGGGTCGACGGCTCCTAGCCGGTCCCAGTACAATCTGGAGAGAGCTGCCGTTCACCATGGCACTTCCTGTAGAGGCAGTCTACGGTGTTTCCCAACGGCACGAGCAGGTTGTTATCCAGGGCGTCATCGATTGCCTAGTGGAGGAGCCTGAAGGCCTGCTGCTCATCGATTTCAAGACAGACCGGGTTACCAGGGACAGCGCCCCTATTGTAGCTGCCAACTATGGCGTGCAGCTGGAGCAATATCGCCAAGCAGTAGCCGCTATATTCGGACAGCAGGTGCGGGAGGCCTATTTATATTTCCTCCAAGGGCAAATAGCTGTCCCCATGCCATGGCAGGATGCAGGCTCTGTTTGAGCGACCATCACCCTACCAAGATGGGCAATGTCATGTTCCCTTGGGGCAAGATATGGATTGGCCCCTCACCCAGCTGTGCATCTAGCCAGCTCAAAGCCTCCTGTATAGAGTCATGGGGAACCATCCCCGTTTTTCTAGCCAATTCCAGTGGTAGCTCACTCACAAGAGCCGTGGGGTGGCATTGGGCTATGGAACGCATGGTGTAGGCAATGAAACCCGGTACGGTGAAGGCTTCGCGCAATGCAGCTTCCATGGTCGCTAGGTCAGGATAGTCCAGCCAGTGACTGAAGTCTGCGGCTCCCGTCCCATGGGGACATTGGGCTACTAGGATAAGGCCACCTTCCGGCTGTACGGCTTCGGCGCCGTTAATCAGAGCTTTGACCGCTTGGTACATGTTGATATCAAGCGGATAGCCTCCCGGTGATGCTATTACAACAGCGGCGGGTATCGCAAGGGGAATTCCGTATTGCTGTGCCACTAGCTCGGTACCTAGTTGCCAAGCGCTATCCCAGTTGCCGCCCACTACTTGAGTCATGGTCCTATCTGCCCCGGGGATGGCGTTGATCAAGAAGGTGGGTTTGGCTAGGCCTGCGACCTCCATCATATCTTTGTGGACAGGATTTAGGTCTAATTTTCCACACCCATATGTGCCAGGGGAATCAGACGCGAGTAGCATGCAATGGTTGGCCTGAATGGTCTTGTAGGCGGCAATGCCGGGAAGGATAGACTTACGGCCACCACTGAAGCCGGACATGAAATGGTAGGTAATACCACCGGTGAGGATGCGGCAATCGGCCTCCATATAGTGGCGGTTTAGAGCGATGGGAGTACCCCGTTGGGATGTTCCCAAGGGTACCAAATCTGGCGATGCCTCGCAATGGTGATTGATTACCCGTAGACGCTCATATAACCCCTGCGAAACAAGTTGACTGATTTCCGTCGGTGTGAGCGGCCGATGAGAGCCAATAGCTACAATAACAGTAATCTGTTGGTCCCGGATGCCGCAGTGGCCCAGTACCTCCAGAATCTTGTGCAGCATTGTGGTTGTGGGAATCCAGCCCCGAGTGATATCACTGACAACTATGGCGACTGTGTCCTGGGGTCGGATTCTTTCGGCCAAAGGAGCGGTTTCATCATTGGGATGCCAGAGGGCATTCTGTGTGGCTTCAGCCACATCCACTGTAGGTGGAGCTGAAGACTGCAGGATGAGACCGAGGCGTTCAGGCGCCGGGGCAAAACTCAAAGGCTGTTTGCCGTAGGGTATTTCCATGGTACTAGCCCAGCAGCTCCCGTGGCTTCTGCTGGGGAACCGCCTGGCTGACACCTCCTTAGAAGCGTGATCCAGCACTAGAAGTGTGTGATCCAGTATGGGGCCTGGGATCATTTGTTGCCACAATGATTCCTCTCGAATGTCGCAAGTCCTGCAATTGACTGTGGAGAGAAACCATGGTAAGATTCCGTCAAGAGGTTTAGCTGAGCAGAGCAGAGACGAGTAGCCATGGGGCCGGGGGGTGCCCATGGGAAAAAGGCCGGAGGCTGATTGCCGATCCTCTGGATAGGTGGCACTGGTGTAGGTGCCCTGATGGTGATCTCGTACCCGCTCGCACTGTGAGCGGGTTTTTGTGTCCCGCCACAAGAGGAGAGCAGAGTAGAGATGAGGAGGAGTAGAGATGAGTAACCCGCTTGTAACCGGAAAAGCGCAGAAAAGCAGGCTCAGAACAGTGGATCTTGCCATCGTTGCCATGTTGATCGCCGTGGGTGCAGTCTTACGGGTAGCGTCACCACCTTTGGGCACAATCACGCCGAATTGGATGATCAGCCTCTATGTATTGGCTATAATGCTGGTTAGGCCCAACCTCCAGCAAGCCATTGGCATTGGTTTGGTGGCCGGAGCCGTGTGTGTTCCCACATCCAAGGCACCAATCCCTTGGGTGACCCTAGTGAGCGAGCCGGTGGGGGCCTTGGTTGCGGCCATGCTACTGGGCGCATTTGCCCGCATTTCCGATAAGCGTTTCCCCTTTAAGGCTATCGTGATTGCAGCCATGACCACGGTGATCAGCGGTACTGTCTTCGTGGCTGTAACCAAACTCCTGATTCCCCAGAAAGCGGTTGTGGCAGTCATGATGGGCACTGTAGGGATTACCGCTTTAGCTAACAGCATCATTACCCAACTCCTGTACTATCCTGCTAAGCGAATGATCAGTCTGAAGGGGACCGAGACCGATGAACCCCGTCATTGAGTTGCAGAACATACATTTTCGCTATCCTCGGGCTAAGACAGAGGCTTTGAAGGGCATTTCGTTTCAGGTTGAAAGAGGTGCCTTCCTGGGCGTTACGGGCCCTACTGGCGCTGGCAAAACCACTCTTTGCCAATGCCTCAATGGCTTGGTTCCCCACCATACCGGTGGGGAGCTATCGGGGATGATAGCCATAGATGGTATGGATGCCCCAACCTTTTCCCCAGCTGAGCTAGCTCGGATCGTGGGTAGTGTCTTTCAGGATCCCGATGGTCAGCTTGTTTGCGAGACAGTCGAGGAAGAGATTGTCTTTGGTATGGAGAATATGGGCCTGGGTAAGCACGAGATGGAAGAACGGCTCATTAAAGTGCTCTCTGTGGTAGGTCTAGGGACCCATCGGCAGACGAACACCCGCACCTTGTCAGGAGGGCAGAAGCAGCGATTAGCTATTGCAGCTGCTTTGGCCATGGCGCCCAGGATCTTGGTTTTGGATGAACCCACATCTGAGCTAGACCCTGGAGGCACCCATGAGGTCTATCAGGCACTGCAAGTGCTTAACCAAAACCATGGCATTACTATCTTGATTGTCGATCACAAAGTGCAAGTTATGGCTGAATATGTCCCTGACTTGCTGGTGTTATCTCGAGGTGAGATAGTGGCTAGTGGACCTACTTATCGGGTCCTCAAGGATGATCTAGCTCCGTATGGAGTGCAAAGCCCGGCAGTCAGTAGACTCGGTCGCCGACTGGTAGAAGAGAGGTTGTGGCTAGGCGCGGTACCTGTGACTACAGAGGAGGGCGTGGCGATGTTGCGCTCTCTGAAAGGGCCGGCCACGCCTAGCGTGGCGCTGTACCAAGTGAATGGGGGTTAAGCATTGCTGGATGTGTCAGGATTAGTCCAGGACTATGGGGGAGATCGCCTTGTCCTAAAGGGAGTAGATCTCTCCATTCGATCTGGTGAGTTTGTGGCGATTATTGGAGAGAATGGTGCAGGCAAGACTACTTTGGTCAAGCATTTTAGTGGGCTGCTTCGTCCTTCCAAAGGAGATATCAGGGTGGATGGAGTGTCCATAAGAGATACCCCTGTGAGTAGGATCGCTCGGGAAGTTGGATATGTGTTTCAAAATCCTGATCATCAAATCTTCCATGATAGTGTCCGAGGGGAAATCAGTTTTGGACCTCGTCAGCTAGATCTCGCTGACCTGGAAGTGGAGAGCAGGGTACAGGAGGCCATGGCGGCTGTGGGACTAACCCATCATGCAGATGACTATCCTATGGCCCTTAGCCGAGGGACACGCCAACGCATTGCCGTTGCTTCGGTGATGGCCATGGGCTGCCGGCTTATCGTATTGGATGAGCCCACTACCGGACAGGATTATCATGAAGCTCGGCAGATTATGGAGCTTGCCAAGGAACTGCGTTCTCGAGGTACAGCCATCGTATTCATTACACATGACATGGAATTAGTGGCCGAGTATGCCGAGCGAGTAGTAGTAATGGCCCAAGGGGAGATCATCGCTGATGGATCTCCTGGACGCCTGTTTAGTGAAACCCATATTCTAGAGCGTGCTCAGCTTCTGCCACCTCAAATAACTAGATTAGGTCAGGAATGGGATGGGGCTACCTACCTAGGAGTAGAAGCACTTGTGCAGGCCGTAGGAGTTAAGCGGGAGGGGGCGCTGGCCGTTGGCTAAGAGCTTGGGATATGTGACGGGAAATTCGTTGATTCACAGAATGCACCCATTGACCAAGTTGATCTGGTCAATGGGCAGTCTAGCCCTTTCTCTGTTGATAGGTGTAGGGGGCTTAGCTATGGCTGTTGCCATCGTGCTGGCTGTGGCTGGATACTCCCGGGTTTTGAGGCCATCTTGGAGCTACTATCGTTTTTTGGTACTTTTTGCAGGAATAGTGCTTTTGCTTTCGTTGCTGTTTACTAGGGAAGGTGCCCCTTTGTGGCCACAGCTTGCGGGCTTTCTAGCTTGGACAGATATTGGTCTGCATACTGGCTTGGCTACCGGATTGCGGATGCTCTTTGTGGCTGGGGTGTTCCCTGTCTTTCTTGGTACAACTCAGCCTCGGGACATTGTGACCACACTGGTAGAGGATCTCAAAATACCCTACGACTATGCTTTCATGTTTACGTCTGCCCTACGCTTTGTCCCCATTCTCCTGGAAGAGATTGATACCATCGGGCAAGCTCAAAGTGCCCGGGGGTTCGAAGTGGGTGGCAGGGGACCTGTGGCCAGATTGCGGGCCTATGGGCCGATTGTTGTACCTTTGGTGCTGTCGTCACTGGCGAGGGCTGAAAATATGGCGGTGGCCATGGAGACCCGAGGCTATGGCAGTGGTCCCCGCACATATTACTATAGCACCCAGATGCAGATGGGTGACGGATTCGCCTTGGGTTTGCTGTCTGCCCTGTTGCTGGTGGCAGTGCTATGACTAGAAGACTGACATGTATTACTAGTTGCAAGACAGCGCGCAATATAATACAATAGTCGGGCGGTGCTCTTGGGAGCATCGCTTTGATTATCGACTACAAGCATAGGAGGGTTGTACCATGCTGCTATTTGAAGATAGATATATTAAACTGTTGGGCTCGGCCTTGGCCCTTGGCCTTGGGCTGACGAGTATCATCATTGCCATAGCGGCGGCGGGTATGCCCGCGCTGGAGACTGCTAATGGAGTCGATGGTGATAAGCTGGCCACAGCCGCCCTTACCGATAAGGATGCTGACACAGGAGCTTTGCCTACGGAGACCATGCCCGAAAATCAAGTTAGGCAGGCCCGGCAGCCTCAAACAGCAGCTGCTTCGGCAAGCTCTAATCACAATGCCACTCCCAACCAGACAGCTAGTTCAGGTACTGCTCCATCCCGCGTTTCCCAGGGCGATATCTGGTTGCTGGCTCAAGTAATCCACGCAGAGGGTCGAGGTGAATCCCTCCAGGGTCAGGTGGCCATTGGTGCCGTTCTGCTGAACCGAGTGGGGGACAGTCGTTTCCCCAACTCCTTGGCTAGCGTAGTTTACGAGCCCGGGGCATTCTGTACCGTGCGGGACGGTCAGATCAACTTAACACCAGACGCAACCGCTCTAGAAGCGGCTAGGCTGGCAGCTAGTGGATGGGATCCCACCGGCGGTGCACTGTACTTCTACAATCCAGCTCGCACCACTTCTCACTGGATCTACAGTCGGCCAGTGATCAACCACATCGGTCGTCACGTCTTTGCTGCCTAGTAAGGAGTGGTTCGCAATGCCTGATAGTTTGACGGAAAAACAAGAGCCGTGGGTCATGGAGCCTGCGGCTTTTGCTGATCTTTCGGAAGGAGAAAGGCACTGATAGCTGAAAATAGCAGGTATACAGGTGATGAGCCCCGCCGGAAAATATCGTGGCCATGTTTGAAGCAGGATACGAATACGGGCAGATTTGGATTAGTAGGATAGTATGGCGTGAGGCGTCTATTTGTGGGAGGGTGGAGAATGCTAGAAGGCAAGAGTGCCCGATTGAGAACAAAGACATATGGTATGCTACCTCTGGGATCTGTGAAACCCATGGGGTGGCTGAGACAGCAACTGCAGGTTCAAGCAGATGGGCTGTCTGGACATATTGAGGAATTTTGGGATGATCTAGGCCCAGACAATCAGTGGTTTGGGGGAGACAAAGAAGGCTGGGAACGAGGCCCTTACTATGCCGATGGATTGGTGCCCCTAGCTTATCTGTTGGATGATGAGAGATTGAAGACCAAGGCCCAGCAATGGGTGGAAGCGTTCTTGAATGCACAGCAGGAGAATGGGTGGATTGGCCCCGTGCAGGGTGTGCTGGGGGCTCGCACCTATCCCGAATATGACCCTTGGCCGGTTTTCATTGTCTTCAAGGTGCTCACCCAGTATCATGAAGCCACCGGCGATGAGCGGGTCATACCGGTGATGCTCAGTTTTTGTCGCTATATGGGAAGGCATTTGGCGGAGCGGCCATTAGATTCATGGGCCAAGTTTAGGTGGGGCGATTTTATCATCAGCTTACACTGGCTGTATGAGCGGACCAATGAAGATTGGTTGCTAGAGTTGGGGGAGCAAGTTCGGCAGCAGGGTTATGACTGGCAGGATCATTTTACCAACTTTCGCTATCAACAGAAGCAAACCACCATTAAATTGGAGAACCATGTAGTGAATAATGCCATGGGAATCAAGACTCCTGGTGTGTGGTATCGCCAATCCGGCAGGGATACTGACCGGAGGGCTATTTACAGAGCGCTGGATAATCTCGACAGATTCCATGGGCAGGTGACTGGAGTTTTTACAGGTGACGAGCATTTTTCTGGCAAGAACCCCTCTCAGGGAACAGAGCTCTGTGCGGTAGTTGAGTACATGTTCTCACTGGAGCACTTGATCTCGATTCTAGGTGATCCTGTTTTAGCCGATCGACTGGAGAGGATTACTTTTAATGCCTTGCCAGCCACTTTCACCCCAGATATGTGGGCTCACCAGTATGACCAACAGGTTAACCAAGTCATGTGTAATATCGCGGAGCGGGAATGGAGCAACTCCCCCGATGCCAACATTTTTGGCCTAGAGCCCAATTTCGGGTGTTGCACTGCCAACATGCACCAAGGGTGGCCCAAATTCGTCAGTAGCCTCTGGATGAGTACACCCAACAATGGGTTAGTAGCCGTGGCTTACTGACCCTCCCAAGTTACTGCTCAGGTGGGGGAAAATGGTCAGGAAGTCAGCATCGTGGAAGAGACCGATTATCCCTTTGATGAGACGGTTGTGTTTACCATTCAGACTGCCCGTGCAGTGACGTTTCCCCTCAGCCTCAGGATACCGGGTTGGGCTCAGGGTGCTGTGCTGGTCCTACCCGATGGGGAGACACAATCCCTGGCATGCCAATCCTTTTATACATTGACTCGGGAATGGCGCCCCGGTGATCGACTGGAGCTTGTGCTCCCTATGGAGATCGAAGCGGAGCGCCGCTATCAAGGCTCGGTGGCTATTATCAGGGGTCCCTTGGTCTATTCACTCAAAATTGGAGAGAGTTGGAAGCATATCGGGGGTGTACAACCCCACGCCGATTGGGAGGTCTATCCAACGACACTCTGGAATCATGGGTTGGTCGTTGATACTGATAACCCTAGCCGGTCCATGAAGATTACTAAGAAGCCCGTGGGTCAGATGCCTTTTTCACCGGAAGGAGCCCCCATTGAGCTTAAGGTGGTGGGGCGGTTGATCCCAGAATGGAAGTTAGAAGGCAACTGGGCGGGGACTATTCCCCAGAGCCCAACCCGTTCTAAGGAGAGGTTAGAAAGATTAACTCTAATTCCCTATGGTTGCACTAACCTGAGGGTGACGGAATTCCCCTTGCTGACAGAGTAGTAATTGGGGTTGGTTTGATATATACTGTGGGCGGGTATGGTATCATTGGTATAGGCCTACAGTGTAGGGCGAAAGGGGTTGCATATATGCCGCATTCCAATCCTCGCCGGAAAAAGAACCTGCTCTCACGGCTAAGCCGCATTGAGGGCCAGGTGAGGGGCATAAGCAGGATGGTGGAAGAAGATCAGTATTGTATTGATGTGCTTAACCAGATATCAGCTGTGCGCTCTGCTCTAAATAGTGTAGGGCAAATCATGCTAGAAGGACATGTGCGGGGATGTGTTACCGATGCCATTAAGCATGATCAAGGTGATGCATCCATTGATGAGCTAATGCAGGCGATCAAGAAATACACATTTTAGATGTACATCAGCAGGGGAGTATGGGAAGCAGAATTAGGGAGTTTGTTTAGCATCTTGAGGAGGTTAACGCATGCGGGTAGAGGTAAATTGGGTAGAAGGCATGGAGTTTAGAGCAGAAACAGGCTCAGGTCACACACTGACCATGGATGCATCGGCAGATAGCGGGGGTGCCGATCTAGGCGCTCGACCAACGGAACTACTGCTGGCAGCTGTCGGGGGATGCACAGGCATAGATATTGTAAGTATACTGCAGAAGATGCAGCAGCCCGTTGACGGTGTAAAAGTAGAGGTTTCAGGAGATAGAGCCGACGAGCATCCCCGGCGCTTTACCCAAATCCAATTGCGCTATATAGTGAGTGGCAAGGGCTTGACCGAGGAACGAGTTGCCCGGGCTGTACAGCTTTCCACAGAGAAGTATTGCTCAGTGCTACACTCACTCAACGCCAATTACGAATATGGCTTCGAGATTGTAGAAGATTAGTAGACTGCGGGAGACCCAGGGCTCGGTTAATCTCACCAGGAGTCTCCCGCGTGAGTTGGAAACACGCTAGATGGTTACGGGTTTGCCTATTTCTGCAGACTTGAGGATAGCAAGGCTGACAGCGAGACTCTTCTTAGCCTCTTCTGGATCCAGTGGATAATTGGAGCTACTGGCGATGGATTCGATGAATATCCTGTCCTCTTCTAGGTACATATTCGGATTTTCCGGCTCGTAGATTTTTGGCTCACCACCATGGGGGTATACAGTGATGGCGCCGCCTTGGCCCGTGCGGAGTACGCCTTTGGTACCGAGGAGCCCAGAATCCAGCCAGCTGGTTGCCGATGACCATGAGGCCATGATCTGGCCGATACCACCTTGGGAGAATCTCAACACCCCTACAACGTTATCCTTAATGGTCACTTTGGGTAGTGCTGTCTTGGCAAGGCCTGTGGCTTCTGTTACGTCTCCCACCACAAACCGCAACCAGTCCAGATTGTGGGTAGTCTGTTCTGTGAGCATTCCGCCGCTGGCAGCTTGATCGCCCAGCCAGGGAGCGCCTGGGATGGGGCTCATCCGTGCGATCCAAGCCATGGTAATCTCCCCGAGTTCCCCTCGTTGGACAATTTCTTTGCACATCTGGGCCCAAGGTGAGAACCTCAGGCAATAGCCAATACCCAGGAGTTTGCCATTTGCTTTCGCAGCCTCGATCATTGCATCAGCGTCTTCCAATGAAAGGGCCATGGGTTTCTCACAAAACACATGTTTGTCGGCGTTTAGGGCAGTGACAGTTATTTCCCGATGACTGTCGGGGGGAGTGCAGACCCATACAGCATCTACTAGATGGAGAGCATGGTGGTAGTCTGTAAAGGCCTGACAGTCCACTAGCTCCGCCAGTCTCTTTGCCCGTTCAGGGATAATGTCTACTGCTGCTACGATCTTTGCACCGGGGATCTGCATAAGCTGCTTGGCATGGTTATTCCCAATGCCCCCACAGCCAACCAGAGCGACCTTAATCATGCAACACACCTCACCTATGTTATTGTACGCGCATGTGTTACTAGTTCACGCTAGATTGTGGGTATCCTGCTTTGAGCGGATTGTCGGCCAGACAAGGAGTCAACACGTCCTGAAAGGGATATGGGTTCACTAGGTAGAACCTATGTTTTGGAGTAACAACGGGGAGGGGATTGTATGTCTAGATTCTGCATAGACAGCTGTACGTTTCATGGGCTTGAGGCTCTTAAGCTAAGAGACACTGAAAGCGGGTGGGAGGGCACCTTAGCCACAGGGTGGGGCAGTAATCTGGTGAGCCTAAAATCTTGCCGGGAGGAGCTGAACATCCTCCGAACTCCTGATAGCATTAAGGATCTTGAGGAGAAATCGGTAGGGTGGGGTTTTCCTGTGCTTATGCCACCTAACCGCATCGCAGGAGGTAGATTCACTTTTAATGGCCGGGATTATGTCTTTGATATCAACGAAGCGGGTACTAACCACATTCATGGCCTAGTGCACAATCTGCCTTGGCGGGTCGTAGCCACAGACACCAGCCAGGCTGCATCGGTGACAACGGCCATCAGATCTGATGCCCATCCAAGCATCCGGAAATCCTATCCACATTCCTTTGAGCTGAGGATGACATTTGCACTTAAGGACTCCAGGATGGATTTCACAGTGGAAGCGGAGAATTTCGGATCTGAGCCAATGCCATTGGGCATTGGTTTTCATCCCTATTTCAATGCGCCCCTATCTGCTGCGAGTTCTAAGGCTGAGTGTACTGTGAGGGTGCCAGCAAGCAAAGTCTGGGAATTAACCAATGCCCTACCCACGGGTCGGCGGTTGCCAGTATCGGGCCAGCGGGACCTGCGGCAGCCAGTATCATTGTCCTCAGTGATGCTAGATGATGTCTATACCGATTTGGAGCTATCCCAGGGAGCTTCTGTAGCTGAATTCAGGGATAACGGTGCCGGCGTTACTGTCCAATATGGTGCCAGCCCCGAGTTCAAGCATTGGGTAGTCTGGACTGGCAAGAGTCCGCAGGATCCCTTTGTGTGCCTAGAGCCATATACTTGGGTCACCAACGCACCGAATTTGGATTTGCCACCGGAGGATACCGGCTTGATTGTCTTGCAGGGAGGCCAGACCTTTACCGGTCGAATGTGGGTAGAGATCGTCAGGTAGCTAGAGCACAGGCTGTGGGTTTATGTGGAAAGGCTGGGGTGCCGATAAACCATCCCCCAGCCTTTTGTGTATATTATCTGAAGAGCGTCACTATCGGACAGGAGTATCTGTATCAATGGATGAGGTACTCAAATCCGGATGTGCTATACAGCCCATAATCAAGGGCACGTGGGCAATATATAGATCGTTGAACAATACGTGTATCCAGAAGGAAGCCATCATGGCAAAGGCGATACGACGGTAAGGAGTATTGTCTCGTAGTAAGGGATATATCACGGTCATGGCCATCCATCCGAAAAAGAGCACAAACCCGGCTAGACCCCATCCAGCCATTACAAACAGGTACATATTGTGGGGACTGCGGGCCTTGAGATACCCATCTGGGCGATAGGTCTCATATATATCTCCATATTGGCCTGGGCCAATGCCGAAGATGGGATGGTCCTTGATCATATTACAAGTGACCTCCCAGATCTGGAGCCGCCCTTTGTTGCTGGAGTCGGTACTTAGATTGGCAATAGATGAAATCCTCCTGGACAGACTAGGTGACTGAGAAATAACAAGCATAACCAGCAGACTAAGGGCGAGAATCACTTTCCAGTGCTTTTTGATCAATTCGTTATTCATGGCGATAACCAGTACAAGGGCTGCCAATGTACCCACCATAGAGCCTCGGGAATAGGTGGCAAAAACACCCAGGAGAGAGGCTAGGCTAGCCAGCAGGTATACCCAGCGGTGACGGGATTGGTAGAGGAAAAAACCCAGGCCTCCCGCTACACCCGCCTCCATCATTGCAGCTAAGCCATTATCAGCCATGCCCAACACATTGCCTCGTCCATGGAAGCGAGCCAGTATGGGTATTGACCCATACCAGATGTTGAGTCGCAGGAGGTGGCTAACGATTACAACTAGGCCCAGGCAGCCACAGCCAAGCACCACTGCTTTGAGAAAGTCACGGGGGTGGATAATACCCCACCTGCCCATGGCGCAAACCAGAATGAACACTATGGGAATGGGCATGTTTATGAGGGCCTCGGCTTTGTTCGGGGCTAACAGAGCACTAATGCTGCCGGTGATCAGCAAGCCAACTATGGCCACATGGGTAGCACGGTCAGATCTGATACCTTTAGCGATCTCTCTAAACTTAGTAAGCAAAATGCCATAGTAGATTAACCCCAATGCCGGAGTCAGTGGGATGGCAAGCCCCCAACGGGTATCACGGTTGCGCAAATTCATATTCTACTCTTCCTTTCGGCAACGGGGATTGTGTCTCTGCTAATTAACCTTGTCAGCATTTCGCCATAGGCAGGGTGGTTGCCTTCTCTCCAAGCGAAATTCCCAGTTGGCAGAAAACGGTGGGAATTCCCACCGTTGCAGCTTGACCGCATGGGCAATTACAGGACTTCCTTACAGTTGGGCTAGACTATAGAGACCGCTGGCCAGTTGAGCCGCGACTAGCTTCTTTATGGGAATAACCTGATACCGATGTTTTTCCTCCAACTCGCCCGCGATCTGCTGCAGTGCATCATCTACTTCCTTTGCCAGCTGCAAGTGTTCCTGAAGGCTGGTGGCAGACTGCTCGGCACACCAGCGGCCAAGCCGGGCCAACATGCCATACTGCAACATGCCATAGAAACGTGTCACGACCAAATTGTCGAATACCTCCGCAGCAGTAGCCGGTCGGTCATTTTCCTTCTGGCTTTGGATCCAGGCTTCCTGGGCTTGGAGTCGGTGGGGAGTCTTGTTGACATAGTCGCGGAGAGCGGCACCGAAGGGCGCTGACTCAACATCTCCTAGTCGAGCAAACCGAGGAGCAAGAAATTCATACATCTCCTTTTGCAGCCCAACAGACTTTGCGAGTGCTAGGGAGCGGGGCACATCTGTGATTGTGGTATCATCTATGGACGGATGGTAAAAATAGGGTAGCTCCGATACCAGCGCTAGGGTATCATACTTGGCCGCGTATTCGGCGCTGGAGGCGCCAGCCATTACCCCAGCCGCCGGGTCACCTTCCATGTATTCTGCAAAATAATCGTAGGCATCAGTGGAGCGAGTCAGCTCGTAAATGGCCTTGGCGTAAGTCTTTGCCCAGGGGACTTCTGGTTCGCCTTGACTGAGGGGAATTCCTAGATCCTCTATTGCACGGTGCAGGTCGGGGTATAGCGCGGGAATAGGTTTATTGACATAAAAATAGGCACCACCAAAACCGGCGTTATGCAGTGAGTAGAGGAAATGGGGCCGAGCCATATCGATGAGCTGCATCAATGCTTGTGTTTCTGGTAAAGGGGAGTTGAAATCAAGGGTCTTGTACTGAATGGGGAAAGTCCATTCCACTTGATCTTTGCCGGCTGGGCGATAGAAGTTCTTAGCATAGGTATATAGGTTGAAGGGGCCCTTGAACCATCCTTCGTTGAGTCGGGTGCCATCAGGATCGATGCACTTGACTAGATAGAAAGTGCAGTCCAGCTCTTCTCTCAAATCGGCATCTGTCGCCAGCGTCTCAGCTAGAAAATCCACGGTCAAGGTCCCAATGGGCTCATTGGGATGGGGGCATCCAAACCAGACGGCTCGTTTGCGTCCTTTCCCGATTTTTAGGCAGTAGATAGGTTCTCCATTGCGGCTATGGCCGATCACAGTCTGTTCCACTACATCAGGGTATCGCTGGATCAGCGCCTTGGAGCTTTGCGTTAACTCGTCGACAGTCCAAAATGCCTGGTAATCAGGGATTTTGGCTTCAAGTTGTTTCCAGTCAAACATTGCTAGGCACTTCCCTTCATAGAGTCAACTGGGTATGAATAGAAAACGGGGGAAAAGCAGTTGAGTGCTTTCCCCCGTGTGATAGCCTCCTGCCAGGGGGCTTAAGGACATGGTCAGCGGCTTAGCCAGACATTGTTCTCCTCGCTGACTAAGTTCAGATTCCATTCTTGGGGTACGAAGTCGTTCATCCTGGCGTCACCGGCAGTATAGCCAAACTCGAAGTAGAGGGGAATCAGTGGTACATCCTCCATAATTTGGCGCTGAGCCTTCCTCCAGATGGTTGCCCTTGCTTCTGGGTCAATGGTGACGCTGCCCTGATCAAGCATGGCATCAACCTCAGGATTCTTGTAGAAGTGGGCATTACTGATCCCAGCATTCTCTGAGTGGAACATGGCGTGTAGACCTGTTGGACCGCTATAGGCGAAGTCCATAAACAGTCCTGTGTTACCACTCTGTAGATCTGCTACCCAAGTTCCCACTTCCTGGGTGGATATCTTAGCGTCGATCCCAAGTTTCCGCAATTGTGTCACCATGATTGTAACCATTTTGCTCCGAGCGGGTTCATTCATTGTTTTGATGTCTACAGTCAGTTTCTTACCATCTCGTTGCAGCATACCATCGGTTCCCGGGGTGAAGCCTGCTTCTTCGAGCAGTTCCAAGGCCCCATCAGGGTCATATGGCCACAATTCTTCTAGACTAGGGTCATAGCCTAGCAAGGCCGGGCCAACCTGTCCATAGGCGCGGATGGCATTTTCGCCAAACACGTTCTTAACTGCACTGTCGATGTCTGTAGCTATAGCGAGTGCTTTTCTAACATTCAGTTCATTGAATGGCGCAGTCTCAACATTGAATCCCAGGCCCCTATACCAGCCTTGAGCACTGCGATACAGGTGGATGCGCTTGTCATTTCGCAATCTGTCGACCTCACTGGGGGGCACTGATAATGAGACATGGACATCTCCAGCTTCTAGGGCCATGACGGCAACGATGTCGTCGGGGATAATCTTAAATGTAACACCGAGGAGCAAAGGTTTCTTCCAATAGTCTTCATTGCGGTGCAGTGCTACTTGATCATCAGGTACGAAGCGAACTAATTTGAAGGGGCCAGAGCCGACGGGTTGCCGAGCAAAACCGCTAGCACCAAGCTTTTCCACAGCTTCTTTGGGTACTATGGCGATTCCTGCCAAGCGAATGGCATCCAAGAGGAACGGATCTGGACTCCCGGTCACTAGTTTGATGGTGAGGTCATCGATGACCTCAATGGTGGTGATATTCATCAGGCCACCGGCAGAGGGCGATTTAGTCTCGGGATCTAGTACTCTCTCCAGTGAGTATTTGACATCACTGGCGGTTACCTGACGACTTTTGCCTTTGGGAAATACGGAGTTACCATCGTGCCAGTAGACTCCTGGCCGTATGTGGAAAATCCAGGTGGTATCATCAGGGTTTTCCCATGCTTCTGCCAGATCGGGAATGGGGGTGCTGTCTTTACCAGTTCTAACCAGAGTGTTAAAGATCTGGCTCAGTACAGCAAAATCAAAGTCGCTGGAAGTGAGGTGGGGATCAAGTGTACCCACGCTCTTGATGGCGATGTTCAAGATGCCTCCTTCTTGGGGGGCGGCTGCCACTATGCCGACACCAAGAGACACCATCAAGACGGCCATCAATAGTGTTACAGTCAATCGGTTGGTTTGCATTTGCTATCATCCTCCTTGTTCTTGGGTTTTGCTATATACAAAAACTATTGGATCGATATTAATGCCCGGCAGTAGGCATCTTGGGATCTAGGGCATCACGGAGGCCATCACCGAGAAAATTCAGCCCCAGAACAGCTAACATGATGACCAGACCGGGTACAACGATGAGATGGGGAGCTGTCCGCATATAGATGCGCGCTTCGTTTAGCATGGAGCCCCACTCCGGCTCCGGGGGCTGGACACCCATCCCCAGAAAGCTCAAACCCGAGGCGGCCAGAATGGCGTTGGCCATTCCCAAAGTAGCCATGACGATAACTGGCCCTAAGCAGTTGGGCAGCACATGGTAAAACATAATCCGAAGATCCTTGGCACCGGCGGCCCGAGCGCTTTCCACAAAGGGTTCTGATTTCAATGCTAGGGTCTTCGCCCGAACCATGCGGGCATATTCCGGCCACGTAACTAGACCCAGGACTATCATGACATTTTGCAGGCTAGGACCCAATACTGCGATGACACCTATAGCCAATATGAAAAAGGGGAAGGCAAAGAAGAGATCCGTGATCCGCATGACCAGCACATCCACCCAGCCTCCATAGTATCCGGAGATGACTCCCATGATTAATCCCATGGTGGCGGAAATGCCAACTACTACGATACCCACTGATAGTGAAGCCCTACCACCCCAAACGATGCGACTAAAAACGTCACGACCAAAATTGTCTGTGCCTAGCCAGTGCCCAGGACTGCCCACAGGCAGGAAGGGATTCTCTAAGTCCATTTCATATGGATCATGGGCAGTTACATATCCGGCTAACAATGTGGTTCCCCACATTAACACAATAATAATCAGTCCAATAGTGGCCAAGCGATTGCGCCGGAACTGTTGCCAAGCTCGATTGGGGCCGATGCCGCGCTCATCTGATTCTATAGTCTCTGTTTGACCCATTTTAGCACCTCTCGCTAGTCATATTGGATCCGGGGGTCAACGGCGGCGTACAGAATATCTACAGCCAGATTTACCAGAATGAAGATCAGGGTAAACACTAGGACTGTTCCCTGTACGATAGGCAGATCCCGATTCATGATGGAATTCACTGCCAGACGACCTATCCCAGGCCAACTGAAAATTGTCTCGACGATAACCGAACCACCCAAAAGGTACCCGAACTGTACGCCCAAAACGGTCAGTATGGGGATAAAGCCATTGCGCAGGGCGTGGCGGTAAATAACCACCTTTTCGTGCAATCCCTTGGCTCTGGCAGTCCGGATATAGTCCTGTCCTAGAACCTCTAGCATACTTGAGCGGGTGACCCTAGCCAGTAAAGCTGCCATACCGAACCCCAAGGTAAAAGCTGGCATAATGAGGTGGCGGATTACATCTCCTATGCCATTATATAAATATCCCATCCCCGAAAGTGGCAGCCAACGCAATTCCAGTGAGAAAGTCAGCATCAACAGCAAACCCAGCCAGAAACTGGGCATAGATACTCCGATGAGAGTACCGATTAAGCATAGGTGATCTATCCAGGAGTACTGGCGTACAGCAGAAATCACGCCGACTGGTATGGCGATCACTACACTAATAGTGAGTGCTGCCAAGGCCAGCTCTGCTGTTGCTGGCATGCGCTCCCAAATAGCTGTCAAGACGGGCTGCTGGGTATACATGGAGGTACCCAAATCTCCCTTGAAAAGATTGCCCAGGAAAATGAAATACTGGGTCAGCAGCGGTTTGTCCAGTCCGTATTGGGCTCTCATTTGGGCGATGGTTTCCGCATCAGGGGTGATGTGGGGATTGGAGCTCAGCATGATACTGACAGGATCACCTGGCAGTATATTCAGCAAAGAGAACACAATAAAGGAAATTCCCAAAAGCAACGGAATCATTGCCAACAATCGGCGGACTAGGTATCTGCCCACATTAGCATCTCCTCCCCCAAACGGGTTTAATTGATGATTATTCGCCACCTGCACGCGTTCTCCCTGCCAGAAGGGGCAGATCCAATGCGGAGCTAGTGTTAAGAGGTGGTAAACACTACTTGTTGATTATGACTACAGCGAGGATAGGTGAAATAACCGGGAGAAATTATTGACATATGCCCATAAGGGGCGTTATATTGGAGCAAGAGCATATTGTGTTTTGACATTGTTGTATAGGGAGGTCCTATAGTGGAAAGCCAAGGCGGACATGGGCAGCAAGGGATCAGCAAAGTGCTGCCCCATGAGCTAAGTAACATCGCCCACGTGGTGGCGGTGATGAGTGGCAAGGGAGGGGTGGGCAAGTCGTCAGTGACTGCACTCCTGGCGACAGCCTTGAAGCGAAAGGGCTTGAGTGTAGGTGTTCTCGATGCTGATATTACCGGGCCAAGCATTCCGCGAATGTTCGGAGTTACCCAACGACCGGAGATAACAGATGTGGGCATGTTTCCACCAAAAAGTGGTGGGGGAATAGAGATCATGTCCCTTAATTTGCTGCTGGATAGTGAAGATGACCCTGTTATTTGGCGGGGGCCTCTTATTGCCGGAGCTGTAAAGCAGTTTTGGACCGATGTGATCTGGGGCGACTTGGATTATCTTCTAATTGACCTGCCACCGGGTACCGGTGATTCACCCTTGACTGTCATGCAGACATTGCCTCTAGATGGCCTCGTCATTGTCACTTCACCCCAGGAGTTGGCTAACATGGTGGTAAGGAAAGCCATCAAGATGGCAGACAAAATGGAAGTGCCCATTATAGGGCTGGTGGAAAACATGTGCTATGCTACCTGTCCCCATTGTCAGGAACGTTTGGAGATGTTTGGGCCAAGTCGAGGAGCGGGCATGGCAGAAGATATGGGTATTCCTTTCTTGGGAGCTTTGCCCATAGATCCCCAACTGAGTGCACTTTGCGATGCCGGACAAGTGGAGCAATACGAGGGTGTCATTATCGCCAAGATGCAGGGTTGGCTGGAATAGTCGATTTGCGTGTGGACACCTTAGATTAGCGGGCAGGCAGGTATTCTGCCCGCTTTATCGTATAGAAAAAGAGGTGATCACTAACAACGTAGGAGTTGCCAAATGTCGAAACTGAATTCTCTACGACGGGGCTTTAGGCAGCCGCGGGAACAGCATATGGGGTATTTCTATCGGGGTCTGCGTACGGGCTTGCCTATTGCTCTTGGGTATTTTCCCACAGCAGTTGCCTTTGGGGTGGTAGCTTTGGCGGCAGGCTTGACGGGGAGGCAGACTTTGCTCATGTCCATGTTTGTCTTTTCCGGCGCAGGACAATTCATGGGTGTTAACCTTGTGGGGAGTGGTGCGGCACCTATTAGTATCATCATTGCCAATTTGGTTATCAACTTAAGATATTTGGTGATGTCAGCCAGTCTTTCCAGACGGCTGCGTCTCAATTGTTGGCAGGCGGCTGCCATCGGATTTGGTGTTACTGACGAAACCTTTATAATGAACTATTTTGCCAATCCCCAGGAGGTGGCTGAGGGCGCGCTGTGGGCTCAAGGGGAGCAAGACAAAGATATCTTGCCTAGCAGCTTCGTCTTGGGGATCAACCTCGTATCCTATTTGGGCTGGATCGCTGGCACCGGGGCCGGTGTTGTGTTTGCCGGCGTGTTACCTGCTAGACTCACCGCTGGGATGGGAATCGTGCTCTATGCCATGTTCATAGCATTGCTGGTGCCTTCTGTAGTCAAATCGCTAGCAATAGGCGTGGTGGCAGTGGCCAGTGGGGCCGTCTGCTGGCTACTTAGCCAGATATTGCCCTTTGGCTGGGCTATGGTGCTTGCAACGACCTTGATAGCCGCTTTGGGGGTTTGGCTATGGGGTGAGGGAGTCGATGAGCTTTGAGATCCGAGATATATGCCTTAGTTCTGCTAGGAATGGTGTTGGGAACTTACTTACCCCGGATGCTGCCTCTGCTACTATCTACTGACCGCCCCTTGCCTATATGGCTGGATAGATGGCTCAAGTTGGTGCCTTACGCAGCTCTGGGGGCATTGATCCTCCCTGGGATATTGACGGTGGATCCCCAGCGACCTTGGGTAGGCATAGTAGGTGGGTTGGTCGCTGCCTTGGCTACCTGGAAGTGGAATAGCCTCACTATCACCGTGATCTGTGCTTTCTTGGCGGTATTTCTCTTGAGATAATGGTTGCAGCGTGGTCCTTGAGATGGAGGGGAGATTGATGGCCCGCAGCGCTATACCTTTTCATGTTATGGTCAAACCAGCCGGGCCTGCATGTAATCTGGCCTGCCAATACTGCTTCTACCTAAGCAAAGACAGCCTCTATCCAGAAACTAGGCAGTTTCGCATGGATGATGTGGCATTGGAGGAATACATCCGCCAGTATCTTGATTGTCAACCGGGGCCGGTGGTACCTTTTGCTTGGCAAGGTGGGGAGCCGACCTTGATGGGTTTGGATTTCTTCCAAAAAGTCGTTGACCTGCAGAACCGCTATTTACCTGCGGGCTGGCGAGTGGAGAACGCCTTGCAGACTAATGGCACCTTGCTTACGGAAGACTGGTGTGATTTCCTCAGAGAAAACGGGTTTTTGGTGGGGATTAGTCTGGATGGGCCACCGGAGCTGCATGATACCTACCGACACACCAAGCAAGGTGGTCCCACAGCGGAGGCTGTGTTAAGAGGTCTTCATCTATTACAGACCAAGGGTGTGGATTACAATATCCTCTGTGTTGTCAATAATGTCAATGTCCACTATCCACTTAGAGTATACGAGTTCTTCCGGGGTCTAGGTGTGGAACATATTCAATTCATCCCGCTGGTTGAGCATTTGGGCCATGGCCAAGTGACTGGAAGAACAGTACACGGGCTGGACTATGGCCGCTTTCTTACCTCCATTTTCAATTATTGGGCAGCCAATGATCTGGGGCAAGCCTTCGTACAATTGTTTGAAGAATGCCTATCGGTTTGGGTTGGATATGGTGCTCACCTATGCATCTTTACCGAGACCTGTGGCCGGGCCATGATTCTTGAGCATAATGGGGATCTATATGCTTGCGATCACTTTGTGTTCCCCGGACACAGGCTGGGGAATCTCCGAACGCAGTCCCTACATGAACTGGTGGAGTCACCTAAGCAGAGGGAATTTGGTTTGGATAAGCGGGATACACTACCGGCATACTGCCGTGAATGTGAAGTGCGATTCATGTGCAATGGTGGATGTCCTAAAGACCGTTTCATGGCAACTCCGCAAGGTGAGGAAGGTCTGAATTATCTTTGCGACGGTTACAAGCGGTTTTTCACTTATATAGCCCCTTTCATGGAGGATTTCGCCACATTGTTCAGGCAGCAGGCGCCTCCCCTGCTCATGGCTGAGAAAGCCAAGGAGCGATTAGATGCGTTGTGGCAGAGCATAGGCCGCAATGATCGTTGCCCGTGTGGTAGTGGGCTCAAGTACAAGAAATGTTGCCAAGTGCATATGGACTAAGTGATGACGGGAAGGCCTCTGCTGAAACAGCGCAGACTCCGTAGAACGCAAGAGAGGGCCACCCCTTAGAGGCGGCCCTCGGGGCAAACGCTAATATCTAGAATATTGATTCTGGTACATAGTAGTCAGCGGCATTGTCTTCAGTGATGAGCTCCGCTGCCAAGATGATCTTGGAGGGAATCTGGTTCTGATAGAAGCCATTGAGTTTCTCGCCTCTTAGGGACATGACAGCAGTGCTGATGCCGGTGGCAATCATGGAAGGTGGATAGGTGACATCTGCTCGAACTAGTGTATCACCGTCCATGATCATTTTGACTATATCTTTAGAGCCAGCTCCACCCAGGAGGAGCTGGATTTCCTTGCGGCCGGATTCCTTATACGCCTGGAGAACTCCCTTGAGCACGTCATCATCTTGAGCCCAGACAGCATCGATCTCCTTGTATTTCTGGAGATAGTTCTCCATGATCTCTAGGCCTTTCTGGGTTGACCAGTGCGCCGGTTGGGAATCGAGGATCTCGATTCCGGGATATTCCTTCATCACGGCGTTGAAGGCATCCACACGTTCACTGTTGATGACACAGGGGATGCCTTCTAGGACCACAACTTTACCCTTGCCACCGAGTTCTTTGGCTATCCACTCTGCCGCGACTCGCCCCAGACCCGGGTTGTCCCCTGCAACATAAACGTTCTCGACGGGTTTCGTAAGGCCCCGATCTACAGAGACAATGAATATGCCTTCTCTATATGCCTTCTCCACGACTGGGGTGAGGGGAGCTGAATCGTGGGCCAGTACGACTAGTGCGTCGATACCTTTGACCATCAGATCCTCAATTTGGTCAACCTGCTGGGAAGCAGAATCAGCAGTGACCAAGAAGAAATCCAGATCTGGGTCTTTGGCGTTCCAATCATCAATGGCCTGTCTTGCCCACCATACGATGCCTCCTGTCCAGCCGTGGTCAGCAGTGGGGATGGCAACTCCGATACGCAATGGCTCGGCAGCTAAGATGGGTAGAGAGAGAATCGTAGGGATGATCACTGCCATGGCGATAACTAAAGCAGATCGTTTCATGTTCCAAACCCTCCTATGTTTTACTGAGCTCGATTCGGACCTAGGTTGACCGTAAGAGTTTCCCTACTTGGTCAATTTGTCTAATCCCTAGTCTATATAGCCACCTCCTTTGTTTTCAAAGGCTGGGTCCTAACCCTTCTTGCGCTGGATCAAGACAGCACCGATGATCACCAGCCCTTTGACTGTGCCTTGAAGGTAGGGAGAAACACCCAGCATATTCAGCATGTTATTGATGATGCCCAGGGTTATGGCTCCGATGACGGTTCCCGACATGGTGCCGGCCCCCCCGGACATGGCTGTGCCCCCAATGATTACTGCCGCGATGGCGTCTAGCTCATAGTTTACACCTGCGTTGGATGAACTCACTGAATTGAGTCGGGAAGACATGAGAATAGCAGAAACGGCTACAGTAAGACCTACTATTACGTAGGCAATCAGTCGTACTCTATCGATATCGATGGCAGAATACTTGGCCACTCGCTCATTGGAGCCCACGGCACAGATGTAACGCCCGTAACGAGTATGGTTTAGGATGATACCAAAGAGAGCGGCCATACCCAGGAATATCCAGACTGGGATGGGGATCCCGAGGAAATATCCCATACCCAACTGTGGGTAAAGGCTGCTGGTGGAGCGAAACTCTCCGGCATTACTTATATACAGGGTGAATGAACGGTAAATGGCCATGGTGCCCAGGGTAACGATGAAGGGTGCAACTTTGCCTGTAGTTATTATGAAACCGTTGACTGCTCCCAGCAGCATGCCCAGAAGGATCCCGATGACGATAGCCAGGATAATGGCTGCGAAGCCACCACCGAAGTAGTTGAGGGCCATGATCACTAGCCCACCGACTAGGGCGGTCATAGAACCTACTGACAGATCGATGCCACCAGATATGATCACAAAAGTCATACCGAGGCCGATAATACCGGTATACGAAACTTGGCGCAGAATGTTGAGGATGTTGCGCGTCTGGAGGAAATACGGGCTAGCTACTGATGACAGGACAAACAGAATGGCTAATGCAACCAGGGGGCCATGTCTTTCCAAATCTATCTTGGGTTTTAATGTCGCCAATCGCATAATTAAGCACCCTCTTTCAAGCCTGTTGCGTAGAACATGATTTCCGCTTCGTTCATCTGATCTTCCTCCAAAATGCCGGTAACGCGTCCTTCCCGCATTACAACCACTCTGTTACAGAGCCCGAGAATCTCTTCCATTTCCGATGAGATCAGTATACAAGAAATACCGGATCTCACTAGGTCATGAATGAAGTGATAGATTTCTTTCTTGGCGTTGACATCGATGCCCCGGGTGGGCTCGTCGATGATGAAAATCTCAGGACGAGGATCCAGACTCTTGGCCAGAGACACTTTCTGCTGATTGCCTCCACTTAGGTATTCCAAAGGTGTCTTCACCGATGGAGTGCGAATGTTGAAGGTTTTGATATATGATTCAGTACGGGCTGTCTCCTCTTTGTAATCAATGAGGGGTCTGCAGTATTTTTCTAGGGACACCAGGGTGATATTGCCAGCCACGTGAAAATTGGTCAAGACCCCAGTTCCTTGTCGGTCTTCAGAAAGGTAGGCAATTCCCTGGCGTACTGCCTCCATGGGTGATGAAATGGCTTGCTCCTGGCCTTTGATGATAATACTGCCGGATCTAACTGGCCGAATACCGATTAAGGCTTCGGCCAGTTCTGTCCGCCCAGCACCAGTCAGACCGGAGAAACCCAAGATTTCGCCTTGGCGAAGGTCAAAGCTGATATCATGCAGAACACCAGTGACAGAAAGCTGCTTCACTTCCAGAACCGAAGTCGCCTGGGGAGATGTCTTGGGTGGGAAGATCTGGTTGAGGTCTCTGCCCACCATGCGGCGGGCCATTTCCTGCTCATCGATGGATTCTGTGGGATCAAGGCTGATAAATTCCCCGTCCCGCAGAACCATTACTCGGTCACAGATCTGCTTGACCTCCCGCAGTTTATGGGATATGTAGATTATGGTGACCCCCCTTGCTTTCAACCGCTGCATTAGGTGGAACAAGATGTCAATCTCGTGTTTTGTTAAGACCGTGGTGGGTTCGTCCATGATCAAAAGACGGGCATCAGCAGCAATGGCCTTGGCGATCTCTACCATCTGCTTCTGTGCCACGCTGAGATTCTGGATCTTGGCGTCAGGGTCTATGTCGGTATTGAGCTCTTGCAGCAGCTGTCGGGTTCTCGCCTGCATCTCTTTCTTGTCTAGCAAGTAGCGACCTCTGATCAGTTCTTTACCTAGGAAGATATTCTCATATACATTGAGATCATTGATGAGATTAAACTCCTGAGGGATAGTGCTAACGCCTAGGCGTTTCGCTACACTGGTATCTCGAATATGCACTGGATTACCAGCGAAGAGGGTTTGCCCTTCTGTGGGTGTGTATGTGCCATTTAGAATCTTGACAAAGGTGGATTTGCCAGCACCATTTTCCCCTATAATGCCGAGAATTTCACCTTGGAATATATCGATGTTGATCTTATTGAGCACTGTTACTCCCGAAAAGCTCTTGGAAATATCTATAGTTTTCACTAAGACCTGGTCAGGCTTCATTTGCATCGCCGCGAAGGCCCCCGCCTTTAGGGTGGGGGAGACGGCATCCTCCCTTCGTTTGGAAGGCAAGCTCTTTATCTGCCATATGTTACTTTTCTTAACAATCTATTCTATTTTAGTGCGGCCAAGTCCTCTCTAGGTCAATCCCATAGTTTTGAGGTTACGCAAACTTATGGCCAGACTCTCAAAGGGATCACGCTGGCAAATGTCTTGTTCTACGATATACCAAAGCACTTCGGCTTCAACACAGGCTTCTAAGATAGCCGGCCAGTTGAGATTGCCTTCCCCGACTTCGGCGTAGATGGGTTGGCCGTCTTTAATGACCATATCTTTCAAATGCACCAAAGGAGCCCGGCCTTTGAGATCGCGGATCCAAAGGGCGGGATCGCCACCACCGTGCTGGATCCAATATGTGTCAATCTCACTGGTAAACAATCGGGGATCACTTTCTGAGTAAAGGATCTCCAGGGCAGTCCTTCCTTGGAATTTCTCTAATTCGAAGCTGTGATTATGATAGCCGAAAACAAGGCCACCTGTTTGGAGTCTTGCGGCTACTTTTGAGGCTTCCTTGGCAAATTGATAGTAGCCTTCTTCATGTCTGTATTCCTGGGGTATGCTGCCGATGGCTACATACTTACAGCCCAGTGTTTGGTGCTCTTCGATGACTTTATCGGGTTCATTCCGTAGTCGATTATAATCGGTGTGGGTGGCAGCCACTGTCAAGCCTGTTTCATCTAGCATCTTGCGAATCTGCTCCGGTTCCATAGGCCCCAGGGCAGATAGCTGCACAGCATCATACCCTATGGCCTTAATTTTCTCCAACGTTGTGGCAAGGTCTTTTGGTGTTTGGGTGAATTCACGCACTGTGTACAGAGTTGCCGCAATGCTCGTGTTAGGCATGAAGAGTCCCTCCAGTTCTATGGTGATTGCCATTGTATATTCCTTTCAAAGGTGCTAGATTCCTTCCATCAATTCTATTTGGATTTTGCGGGCTGATGTCTCCATGGCTGCTAAGGGGTGTGACCCGATCTGGTCAGTCATGAGGAGTGTTTGCATGGGTAATGGGTTCTGACGTATGATGAGTAGTAAGGATTATAGGGGGGGTACATATGCAGA
This sequence comes from Bacillota bacterium, assembly GCA_036786445.1. Lineage (GTDB taxonomy): Bacteria > Bacillota > Limnochordia > DTU087 > DTU087 > JAAZMF01. The sequence continues at coordinate 26,267 of DAIQRD010000023.1, forward strand.
GGGATACTGGATATGTACCCCCCCTATAATCCTTACTACTCATCATACGTCAGAACCCATTACC
>DAIQRD010000162.1:0-3640 GCA_036786445.1 Bacillota bacterium
TCTACGGTGTAGATTGAGGTTAATAGTGGGGCTAAGTACTCGGGGTTTTCTGGGGAAAGCCGCCAACACCATATCTGGGAGCCCCATGAATTTGGGGCAGATGTATTCTCGAGAAGCCACACTTACCAAACGCGGCAGAAATATGATCTCAATACCTGTTTCGATCAACCAATGCACATGGCCATAGAGGATCTTCACTGGAAAGCAGGTCCCGTCTACTGCCCGGCGGACTCCCTCATTGACAATGGCTTTGTTGGTAGGTGGCGACGTTACCACTTGGATACCGAGATTAGAGAAAAACCCTTGCCAGAAAGGGAAGTAATCATAGTAGGCTAGGGCTCTAGGAATTCCTACAGTAGTGGTCACGTCTTTTCTTCACCTGTCCTTCTCTTGACAAAGCGCCGACTCCGAATTGTTCTACAGCTCTTACGAGACCGGTGCCCCACGCCTAGGGCTGCGAGTAATGCCGAATCCTCCAGCTATTCCCCACTCTCTCCCTGCCCCCCAGTTCCCCGAACGTCAGCATCAACGGGCCGAGTAAAAGGGGGACGACTGACAACAATAGGGATGGGGTAGCGAAACAGTAGTCGTAAGAGGCTAGGACCATGAAATGGGATCAGGGGCCACAAATACGGAAGTCCCAGAGATTTGGTAAATCCCATGACCAAGAGAGTGATGGCTATCCCAACTCCCAAGCCCCAGAAAGAAAACAGGCCCGTGAGAGTCAATATTAGTAGACGGAATAGGCGGGTGGCCATGCCAAACTCATAATTAGGGATCGCAAAATAGGCAATTGCCGTTATGGCCTGATACAAAATTGTCTCAGGTATGAAAAGACCTACCTTGACCGCGAAGTCTCCCAACAGAATGGCGGCAACAAGCCCTAAAGATGTTGATACAGCATTAGGTGTATGGATGAAAGCCATGCGGGTGATATCTACGGCTACTTCCAGCAGGAGAAACTGAACAAATAGTGGCACGGAGGCTGCCCCTCTAGGGCCTATAAACTGCAAGCTCTGGGGTAGGCTCTCCTTATTCTGCGCCAATACCAACCAGACGGGAGTGAGAAGAAATGCCATGACCATGGCTGCAAAACGCAACCAGCGAATGTATGTGCCGACTACAGGATTATTGAAATAATCCTCTGCATGTTGGGTAAAATGCCAAGCAGTCACAGGCAGAATCATGGCTGTGGGCGTGGTGTCGGTTATCACAATGATGTTGCCTTCCAGCAAATGAGCTGCAGCCACATCGGGCCGCTCTGTGAAACGCGCTACAGGAAAGGGATTGATTTTCGTGCCAAATATGTATTCTTCCAAGTTCTTGGTGCCCATGGGTAGTGCCGAAGCATTGACGACCTCTAGACGCCTTTTCAACTCCGCTACCAGCGCTGGATCGGCAATGTCATTAATGTAGCCCACGAAGACATCAGTCTTGGAGCGTTTGCCTAATTGCATCGCCTCAAACCTGAGCCCCGGATCCCGCAGACGCCGACGGATCAGGTTAACGTTTAGTAGGCCTGTTTCCACAAAACCGTCACGGGCGCCTCTCGTAACCCTCTCCAGGTCGGGCTCCTGAATACCTCGAACAGGATACTGTCGTACATCTAGTATCACAGCTTTATCCATGCCATTCACCAGCAAAGCAAGGGGGCCAGACAAAACTGATTCTATCACTTCCTCCAAGCTCCCAAGAACAGAGACCTCGAAATACGGAAGTTGCTCCTCCATCAGCTTCTTCACAGTATTAGGGTTGATGTCTCCTCTTTCAATGGAAAGCAGGTGGATCATGAGGGTTTGGGTCTCTTTGTCTTTGATCAGCCCGTCCAAAAACACCAAGGCAGCGTCTTTGCCTCCCACCTTGATCTCACGCACAAGCACATCAAAACTGACATCTATGCCTAATCTCTTGTTCAGGTACTCGAGATTCTTGTCTAGCTCCTTGTGAACCTGCAGATCCCCCACCCCCACCAGCCTAGTTTTCGGTCCTCGTCACTAGGAGCATGCTTCAAGATTAGCTGGTTTATACACCGGTCTGACAATTAATGGAAAGCGCCCCTTGAAGGAGCGCCCATCATCGGCCCACAGAGTGAAAATGCTTCGCTGCCGCCGACGTCAGATACTATTTAGACTGATATTTACCGTACTGCTGTAGGCACAAACAGATCAATGATCCCGATGACAAAAGCCGCTAGTAAAGCTCCCAAAATTGAGACCTGCATACCCGGAACGATAAACTGGGCGGCCCAAATCACCACGGCGGATACTAGGAATCCCACAATGCCCCGACTATAGGGCGAAACCCCCTTACCTAACGTGGCTTCTATGACCCATCCTATGGCAGCAATCACAACTGCTGCTAGCAGGGCATGCAGAAAGCTCAACGTTCGAAAACCAGGTATGATATACCCTACTAGCATCAGCACCAGGGCTGACACGATGAAACGAACAACTGCACCTACCCAATCCATCTCAATCACCTCTTTTCACTGGTAACCGAGTCCCCCACAGAACTGGGTGATTCCGGCTACGTTCCGTCCACCGCGAAGGCTAGTTCCACGTTGGCCTTATATTCAACGATATTGCCTTCGGCATCCACCGTCCCGGTAATGTTCTTTACCTGAACACCGCTTATGTTCCGTATGGTCTGAGAAGCCTGCTTCACAGCTACATGCACAGCATCTTCCCAACCGGTACTAGACTCGCCCACCAATTCAACCACCTTGACAACAGTCACAGATACGCCTCCTTTCACCGGTGGAACCGGGCCCTACTCTCGAGGATATTATTCTACACCGGAGAGCTTTTCATACCCACACACATTGAGACCGGGCCTAGCCAGTGAATTTCGGTAATCTGCAACTGGCTATAGTCCCTCCACAGGTAGTATTGCACGAAAGACTCTGAGGAAATTACCTCCCGCGAACTTCCCTAGCCGATCGCGAGAGTGACCCCTTTGAGCCAGCCTATGGATGAGCTGAGATAGGTGAGTGACATCATCAAGACCCTCAGGGGCTGAATCGATCCCATCATAGTCCGTACCCAAACCCACGTGATCATCACCTGCCACCTTCCAGAGATATTCTACATGGGCAATCACATCCTCTATACTGCTAGCTCCACCTTGGGTGAGATGGGGTTGACAAAAATTGACACCGATGACACCCCCGTGCTCCGCAATACACCGAATCTGATCATCACCTAGATTGCGAGGATGCCCGCAGAGGGCCTGGGCATTGGAATGGGAAGCGATAAACGGCCCAGACACTAACTCCGCCACATCCCAAAAACCTGTAGGAGAGATATGGGACACGTCGATGATCATACCCAGCTCCTCCATTTCTTGGATCACTTCACGGCCGAAGCGAGTTAGCCCGCCCTTGCTCTCTGCCTCCCATACACCATCGGCCAACAGATTTCTATTACTCCACGTCAATGTCAGCAGCCGTACACCAAGCCGGTGGAGCAGCCTCAATACCCAGACTTCATCACCGAGGCAGTCTCCTCCCTCAACTGCCAGAACAGCCCGGAGTTTGCCATCAGCCCGGTCTATACTAGGTAGATCAGCTGTAGTCCTGACGATCTCCAGCCTTGAATCGCTATCTGCGCATTGCCAGACATACTCCAAATAAGAGAGGATT
>DAIQRD010000163.1:0-3639 GCA_036786445.1 Bacillota bacterium
GGGCGAATGCTGAAGGGAAGCGTGTTTGTGGATAGATTTAGGGACGGGGTTGAGCAAGCGGTCTTCCGTCAATACCTGCAAGAGCATTGGCCCGGCGGAGGGGCATTAGCCATTGAGGATTTTAGGGCCATAACCGATGGCTGGGAGAATGAAGTCTACTCCTTTCGGTTGATTAATCACGAGAAGGGTGTGGGTCAGGATCTGATCTTACGCGTCTATCCTGGTTGTGACGGAGTAGTCAAGTCTAGCTGGGAATTCGACATAATGGGACTTTTGGGGCGGACAGGTTTCCCTGTTCCTGCTGTATATCTTCTGGAACCTGCCGGTGTATTCTCGCCCAAGCCCTTCATGATCATGGAGAAAATTACCGGCCCGTCTTTGCGGGAGATGCTTCTTGATGACCCGAACCCCCAGGGAAAGCTCCTTGACACCTTTTGCCAGATACTTGTGGACCTGCACAGCTGGGACTGGCAGCCCCATAGAGGGCTATTGGCTCCAATGCTAATTAAGAGCCAGGCGTTGGGTTTTCAGCAGGACCTAAGGAAATGGAGTGGGGTGTTTGGTCATGGGTTTGAGCCTGCCTTTGACTGGCTCTCTACAAAGTATTCCCAGATGGGTTGGGAGCCTCTTTGTCTCACCCATGGGGATTTCCATCCAGGAAATATCCTGATGAGAGGCGGTAATTCACCCTTTGTCATCGACTGGGGTGGAGCCCGATTACAGGATTTTCGGTTTGATCTAGCCTGGACCATGTTGCTGATGAGTACCTATGGTGGGGAAGAGCTGCGGGACTCAATCTTGGGGAAATATCAGGCTATATCGGGAAAACATGTCCTGAACATGGAGTGTTTCGAGGCAGTGGCGGCTCTGAGGCGGCTACTCAGTGTATATCTGTCTGTCACTAAGGGAGCTGAGCAACTGGGCATGCGCCCCGGTGCAGCAGCTATGATGCAGAATGACTTGCCACATCTGGAGCGAGTATACGGGGTGTTCCAAGACCGTACGGAGATGGACCTGCCCGTGATAGAGGATTTCTTGGCTGGGATGTGTCCATCATCGCAGACGTAGTCTGTAGCTCATCCACCCCGGTGGGGGCAGCACTTGATCAGCTGGCTGGCCGCTGGGCTAGCTTGCACTGCTTTTACTCCTGGGCTATAATGAAATAGTAATTTTCTTTGGGTAACTTCTTTAATCTGCTAGCAGCTGGTGAGGAGAGCATAGCCCTATGCCGGTTTGCATATAGGATAAAGAGATATTGGGGAAGGACGGGTGAACGATTTGCGCAAACAACGCAGGGTCCTTTTAGTGCTCATAGTAATCGCTATGCTAGCTGCAGGGGTCTCAAGTTCAATCTTTGGGAAGGCCGGGGCCAACGAAAGTAAGCTTTCTGACTTGCGCACAGCGCTGGAGGTCGCAGCCCTAATCAAGACCCAGTACGTTGATCCAGTGAGCATGGCGGACCTGCTGAGGAGCTATGTTGCCCAGGGTACTGTCAATGGTATGCTCAAGATCCTGGACGACCCTTATACTCGATATCTAGAACCCTATGCCTATAAACAGATGCAGGTGGACACCACCGGTATTTATGGAGGTATTGGGATTGTTGTGGGTATCCGGGAGGAGAAATTGACCATCGTTGCTCCCATTGAAGAGACTCCTGGTTTCCATGCAGGCCTTAGGGGCGGGGATGTCATAGAATTGATCGATGGCAAACCTACAAAAAATATGTCCCAGGATGAAGCCGTGAGCTACATGCGGGGTGAACCTGGAGCCAAGGTGCTCCTGGGCATACGGAAAAAGAGCGGAGAATTTCAGGAAGTTCCCATTATTCGGGAAGTTATTGAAGTGCGCAGTGTAACGAAACAGATACTGTTTGGTGACGGTATTGGCTATATCCGCCTATCGAGCTTCAGTGAACGGTCTTACCAGGAACTGGACCAAGCTCTGGCTTCCTTGGAACGACAAGGTATGCAGTCACTAATCCTAGATCTGCGGGGGAATCCTGGGGGACTCTTGACTGCGGCCATCGATGTCGCCAATAGGTTCATAGAGAGTGGACCCATTTTGCATGTAGTAGGGCGCAACGGTGTGACTCAGACAGTGGAAGCTTTTTCCCAAGATAAGGTGAAACACTATCCGATGGTTGTCATGGTAGATGGGTATAGTGCCAGTGCTTCTGAGATTGTGTCTGGTGCTCTAAAAGACAGCGGCATTGCCACCCTCATTGGGTCTCAAACCTTTGGCAAAGGCTTAGTGCAGACTGTCATTCCTCTGCGGGACGGTTCTGCAGTATCATTGACAACGGCTCGGTATCAGACGGCGGGCGGTCACGATATACACTCGGTGGGGATTCAGCCTCATGTGATTGTGGAATTGCCAGAGGGTGAGGAACCACCTTACTATACGTCTGATGTAGAAGGCGGTAACGGAGTGGACATTTCCCAGGATATTCAGCTACAGGGCGCCCTGGAGCTACTTCAGCAGCCGAAGCTGCGCAAGGCCAGCTAAGGTTAGCTAGTGGGATTGGACCGGGTTCTGTTAGCAGGGGTAGCTGCGTGGAAATGGGGGTGGTTGGCATATGCCAGTCTGGGAACTTGTGAACCTCATCGGTCGATCCATCCCCAAGGCTTTTGTCAACATAGATTTCCTTCTCATCACCATCATTGTGTTGAGCTTGATCTATAGTCAATACCATCGCATCGGGATGATAGAAATAAGTTTGCTGGGGGTTCCCTGGACCAACCCTTGGACAGAGACATTGACTGCTTTGGGCTATGGCATCATAGGCGGGTTCTTGGCAAGTGTGGTATTTATCGGTGTTGGCATTCCACTATCGGAGACCGGCCTTTGGTATGTGTGGCCTTTAGCTTTGCTCTTGATGTTCTTGCATCCCCGCTTGCTTTGTTTTTCCTATGCCGGTGGGCTCCTCGCACTAAGCAACTTGCTTTTCGGTCGGCCTAACTTGAACGTAGCGGCAATTATGGCCCTCATAGCTGTCTTGCATATGGTGGAGGCAGCCCTGATTTATCTTGGTGGCCACCGTACACCGAGCCCCGTCTATGTTCGCTGGAAGGGGGGCGAAGTGGTGGGGGGCTTAAGTATGCAGAAGTTCTGGCCCCTTCCCATCTTGACTCTTCTACTGGTGGCTGTGGCTGGGGAACTAGATGCAGCGGATCTGGTGTCTATGCCCAACTGGTGGCCCCTGATCAAATCCCATCAACCTCTGGCCGAGGGGGAGCAATTCCTCTACCTGCTGTTTCCCATGATGGCGGCTTTGGGCTACGGTGATCTTTGCCTGTCGAGGCTGCCTGCGCAAAAGACCAGACTTTCAGCAGCTTATCTCGCTGTTTACAGTCTGACGCTTTTGGGTCTGGCCATTGGCTCCGCTCATATGCCAATTTTGCAGTGGGTGGCGGCATTGGGGGCGCCCTTAGGCCATGAGCTGGTGATCTTTCTTGGTCGCAAGAGCGAACAGCTACACCCGCCCATCTTTGTTTCCCGCCATGGGGCTATGGTATTGGCGGTACATCCTGGATCGCCGGCAGAGGCCATGGGTCTGGTGGCTGGCGATATCATACTGGCCATCAATGACTATCCCGTGGCTTCGGGCCAGGCGGTGCATGAGGTCATGTTGCCGTG
>DAIQRD010000024.1:0-25968 GCA_036786445.1 Bacillota bacterium
TCTGAAGCCCCATCTCCCGCCAACATCCGGGCCAGCTCTTCAATTCTGGCTTCACGGCCCAAGAGCTGCACAGTTACACTTGTTGATTGGAGGCTCACTTCCTTGGAAATCGCCAGATGGTGGTGGGCTACGCCAGCCACCTGGGGCAAATGAGTTACACACAAAACTTGGCGTTCCTTTGCTAAAGCTGCCAATTTGGCGCCGACTGCTCGGGCTGTTTTCCCACCAATACCTGCATCCACTTCATCAAATATCAAAGTGGGCACTCCATCAGCTGCCGCAATAGTTGACTTCAATGCCAACATCAGCCGACTCGCTTCTCCTCCAGAGGCCACTCGAGCCAAGGGCTTTACATCCTCACCGGGATTAGCTGAAAATAGAAATTCCACATGATCAACGCCTCGACTAGTAACCTGCACGCGGCTGGGGCTGTCTCCATGGGGGTAGGGAACTCCCTCTTCTTGGGCAATCTGAGTGACCTCGATCAGAAAGCGGGCGTGTGTCAAGTTCAAATCCGGCAATTCCGCCATGACCTTCTGCTCAAGCTCCCCGGCCACAACTTGGCGCATTGACGACAATCGGCCTGCTACATCACCCAAGTGAATTCTAGCCTTTTCCAGATCCTCCTGTAACCGCCCCACCCTGACTTCACTATCACGCAGTTCCTCCAACTCCATTGCTAGCTGGTCATGATAGGCTATGATGGTATCTGTAGTCTCACCGTATTTTCTCTCCAATCGATGGATGAGACTCAATCGTTCCTCTACTTGGTTAAGGCGCTCAGGGTCAGCATCCAACCCCTCTGCATATTCCCGCAGCTCCCATACTGCTTCTTGAGCATTGGCAGTAGCCGCCTCCAACATCTGCAATATCTCTGTAAGCCGTTCATCATGTTTGAGCAGCGGCTCCAGCAACTCGCTAGCTTCCCCTAATCCATCGAGAACACCGCGGTTTTCTGCCTCTTGTCCATAGACAAGCTGGTAGGCTAAGGTCACGCCCTCCCGCAGTTTTTCGCCATGTCTCAGCAACTCTCGCTCTCGTTTTAGCTCTATTTCTTCCCCTGCTACCAAATGCGCAGCAGTAATCTCATCGAACTGGAACTGCAAAAGATCGATCTGCCGCAAACGGTCCTGTTCACTTAAAGCCAGCCGCTTGAGATCCTGTTCCAAGGTCCTCACTCGCCGGTACGCTTCCTCGACCTGCCCACGGAGTACCGCCACGGGAGCCCCTCCCATGGCATCCACCATTTCCAGATATTGGTGGGGGTCAAAAACAGCTTGATGCTCTTGCTGGCCGTGGATTTCCACCAAAAAACTGCCGATCTCTCGCAATGCTCCCACAGTGGCCAGCCGCCCATTCACCCAGCACTTGTTGCGGCCCGATCGATGGATTTCTCGGGCAAGCACCAGCTCCTTACTGTCCACGAAACCCATTTCTGGTAGCAGTTTCAAGAGATCCCTATCTTTGGCAATGTCAAAGGTGGCAGCGATCCAAGCGGTGTCTGCACCGGTGCGAATAGTTTCGGTATAAGCCCTACTCCCTGTGAGCATAGCAATGGCATCGAGGACGATGGATTTGCCCGCCCCGGTTTCCCCTGTCAATACAGTCATACCCTGCTCAAACTCCAGGTCTAGGGATGTGATCAGCGCGTAATTCTCGATCTGCAGCTGGCGCAGCAAACCTTATCCCTCCTGTGGATTATCAGCTCACCAATTAGCCATTCTGACGCAATTTCCTAAACTCCTCCAAGATAGTCCCCATGGGTTCCGCGGGCATTGTATCTTCTTCGCTCTTGACAATCACCAAAATGGTGTCATCCCCCGCAACAGTAGCCAGGATATCCGTCCATTGCAGGTCATCGATGGCCGCAGCCACTGCGTTGGCCGTGCCGGAAAGGGTTTTTAGAATAATCATGTTGTGGCTATAGTTCATTTCCATGACATATTCCTGGAAGCTGCGGCGGGCCCGCCTGACGACATCTCCGGCAATGGGCTCATAGGGTATGCCATAGCGATAGTGACCTTCACCGGTGGGGACCTTCACTAGCCGCAGTTCTTTCACGTCACGGGACACAGTCGCTTGAGTGACCACGATGCCCCGCTCACGCAAGATCTCGGCCAGCTCTTCCTGGGTTTCGATCTCCTCTTCACGGACAATCTGGAGAATCATCGCTTGCCGTTTCGTTTTCATGAAAAACCGAGCCACGGAGACTCGCCCTTCAGTGGGGAGACAAGTGGCCCACACCCCCTATTTATAGAGTCTTAAGGAACAGCCGTAACTTTCTACCATCAGTTATCCTTCGAGCTGAGGGGGATGCAGTGCCGGGTAGTTGAGACGATTCCGCAGCACTTCGTAGAAACTACGCCCTCCCAGTTTGATAAAGCGGGCACTGGTCTCGGCCCTGCGCACGATAACCGACTCCGTTGGCGCCACCTCGATCCCAGCCTGTCCATCAGCTGTGAGCAGTACATCGCTTTCCCGATCAGTGATCAATCTAATGCACACTTCCTCATCTGGTAGTGCCAAAATCGAGCGGGTTGCCAAGCTATGGGGACAGATGGGTGTGATGAGAATTGTCTCGAGACGAGGATGGACGATGGGCCCGCCCGCGGAAAGGGAATAGGCAGTGGAGCCTGTCGGTGTAGATATAATCAGACCATCGGCCAGGAAGTTGCCGACAGATACACCCTCCACATCAATGGACAAGTGAATCATCCGGGCAAAAGCTGCCCTGGTGACAACTACGTCATTGACGGCCAAGAATCGGTCACGCCTTTCCTCACCTTCCACCGTTGCCTCCAAAAGCATACGCTCTTCAATCTCATAGGCGCCCGAAAGCAGTCTCTCCAGCGCCAAAGCCAAGTCCCCTGGCTCTACCTCGGTGAGGAATCCCAGGTATCCAAGATTAACGCCGAGTAAAGGCACACCATAGGGAGCAAGGAATCCCGCTGCGTGCAACAGGGTACCATCGCCACCCAATACAACAGCTGCATCTACACCCAGCGGTTCATGGGCAATGGTAAGAGCGGGTTCGCTGGCCCACTGCAGCTTGTGGGCAACATCAGGCGTCACCCAAATCTCTACACCCGCGGCAGCTAGCTGTTCTCTGGCGGTGTGGGCAAGTTCTATCGCTTTGGGTTTCCCTAGATGAACTAAAATACCGATCCGCTTCACATAATGCGCCTCCACCGATCATGCATTCTCTTCTTCTCAAGAAAATCCTGCCAGCTCAGGGCCTACCACCTAGCTCCCGGTGCGCGGCCTGTACCGTCTCGTGACTCCATTGGGCATAACGTTGTGACACAGGGATTTGTGCCTTCTGCCAATAAGCCAGGAATTCGTAGTTACCCTGCGGTCCGGCAATGGGAGAAAAAGTCAGACCCAAGAGCCCTAAATCAAGATTTGCTGCCGCCATCAGCACTCGGGTGATGACCTCCTGCTGGACATCGGGGTCTCTAACCACACCTTTCTTGCCTATCTGCTCTCGCCCAGCTTCAAACTGCGGTTTGATCAGGGCAATGATCTCGCCGCGGGGAATCAATAAGTCGGAGATCACCCCTAGAACCTTCGTTAAAGAGATAAAAGCCACATCGATGGTGGCCAAATCCATCGGCCCTGGAATATGATCCGGTAGTACATGCCTAATATTAGTCCGTTCCATCACTACAACTCGGGGATCTTGCCGCAATCTCCAATCCAATTGGCCATAGCCTACGTCAATGGCGATGACTCTCGTCGCCCCGTTTTGCAGGAGGCAATCTGTAAACCCCCCAGTTGAGGCTCCTACGTCAACAACGCTCTTCTGCTCAACATCCACTGAAAAAGTCTCCAGAGCTTTGGCTAGTTTCAACCCACCCCGACTCACAAAAGGGATGGGGTTACCCCTTACTTCAATCTGGGCATCTTTATCCATGGCTGTGCCAGGTTTATCCACCATTCGCCCATCTACATAGACGATACCTGCCATTATGAGACCTTGAGCCCTTGCCCGGCTCTCTGCCAATCCCCTGGAGACAAGCAATACATCCAATCGCGTCCTCATGAGACTACTGCCTCTCTGCCCGTTCGCACAAAGGACACTATCTGCTCCACAAGATGCCCTACATCCAATCCTAACATCTGTAGTAGTATCCCGTTAGCTCCATGTTCGACGAAGTTGTCCGGTACACCAAATCGTTTTATCCTTACTCGCCCAAGCATGTCTTCCGTCTCCAGGACCTCTAGAACCGCTGAGCCGAATCCCCCTGTCAGCACATTTTCCTCCAACGTGACGATGCAACCACTGTCATCGGCAGCCCGAAGTAGTGCTGATCTATCCAATGGTTTGACCCACCGGGCATTAATCACACCCACATCGAGGCCTTGCGCCCCAAGGGCGAGAGCTACCTCCAAAGCAGTGGCTACCATGGAACCTACGGCTACAATGGTCAGATCTGCACCCTGGGAAAGGATCTCAGCTTTGCCGTATTCCACAGGTGAACACTGGGCTATCCCCATATGCTCTAGTAGACCATCATGCACCTCTCCCCGGGGATAACGGAGAGCGGCACACCCGTCCAGCTGTATCGCAAGCTCCAGCATTTGGGCTAGCTCCCTAGAATCCTTGGGGGCCATAATGGGCAGATTGGGAATCATCCGTAAATAGCTTAGATCGAAGACTCCGTGGTGGGTAGGACCGTCCTCTCCCACCAGTCCTGCCCGATCAACTGCCAATACCACCGGCAGATTAGGCAGACACACATCGTGAATGATCTGATCAAAAGCCCGCTGCAAAAACGTCGAATATACTGCCACAACTGGCTTTAGCCCACCGGCAGCCAGACCACCTGCCAATGTGACAGCATGCTGCTCGGCAATGCCTACATCGAAAAACCGCGCGGGCCATCGCTCTCTAAATGGGCCTAGACCAGTGCCATCGGGCATAGCCGCCGTAATGGCAACAATCTTGTCATCTTCCTCTGCCAGTTCCATTAACTTAGTCCCAAACACCTGACTATACGAAGGAACCGGCTGGTGGTTACCGCTGACACCCTGGGCAGGAGGTGTGCCGTGATAGAACACCGGGTTTTTCTCTGAAGGCCCGTGTCCTTTGCCTTTCTGCGTGATCACATGGACCAATACCGGTCCCCTTCGACGCAGTGCCTCCCGCAGTACTTTCTGCAGAATGGCCACATCATGGCCATCTACAGGTCCAATGTAGGTAAATCCCAGTTCCTCAAAAAGCATACCAGGCACCACTAACTGCTTCACCAGTCGCTTAGCACGATCCGTTGCTCTAAGCATGGAGTCACCAATGGCCGGTATGCGCCCTAGCATCTGCTCGATCTCTTCCCGGGTGCGGTTCAAAGTGGGGTCCATACGCAGCCTTGTCAGATATTCAGAAAGCGCTCCCACATTGGGAGCGATGGACATTTCGTTGTCGTTAAGTACTACTGTGAGCCGTGTACCCATGTGACCTGCATGGTTCAGAGCTTCAAAAGCCATCCCCGCAGTTAGGGCACCGTCCCCTACTACAGCCACGATATTGTGATCCTCCCGCTGATAGTCCCGGGCCAAGGCATAGCCCAAGGCAGCAGATATAGCTGTGCTACTATGCCCCACGGTAAAGGCATCGTATATGCTCTCATGGCGGGCTGGAAAACCACTGATTCCCTGATATTGACGCAAAGTATGAAAACGCCCCCCCCGACCAGTAAGGAGCTTATGGGCATAGGCTTGGTGACCCACATCCCAAATCAGCTTGTCCACAGGGGTGTTTAGTACGGAATGTAGGGCTACTGTCAACTCGATCACGCCTAGACTCGATGCCAAATGACCTCCGGTCTTACCAACGGTATCAATGATACGCTCCCGCAACTCTTGACAGAGCTGAATTAGTTCGGGACGGGTCAGTCGATGTAACTGCCTCGGTTCCTCAATCATGTCCAGTAATGCCACTCTATAAGTCTCCTTGTTATGCCTTTTTGCAACGGCCCCGCCGCCGGTCAGAATCCCGCTTCTTATTTGTGCCGACCGTGTGACCCAGATTGGTTATCTTTAGGCCAGTAATTGCTTCCCAACCGTACATAATCTTCCCTACCCAATGGATGATATCACCAGCTTTGGAAATGGCAATGTCTTTCCCAAACGCCTTACCTCCCACCGTGACTGCGGCAACACCTGAGACTAGCAATGTTACCCACATGCCTTGGCTAAAAGAGCTGGTTTCGCGGAAAATCGCAAAAGCAATACTGGTGCCCACAGCTCCACTCAAGGTACCAGCGATGTCTCCAATCATATCATTGCATAAGGTGGCTACTGAGGCAGCGTTTCGTACAACCCACATGGCTTCCTTGGCCCCTAGAATCTTGTCAGAAGCCATGGCATGAAAGGGTACCTCATCGGCTGCTGTTGCCGCCACACCGATTATATCGAATAAAATACCCACTAGAATGATGGCTATGAGCACACCAAAGGCTGGGAGAAATGGCAACAAATTCAGAAGACTGTTGCTGCCGTAATTGGATACCAGCGAAATCAAGAACGTTCCCAAGGCAACTGCCAGAAAACGTCGAATATCCCATCTCAAAAACAACCACCCCATGAAGGATCAAAAGGCTTGGAGTATCCAAGCCACAGTAGAAGCAAATATTAATAGTAGGTGGCCACGGATTGAGTAAAAATTGTGGCTTTAGGTCCAGCAGGTTTTCCCAACGGTCCTCCAGACCGTCGCCGGTCTGGCGATTTCTCCTTTCCAACCGCTTCACCCTGTCACCAAAGATGAGGCTGGATTACCACTTAGTCCACACTGTAATCCTCACTCCGCTTCCCCAAGGAACAGCCTAGGAGATTTCCTCAACGATCTGCCCCATTTTCTAGCCTCTTTAGCAGGATAATTTTCAGGTAGCACCGGGCCCCTCCTCTTGGCCTTCGAGTCAGGACTTGAACCTACCATCCCCATATATCCCACGCAAGGCAGGCTACTCTGCACCCAACACTCAGAAACTCATGTATCACGTGCAGGTTCACCCCAAGCCGTAGTTCTTCCTAAGTAGGTATTCTCCACGAGCTTGGGTCTCCGCGGCAGCGGGGTCAACGCCTACATGCCTTTGCAGATCGCCCCACTACCTTAACCCTCAGCAGCAACCCCCAACTGGGCGTCAGCGGCCACCACCAAGGACTTCATCGATGTGCCATTGACGGATTTTTAGGCCCGTCTTGGAAAATGGGCGTATCGACTAGGATACTGCGCCACCTACTACAAGTATCATGATTATAACACAGCGACAGAAATGTCACAAGATCTCGGGGTCCCTCTCCAAGCAGAGCTACTAGGTATCTACCGGCATATTGAGCCCACAACTTTAGCCCGCAGTTCATCTTCAGTAAGGGCAATGCGGGCTACTCCCGTCTCCACGGCTGCCAAACCAACGGCCACTGCCACCGCGGGTACAACTCTTGGATCAAAAGGCCTGGGTATTACATAATCTGGTCGCAATTCACTGGGATCAATTAGGTTAGCGATGGCTTCAGCGGCCGCTATCTTCATGGCCTCATTGATAGCTATGGCCCGCACATCCAACGCCCCTCGGAATATGCCCGGAAAGCCCAGTACATTGTTAACTTGGTTGGGAAAATCCGATCTGCCGGAAGCGACTATCTTGGCTCCGGCCGCTTTCGCTCGTTCCACAGAGATCTCTGGTTCTGGGTTGGCAAGGGCAAAAACGACGGCCTCTGGATTCATGGAACGCACCATGGCCTCTGTCACGATATTGGCCACAGACACCCCCACGAACACGTCCTGCTCTTCAATCAGGTCTTTTAGGTTCCCTTGCCGTCCTTGGGGGTTAATTGCCTTGGCGATCTCTGCTTGTACAGGATCCATGCCTTCCATACCCGGATACAGCGCGCCATCCTTGCTACAGGCAATAATGTTGCGCACCCCGTAGAGGTGCAAGAGACGAATAATGCTAGAGCCCGCGGCACCCACTCCGTTTACCAGTACCCGCAGATCCTTGAGATCTTTTCCCAGAACCCGGCCGGAATTAATCAGACCTGCCAAAGTCACCACGGCTGTACCATGCTGGTCATCATGGAAAATTAACATATCAGTCTCTGTTTGCAGCCGCTGCTCAATCTCAAAACACCGCGGCGCGCTAATGTCCTCCAGATTGATCCCAGCAAAAGATGGGGCCAGATGCTTAACGATTCCTACGATTGTATCAGGATCTTGTGAGCTGAGGCAGATAGGCACTGCATCCACGCCGGCGAATCGCTTAAACAGAACGGCTTTGCCTTCCATAACCGGCAGTGCGGCATCAGGACCGATATTGCCCAGACCCAAAACAGCAGAACCATCTGAGACTATGGCGATCATGTTGCCCTTGCCGGTATATTCATAGACCAATTCCTTGTGAGCCGCGATTTTCCGGCAAGGTTCCGCAACTCCCGGTGAATAAGCAAGACTCAGATCCGCCTCGTTGTTGACCTCCGCTCTGCTGGTGATCGCGATCTTGCCCTGCAACTGTCGATGAAACTCCAGTGATCTAGCATAGATATCCATTTCCCCTACCCCCCCCATGGCCGTTCCCTGCAAAATCCTCCGTTGAACACTGCCACCTAGCTTGCTGCCCCTGCATCCATCCTAAGCACAGCTAGGACCCGGAGCATGTAGATACTAATGATCACGCCGCACAACATATTCGGCTAAACTGCAGAGGATGCTCTTGGCAGATGCAAAAGGAGCTATGGCCACCTTAGCTTCCTCCATGGTCTGGTAGGCAAGTTCCTTGGCCTGCTTCAGTCCATATAAAGACACATAAGTAGCCTTTTCGAGCTCAGAATCGCTACCGATGCGCTTCCCCAATTTGGCTTCATCACCAACTACATCAAGGATATCGTCGGTGATCTGGAAGCACAAACCGAAGCACTCAGCATATCTGGTCACGGCTGACAACTGGCTAGAACTAGCCCCCCCAATGAGTGCACCACACCGGAGCACTGCTCGAAATAGGGCACCAGTCTTATGGGTGTGAATATAGTCTAAAACTTCCGGGTCAATCTTTTGCCCCTCCGACTCCAAATCAATAGCTTGTCCGCCAATCAAGCCCCGACTACCAGCGGCAGCTGCCATTTCTCCAGTGATTGCAATGACTGTTGGGGCAGGGACGCCCAATTCTGTCAACTGCACTAAAAGAGCAAAGGTCTCTGTGAGCAGAGCATCACCGGCCAACACCGCCAATCCTTCACCAAAGACCTTATGATTAGAGGGTTTGCCCCGCCGGAAGTCATCATCATCCATGCAGGGAAGATCATCATGGATAAGGGAATACGCATGGAGCATCTCCACAGCCGCCGCCAGCCGATATGCCGCACCCTGAACCTCGGGAAACCTATCCTGAGCCACCATTTCGGCAGCAGCGATGCCCAATAAAGCCCGCAACCGTTTGCCTGCACCCATGGTGCTATACCGGATAGCTTCATGGAGTCTTTCAGGGTAAGTTGTCGTTTTCGGCAAACAACTATCAAGTTCGTCTTCAATACGGGGTAGATGTTCGTCCATGAAACTTTCCAGCATCATGCATCTGAACTCCTTTTCTACTCTTCAGGTTGATCAAAGGGGATCATCTTAGCCTCTTCGCCTTGCTCCTTAGTAAGCAACATGACTATGCGGGCTTCGGCCGCGTCTAGCTGTCCGGAGCAGCGACGAATTAGCTGTACCCCTTCCTCAAAAAGCGCCAACGAATCGGCCAGAGGGACATCTCCCTTTTCCAACTGCCCAATAATCTGCTCCAAGCGGGCGACATTCTGTTCAAAAACTAGATCTTTACCCATAGCTCCCACCTTTATCCGCTCCCCATGCTTCCCTGCATCTCATCAGTGGCAGTTGGCTTCAAAGACTGGTGTGGCTGTATGCTCTTGACCTCTGCCAGGATAGTCCCATCCTGTAGCATCACATCCAATTGGTCTGTAACTTGCACTTGCTTAACTGACACAACGGGCTGACTGCTCTGGTTGTCAGACACAATAGCATAACCCCGGCCCACCACTGCAAGGGGACTCAGGCCATCAAGTCTTTGCATGACCATGGCCATCTCCCGTCTTGCCCCAGCTAACTGCCGCTCCATGGCGGCTGCTAATCTTTGATTCAGCTCATCTAGACGCTGCTGTCGCTGTTGGAGAATGCCAACAGGATTGTAACTTGCCAACACTCGCTCCAGGTGGGTGATGGTATCTCTTTTCCCGATGTGACGCCGGTGCCAAGCCCCCTGTAGCCGATGCTCCATATCCACAAGCCCCATCTTCAGATCTTCAGATAGGGGCACTGCCAACTCCGCAGCTGCTGAAGGGGTCGGGGCTCGTACATCTGCTACAAAGTCGCAAATTGTAACATCAGTCTCGTGGCCCACTGCTGAGATCACAGGTACAGGGGACCCATAGACGGCTCGAGCCACCAGTTCTTCATTGAATGGCCACAGATCTTCGAGGGAACCTCCTCCTCGCCCCAGGATGATGACATCCACATCTCCCCATTGAATCAGAGCATCTAGAGCAGTGGCAATACTCTCAGCGGCGCCCCGCCCTTGCACTAGCGCCGGAGCCACCAGGATCTCAATTCCCGGCATTCTACGAGTGAGAATACTGATAATATCCTGGATAGCCGCCCCTGTGGGCGATGTGACTACTCCGATCCGTCGAGGCAAAAAAGGCAAGGGTCTCTTTCTCGCCGGATCGAACAACCCTTCCTTGTCCAGCTTATCCTTTAACTGTTGAAAAGCTAGGTGCAAATCTCCCACACCCCGGGGTTCTAGATACTCAACATAGAGTTGATAAATGCCACCAGCCTCATAAACAGTAATGGCGCCAGTGGCATACACCTCCAGACCATTGGTAGGGCTGAAATGCAGGTTGACATTCCGGCCTCGAAACATGACACACCGAATACTACTCTGGGCGTCTTTCAACACAAAGTACATATGTCCGGATGTATGGTGTTTGAAGTTGGAGATCTCTCCACAGATGGTGACATACTGAAACAACGGCTCTCCTTCCAGATACCGTTTCAGTAAGCGGGTGATCTCTGTAACTGAGTAAACTGGGGGGCCGGAAGCAGCTGGCACCTCCAACCCAAATGAGATTTGATGCATTGATTTCACCTGCCCTACTTTTCGCTGCGCAGTGCTCCATTTCCTGCCACCTGAAGCAAGTGGAAAAAGGGCCGACTATGCCGACCCTCTCCGGTACCTCAGCCGTTAGCTTACTTGATTGCTGGTGTTTTACCCTTCTTTTTTCACCAACTTAACCCGCCGGTCAGCCCATACCTGCCCAAGGTAACCGAGGATCAAGCCGATAATCACCCACAACCAATAGCCTGGAGCTACGTAGTGCCCGACCAAGAGACCCAGGATGCCGCCAACCAGCAGTTTCCACCACATAAGACATGCCTCCCCTATTGGTCCATGATTCAGACTACCTAATAGGAAGTGTATGCGGCGATCTTCTGCTTGATAACCAAAATGGCAATTACTGCTTAGGATCAGGAACTTAAGACCGGTAGGCACCGACTTTCCGTAGCCCATAAGCAGCCACACCTACGGCATTGTCGCCGCTTAGTGTGCGGGGGGCAAAAACCACCGTAATATTGTACTTGCTAAGACTGCTTTCCAGAAAATTGCGGATATATTTATTGGCCGCCACGCCACCGACAATCAACACCCTATCTCCGCCCCTATTGGCAGTAGCATTCTTTATTAGAGCAGCAAGACTTTGGGCAAGACATTCCTCAACTCCTTGAGCTACAGCTCTGGGATCAGCCCCAGCCTCTAGAGCCCTAGTGGCAGCGGCTTCGGGCCCAGACAGATTCAAATCTAGATCTCTCACAGAGATAGGTAAGATTACAGGGGACACCCCCTGGTGGCGACCTTCCATAGCCAGTTTCTCCAAATGGGGACCGGCAGGAAAGGTGAGCCCCATCTGCACACCGATTCTGTCAATCAGCTGACCGGCATGGATATCCAGACTTCCCCCCATTAGGCTGATGGCCATATCTTGAGCCGCCTGCCCCAAGGTAATGGAGACAAGCTCGGTTGTCCCCCCGGAAATATGTAGTGCCCAAAAATCTCCTTCCCAATGGAGGTCCCTGCCATAGAGACCTGCCCAAATATGCCCAGCTTGATGGCTGGTAACATGACAGGGCACATCCCAGGCCAAAGCCAAGCTTCGAGCCGAGGCTTCTCCAGCTTTGAATACCGGCATATAGGAATCCGGCAAGGAGCGGGGTGTACCACTGACAGCTACTGCTGTTATGCCTCTGAAAGGGAGAACATCACTAAGCAGCTGGGGAAGGTTGCGCACATGCTGAAAAACCGCCTCTGCTTGCCTAAGCCCCCTCTTCCCAGGTGGCACCTCCAAAAGCAGTCGGCGGTCATTAAGCAGACCCGGCTCACCTACAACCGCTACCGAAGTAGTGTAACAGCTGGTGTCTATTCCAAGCACTATTGCTGGTCTGTTCACAACGATGTATCTATCCCTCCCTGTCACCTACGCCATGATTACGGTCTCGGCTAAACTGTCCCAAAATGCCATTGACAAATCGCGCCGAATCAGCATCACTAAAATCTTTAGCTATCTCCACAGCCTCGTTAATGGCCACACCTTCAGGTATGTCTGATCGATGCAACAATTCATACAAGGCTATCCGCAATATGTTGCGGTCAACATTCCCCAATCGCTCAAGACTCCAATCAACAGCGAGTTGGGAAATAATCTCATCTATCTGGCCTTGATTCACCATCACTCCATTGACAATGGAACGACAAAACTCCGCGGTGTCTTCTGTGAGATCGTTGAGGCTGACAGCATATGTCACTGCCGCGTCCACAGCAGCTTTGCCCACATCGACCTGGAAGAGGGCTTGTAAGGCCGCTTCCCGTGCCTTTCTCCTCTGCATATCCTCACTTCTCCATAGCTAGACTATACTATCGTCGCCCAGAGGAAAAAAAGTCCCCAAGGAAATCCCGGGCACCTCCTCGTTCATCAAGGCGGGCTCCGATTACATAGCCAATAATTAGACACAAGAGCATGAAAATCGCCTTGATCAACCCATACTTGATGGTGAGCCAACCCAGCATTATGCCTGCCCCGGTTCCCAGTATCTTGCCTCTGTTTGCCAACAGCCATGACAATAGGCCATCCACGCGCTCATCCACTATACCACACCCCAGTCTCTGCCACCCAATGATGGAGCCTCGGTCTTACTCAATGCGCGGTTTGGCGTCATGGCGAATATCCCTAACATCCACCTTAACTCGATACACTGGATAGCCAACAGTCTCATATAGATAATTTCTGATGCGGGCCTGGACCTCGCCGGCCAGTGTAGGGATACTTAAACCCGAATCGACCTGGGCAACGACTCGGATATCCAGCCCTTGAGGATCGACCTTAACCTCGGGAGTAAGATCGCGAATGCCTGGAATATCCCGGGCGGCCCGCTTTGTCAAAGCCATAATGGCTTTAAGGGATATTTCCACCTGACCTAGCTCAGTCTCTTGTATAATAGACCCTCCGTCTTGCCGGTCCCTCACCAAAGTAGCTAGCAAGTAAAGAGCAGCCAACAGCAGGGCCGCCCCGATGACTGCTCCATCAAAGGGCGTCTCCCTCAGTGAAGCTAGCCAAGCCAACAGGGGCCTTCCTTGCCAACCCATGGCAAAAGCAAACAGGGTACCGCCACTAGCCAGCAAAAACAGTGACACCAAGAGAGTTATCAGTTTCTCCAGCCATTTCACGTCCATGCCCCCCAAACTCAGCCCGTCAATGCAACTACCGTACCCGGGGCTGTTCCTCTACCCGTTCTTCTACTTGGAGGAAGTTTACACCCTGAACGTGCACATTAACCTCCACTACTTCCAGTCCGGTCATAACTTCGATGGCTCTCTTAACATTTTCTTGGATCTTCCACGCCACATCAGGTATGCGGACCCCATACTCAACGATGACAAACAGATCTATGGCCGCCTGTTCCTCTCCAACCTCGACCTTGACCCCTTTGGAGAGATTGCGCCGACCGAGCATTTCCGCTATCCCGCCGGCCAAGCCTCCACTCATGCCTGCTACACCCTCTACCTCGGTAGCAGCCAACCCTGCTATAACCCCCACTACTTCGTTAGCAATCCTCAGTTCTCCCAATTCGGTTCTGTCTTTTGTCTCCGGCATTCTACTCACCTCGCCACCCTATTTCCCGTTCAAAGGGTTTATCCTATACTTTATTTGACTGGCATGAACTCGTTTTCAATGTACCTAGTGTGGAAATTACCACTTCTAAAGCCGACATCCCTCAGAAGACGCAGATGAAACGGTATTGATGTATGGATCCCCTCGATGACCATTTCCTCTAGAGCCACCTCCATGCGGGCAATAGCCTCTTCTCGATTGTGACCCCACGTGATCAACTTGCCCACCATGGGATCATAAAAGGGAGTTACTTCACAGCCGCTGTATAAGCCGCTATCAACCCGGATCCCCATGCCACCGGGAGCATGATAGGCTGTTACCACTCCTGGAGATGGCAAGAAGTCATCCTCGGTGTTTTCGGCATTGATGCGACATTCCAGGGCATGTCCCCGCAGGGTAATATCCTCTTGTTCATATCTCAGACGCTCTCCCGCGGCTATGCGCACCTGCTCTTTGACAAGGTCAATACCGGTCACCATTTCTGTTACCGGATGCTCCACCTGAATCCTGGTGTTCATTTCCATAAAGTAGAAGTTCCCTTCTGCATCAACTAGGAACTCCACAGTCCCAGCATTTACATAATCCACGGCCTTAGCCCCTGCTACAGCCATTCGGCCCATGGCTTCCCGCATTTTGGGGGTAATGGCAATGGATGGTGCCTCCTCCAATACCTTCTGCTGGCGGCGCTGTAGCGAACACTCCCGTTCACCTAAGTGCAGGATGTTGCCATGCTTGTCGGCGAGAATTTGGATCTCCACATGCCGTGGCCGCTCTACGAATTTCTCGATATAAACCTCACTGTTCCCGAAAGCGGCATCAGCTTCTGACCGGGCTAGGTTGAGTGCTCGCACCAGATCATCAGGACTGCCCACCACCCGCATACCTTTGCCTCCACCACCGGCGGAGGCTTTGACTATGACTGGATACCCAATCTCGCCAGCGATCTTCAAGGCTTCCATGTCTGAATCCACTGGCCCATCGCTACCGGCAACAACAGGTACACCAGCCTCCTGCATGGTGCGTTTAGCCTCCGCCTTATCTCCCATGCGCTCCATTGTCGCTGGTTTCGGCCCGATAAACTCCAGGCCATGATCTTCACATATTTCGGCAAATCTCGCTCTCTCCGATAGGTATCCGTAACCGGGATGGATAGCGTCGGCACCGGTGAGCAAAGCCGCACTAATTATGTTGGGAATGTTAAGATAGCTCCGTGCTGAACTGGCTGGGCCAACACACACGGCTTCATCAGCCAACCGCACATGCAATGATCCCTCATCTGCTTCCGAGTAAATCGCTACTGTGCTGATCCCCATCTCTTTACAAGCTCTGATCACCCTTAAGGCGATCTCACCGCGATTGGCTACCAATATTCTTGAAAACATGGCATAATCCTCCCCCAGTGGCCCGCTACAGCACTTTAGATTTGCTCAATGACGAACAGTGGCTGGCCGTATTCCACTGGCTGGGCGTTATCTGCCAGGATCTCCAACACTTTGCCTCGGACTTCCGATTCAATTTCATTCATGAGCTTCATAGCCTCAATAATGCAAAGTGGCTGACCCACCTCTACTACATCACCGACTCGCACATAGGGTTCAGCATCGGGAGCAGGAGCTCGGTAGAAAGTACCCACCATGGGCGCTTCGATGGTAACACGCCCTTCCTGGATCTCCACATCTGTTTCACTCTCTCTAGCCAAATCCACTGCCGCCGGCTGCACCCCACCGAGGACCGCCCCGGGAAGAGGGGTGACAGCACAGGCGGCCGCCTTTCTTAAGACAAGTCGGGAATCATCAATTTCCCAGACTAGTTCAACTAGGTCACTTTCCTCAATAGCCTTGATCAATACCTGTATGTCATCTAGGTTCACAATCAACCATCCTTCTCCCGGCCAGAATTGGCGGAGCTACGTATATATCCTTCCCACCAACTACCAGGTGATACGTTTCTCTGTTGATCACCTTAGAGAATCCCAGTAAAGGCCTAATCTGCTATTCATTTGATATTCTCGGTTCTCGGGCCCATTCCTGCTTTGCCTCGAAAACTGGATCCCCTATGCTTAGCTGCGCTGATCAATAATCCTGATCTTCTCCAAGGTTACTCCTGTCATACCGCTAACTGTATCACCTATGCGAGCGGCTTCTTCCTCTGTTAGCACTGTATCTACCATTACAGTGGCTCCGTTTTCACCCAATACGACTACCGCATCTGGCAACCCTTGGGCCATAAGCAACCCTTCCAGTTCTGTCTCTACTTCGGAACCGGACATGATATCCATTAGCCGGGTTTGGGCTGATTCCCTTTGTTGTTGGGAGCTAGTGGCATCTGCCATGATCTGCTGCATGGCTTCCAGTTGACGGGAGCGACTGCGGTCTCTTCCCCAGCGAAACTCGGCAAATGCCTCTCTCTTAGTCAAGGGTTCCACTGCCACGGCTAGTTGGCCAGTGGCGGGGATAGCCAATTGAAAATCGCTGCCGTAGATGGGCTGCATCGGTAGGTATTCGTCCAAGACATCCGCCTCGGTCTTCTGCCACGTGGTGGGAGCCTCAACCTCAAGCATAGCTTCTGGCACGTCACCTTCAGTCATTACTGGCGCTGTGGGTGTGTTCATCTGCCAGCTAGGCGTAGATTGTCGCCAAAACACTATCCCTTCGCCTCCGCTTTTGAAAACAGAATCTCTGCTAAGGCTATGCCAACCCAGCCACAAGACTAGAGCCGTCAAGAGCATTCCCACCAGCCATTTCCGCAAAGTGCTGCGGTCAATCACATAGAACATGCCATTACCTCCCCATTTCTTCTTACTGTTTTCTTGTCACTACCGTCACCCTGTGAGCAGGGATATCCATGGCCGTTGCCACCGCCCGGGCAATCCGCAGCCTGATACCCGGATCTTTGGCGCCATCGGCTACTACCAGCACGCCCCCTATGGTCGGTCGATACTCTGCCAGGACTATAGGTTTGTCGGCAGATCCCTGACCTTCCCTCAGAATCACCACCTTCTCATTTAGGCGTTCGGCTACAACACGACGCTGACCGCCTTGGTTATCAGTTTCCTCCGTGATGGTCTTATCACCATTGACATCATGGGCTAGTTCCAGTCGGGACCCAGTAGTTACAGATACCATGACCTGAACTTTGCCAACTCCTTCTATCTGTGCCAGGATCCCTGCCAGTCTGCTTTCGATTTCCTCTTCAAACTTCAGCTTAACCGAAGGGGCAGGCCCAGCCACTTGCTCTACAGCCGAGTGACTCGCCGGTTCCATGCCTCCCGGTGACAGTGCAGGGGAGGGAATCTTGTTGCTGGTAAACTGCAACAAGACAGCTGCACCTATGACAAATGCCACTAGATAACCTGTCAGTCGGCGCTGTTTGTCTGTGAGTGGTATATGCTCCCGCTCCGATTTCCGCTCTGGCCACCACTTCTCCCATAGATCTCGCCACTCCACTGTACACCGCCCCCGTCATCACAAGATGTTCACCATCACTTGGCCCTCGTCTATGCCAAAGAAATCTGCCACCCAATTCCCCACACGCTTAGCCAACGGTCCATGACTGTCTACCGGGGCAGTATGTGCTTCAGGGGAATCTCCATCAAGGATGACCACGGGCTGGACTGGACGGATTGATAGGTGGATCTCCTCCCCATCGTGGATATATGCCAGCGGCAAGTCTTCCTCCCGACTTTCATCTGGAGCCAGCTGCAGCTGTACCACCACCCTCTCCAATTGACCCTTGCTGTTGACCTGACTGATTACTTGGGCCTCGTCGATCCCGGAAAAGAGACCTAAGAGCGATCCCAATTGACGATTAGTTTGGTTTTCCATATACTCCCGCATGACGCCGCTTCCCTTCTCTAGTAAACCCTCTGCCCGCAGCTCCAAACCATGGGCATCTAACGCCACTCCGTTGGCATTAGGTCCACCATACTGGCTCAAGCCAGAAACCAGCTCATCCAGGCTGCCTAGGGCGCCTCCACCCACCAGGGGACCGATGAGTAAGGCTATGAGCAGCAGACCTACAACGAAGCGGAGAAACCCCTTCAAATCAGTGTCTGGCATCAGCATTAGCAGGAGTCCGCTGATGAGCAAAAAGGCTACCAAGCTCTTGATCCACTGTATTAGCCATGCCAACATGCCATCACCCTCGTCATCTAACGAAGCATTGCTGTCAGGTTGCCCATTCCCACCATAACCGTAATCGTCAAGAAAAATGTCAAGGTGACAGTCATCACGGCTACAAATATGATAGATAATACGTTGCCACAACTGGCCATGGCGGTAACTAGGCGGGGATCGCTGATCGGTTCTATCAAGGCTGTGACTATCCGATAGGTGAAGAGAATGGCTAGAATCTTCACCAGAGGGAACGCCACAATAACCAAGATAGCACCCAACCCAAACGCCCCTAGACCGTTTTTGATCAAGAGAGAGCCGCCTACAGCTACATCCAGGGCCTGGGCAAAGGTATTGCCCAAAACTGGCATGATCTTTCCACCCACGAATTTAGCTGCTCTAATGGCAACACCATCTGCTACAGGAGCCAACATACCCCGCGCTGTGAGCATCGCGGCAAAGCCCACAAAGGAGCCTCCCAGCATCAGGCTCCCCGTTCGCTCCATCAGTGCCGCCAGACGACGCACGGGAAATCCTTGAAAAATGTTACCGACTATGTTCAAGACAACAGATAGCTGCAAAAGAGGAAACACCACCCCCTGCACCAAGGTACCCATGAACCCTACCGCTGCCACCAGAATGGGGTGCATGAGAGCCGCAGTGGTAAAAGCCCCTATCGCGGCCAGTGTTGTGGAAAGCAAAGGCAGCAGCGCATACATCAAAGACGTCATGGTATCAATGGCACCCATCCCCACGCCCACTGCCAACTGGAAGCTGTTTAGAGCCACATGCAAGAGCAACAAGAGACAAGCAACCATGGGGACATTCAGAGCATCAGAGCTCAGAAAAGCAGTCTGCAGATTTTGCAGCAAGGCAGATACAATGGCCAGGATCACCAACTGTCCCAACAGGCGAAAATTAGCCACAACTTCCTTAAACAGATAGCGAGCTAGCTCTTGGATCAGTTTGCTCCAATCTATGCCTTGACTTCCGGAAATCACCTGGCGTAGTTCCAGGGTCGGCAGCTGAGCTCGAACTTCTGCATCTAATCCGGCAATCATTCTCTCTATCTCCCCGATGTCCAGCTCTTCTAACTGCGCTTCCACCACCTTTGCCAATGGAGCAGGTGTCGAGGAGGCTAGAACGGGAGCTGTCCAGCAAATAATCAGCAATAGACTAAACCAAACCCATCTAGCCACGGCCCACATCCCCTTCTAGGGCAAGATCCTAGCCAAAGCCTCGACAACACCGAGAATAATCGGTAAAGCGATGATCATCACAACTAACTTGCCCGTTAACTCCACGGCAATGGCTAAACTCTTTTCGTTAGCGTCCCTGCAGATCTGAGAGCCGAAGGCAGCCATATACGCCACTGCCATAGTCCGCAGCAGGACATCGAAGTAGTGGCCACTAATACCTGTTTCTTGCCCTAGCTGGTAAAAGACGTGGATTATATCCCGCAGGGGCCCCAATACCCGTAGCAAGATCACCACGGTGAACAACACAGCCAAGCCTATGGCATATTCGGGATAGCTAGAGCGCAGATTCACCTGAATAAATGCTACTACTAGTGCCGTCAATACCACCGGTACCAATTGCGACACTCTGCTCCCTCCGTCAATACCAGCGAAATACGCTTTCCACCTGTTCGAACAGCTGGGCAATGAGCTGGACTAGCCATATTAGGACCAAGACGACACCGGCCAAGCTTAGCATCTGGGCCTGATCCTTGCGTTCTGCCTGTTGCAGAAATATGTTCAGGATGGATATGAGAATCCCCACCCCGGCTATGCGGTAGATCAGGCTGAGATCCATCTTATCTCCTCCCACTCTTCATGTAACATGATTGCAGCAAGTCTTGTCCCCGCATGATTCAAAAGCTGCCCATTCAGATCAACATTAGAATTAAGGCCGTTCCCGCCGCCCACCCCAAAGCTTGGTAAAGGCGGGCTGAGTGCTGCTCCACATGGCGGGCCGCCACCTCTTGGCCCTTCAGTAGCTCCTGGGCTATAGTCAGATGACGAGCCTGATCGCCCCGGGGGGAGATCCCTAGACTACTACCTAAGTTGAGAAGAATGCGCTCATCATCCCGGTTTAGTACAAGATACTGCCGAGCCCCGACTACTGCTTGGTGCCATGCCCGCTCCATGGGAAGCTCAACCTCTAGAAGTAGGTGGGCTGCATCCTCAAACAAACGATTTACTGGAGAGGGTGTGACCCGGGCAAGCTCCTGTAAGGCCTCGGGCAGAAAAGTCATGCTGTGATTGATCTCCGTTTCCAAACGACTGACAGCCGCCTGCAAATCAAGCAACTGCCGAGGACGCTCCCTAATGGATGAGCTCAGAATCCGACCCACCCAACCGCAGCACCACACAACCATGCAACACAACACAAAGCGCAACAGATACAATGCTTTCACCCTATCTCTTAGTCATCATATTGGCATAGCTTCCCACATATGCCAGTTTTAGCAGAGCGTTTCAACCTTCTCCACAGTTCCCGGCCCCCGACGCCGGCTCAAGATCACCAAGCGCCTGAAAACACGACTTTCTGCTAACAGGCGGCCCCCCGGCCGCATCTGCACATTTTCCCAGGAATCCCCATGCATGCTGGCCAGTACCACAATTCCGGCCCCCGAGGCTTCTATTACGGCCCGGACGTCCTCCGCAGTGCCAAGTTCATCTGTAAGCACAACGTCTGGCGCTAGTGCCCGCACAGCTACCATGATGCCAGAGGTCTTGGGGTAACCGTTCAATACATCAGTACAAGGACCAATATCCATTTGGGGCTCTCCCTGCCAAGAAGCGGCTATCTCGCTTCTTTCGTCGATAACCACCACATTGTGCCTGGAGCAACTGCCAGAATTACCCCAGGAAAGCTGCCTCGCAACATCACGAATCAAAGTGGTCTTCCCACACCCCGGCGGTGATACTATTAGAGTCGAGACAACCCGACCTCGAGAATCCATAATAGCTGGCAGAATGGCGTTGGCCACCCCGGGCAGCTCTCGAGCGATCCTGATGTTGAACTGGCCCATATTGCGTATAGTCATGGCATTGCCTTGCTCAACATAGGCGGTGCCACTAATTCCCACTCGATGGCCGCCGGGTAGGGTGATGAAGCCCTGAACCAATTGATCCTGTACCATATATATAGAGGAGCGGGTCATAAGCTGGAGAGTCAAGCGACACTCCTCCCCGGTGACCCGGTGTCCCTCTGTGGGATCAACCACCAGCTGACCGGATTTGGACACAAAGACGATGCCTGAGCGGGTAACCAGGGCTAAAGGCCTGGCTTGACGGATACGCACCTCAAGAACATCAGCTTGCACCTGCCTAGGTAATTTGCCCAGGAGTACCCGCAGCGAGCTGGCCACATAGCCTAGTACCTGGCCATAGCCTTCGTGTAGAGCACCACCTAGACCCGAGTTCCTTGTAGAATAACCTGGGCTAGCAATTTGATAAGTCACAAAACATCCCCTTGTCCATTTATATGGTCTTGTTCGCTAAACTAGAATCCACATAAAGCAAAAGGACCATATTCCTCCATGGTAAGGAGCAGAAATATGGCCCTAGTGTTTTCCGGTCTACATGTATATGATTTGTCGAAGAGTACTACCTAGGCTTATACATCCTCTAGGTCTGCGAGTTCATCGGGATCGAGAAAATCATCGCCTTTGTAGACTACGCCCCCGCATTCGGGACAAGTCACCTGGACATCGTCATCATAGAGGAAATCTTCCTCGAAACTAACAGACTCGCCACAGGCCGGGCATTCGATCTCTACATAATGATCCTCATCGTCTTCCCCATAGATCTCATCTTCTAGATCCATCAGGTCGCCATCAACAGCCTCAACGTATTCCACCAACTCATCCAGACCACTACCCAGTACAGACATGGATCTGCCTAGGTCATCTAGGATGCTAAGCAACTGCTCCCAGACAGCCTTGGCACCGGGCTCGGCCCCGTACAAATTGCCTCCCTCCAACAAACCTCGCAAATAAGCAATCTTCTCCTGTACAGTCTTCACCAGCAGCACTCCCTCCGTGGTTGTTAATCAGCTTGACCCAACCTTACACTAGTTTACCACTAGGCTCGGGACAAGTATTCCCCAGTCCTAGTATCCACTTTGATGATAGTACCTTGTTCGATAAAAAGCGGAACCTGCACAACCAAACCAGTCTGTACAGTAGCCGGCTTAGTGCCACCAGTAGCTGTATCACCTCTAAAGCCTGGCTCAGTCTCTGTTATCTCCAGCTCCACAGATGTGGGCAGATCCACTCCTATGGGCAGCCCTTCATAGAGCTGAATCCCTATGACCATGTTTTCCGTAAGATAATTGACGGCATTCTCCAGGGTATTAGCTGAAAGTGTCATCTGCTCATAGGTTTCTGTGTCCATAAAATGATACTCATCCCCAGCACCGTACAGGTACTGCATCTGCTTTGTCTCAATGCGAGCTCTAGGGACTCTTTCGCCAGCCCTGAAGGTGCGTTCCGCAACAGCCCCAGTGCGCACGTTCCTTAGCTTAGTACGGACAAAAGCCGCCCCCTTGCCAGGCTTCACATGCAGAAACTCTACTACACTCCAGATTTCCCCATCTAGCTCCAAAGTCAACCCTGTTCTCAGGTCATTTACCGAAATCACACATGTTCCTCCTTCGACACCAGCGCCGCCTGACCGCTACGATTCGGGCCTAACCAAGCTCCAACAGCTCTTTCGTACTGTGTGTCAAGACCCGGTAGCCATCCTCCGTCACCAGCACCAAATCCTCGATTCTTACCCCACCAAAACCAGGTAGATAGATGCCCGGTTCTACAGTAACTACCATCCCAGGCCGCAAGACTTTGTCTCCCTTGGGGGACAAGCGGGGTTCTTCATGGATAGCTAGACCCACACCGTGACCTAGTCCATGGCCAAACTGCTCCCCATAACCGGCTTCCGTGATAATCTGCCGAGCCACCGCGTCCACTTCTTGTCCCGTCTTACCGGGCCCCACAGCATCCAATGCCGCCAACTGAGCTTCTAACACAATACTATACAGATTACGGCTCTCTTGGCAAGCCTTGCCGATGAGCACTGTTCGGGTCATGTCACTGCAATAGCCCCCATAGCGTGCACCGAAGTCCATGACAACCAGATCACCCGGCGCCAGGATCCGCTCCCCTGGAATGGCATGGGGCAAGGCACCATTGGGTCCCGCGGCCAAGATAATATCAAAGGCCAGACCGCTAGCTCCTCCCCGCCGCATGGAAAACTCTAGCTCCAAAGCCAGTGCACGCTCACTCACCCCTGGCACCATGTGGGGAAGCAGCTCGCTCCAGGCAGTATCAGCGATAGTAGCCGCTCTCTTCATGGCGGCTATCTCCGCCTCATCTTTAGTCATCCGCAACTCTTCCACAATCCCCGGGGCAGCCACCCATTCCACGTCCGCCAGCTTCTCCTGCCACTTAACATACTGATCATAGGTGACAACGTCACTTTCAAATCCCACTCGCCCGCAACCATGCTCTGCAAACACTTCTCCCAAGGTCGACACCAGATCATCATAGCGCTGAATAGTGAAAAGAGGTGCTTGGTGGGTAGCTTGCTCTACATACCGAAAATCCGTCAGTAAAAGTGCTGCCGAAGGTGTGATCACGAGAGTGCCGGCGGAGCCAGTAAAACCACTTACATAGCGCCGATTTTCAGCCATGTTCACCAATAGGCAATCTAGCCCTTTTTCCTGCATTTTGTGACGCAATCTAGTCAGTCTATCCATGATTTACCCCCATCCATCCCCATATCTATGGAGTTCTCAACACCAGCCAATTACCCTTCTGGCCTTTGGTTAATAATATCAACTAACCCCTTTAGTCCCATGAGATAACTGTTAGCGCCAAAGCCGGCAACTTGCCCTCTGCACACGGGAGCGGTAACCGATTGGTGACGGAATGGCTCCCTCTGGTAGATGTTGGACATGTGTACCTCCACCACCGGCAAGTCCACGGCAGCTATGGCATCCCTAAGTGCAAGACTATAATGGGTAAAAGCGGCAGGGTTGATCAGAACGCCATCGACTCCATATTGGCATGCATGTATGCAATCGATGAGATCGCCTTCATGGTTACTTTGCAGGAATTCCACCTGACACCCCAATTCCTTTGCCAGTTGAGTGACGAGATCTTCGATCTCACCCAATGTCAAGGCCCCATAGATGTCTGTTTCTCGGCTACCCAATAGATTCAGATTGGGCCCGTTGATCACTTTAATCTTCATGGAAATCCCCCCTGCTGTATCTCTAAAGCCTGGAGCAGTTCCCCTGGTGTGATTATCTCTGCCGGCTGGGCGTTGCCTAACCCATGCAGTAATACGAACCGCAGCTCTCCAAAACGGGCTTTTTTATCAACACCGCAGGCTTCTGCAATACTGGTCAAAGGCAGCATTCCCAGGTCAATGGGAAGGTGCCACTCCCTTAGCAACTGGATTATCCTCTTGCATGCGTGTTCTGGAAGATACCCCTTGAGGCTAGACAACACGGTGGCTGTTACCATGCCCATGGCTACCGCTTCCCCATGGGTATACTTACCATAGCCAGCTACTTGCTCCACTGCATGCCCCACTGTGTGACCGAAATTCAAGATTTCCCTATATCCCATTTCTTTGGCGTCCACAGCCACCACTTGGGCCTTGATCTCACAGGAGCGCTTCACCCAAGCGGCCAATACCGCCTTGGGTACCTCCCGCCCACCGTATCTTTCTAACTCTTCCATGAGAGCCATATCATAGATGCACGCATATTTGATGACTTCTGCCATACCCGTCAAAAACTGGCGGCGTGGCAGGGTTTCCAGAGTATCCAGGTCAGCCACAACTAGTTGTGGCTGGTAAAAGGCCCCGATCAGGTTCTTACCTCTTGGGTGATTCACCCCTACTTTACCACCTACAGAGCTGTCTACTTGGGCCAAAAGGGTAGTTGGTACCTGGACTAGCTTGATCCCTCGCATGTATGTCGCGGCAGCAAAGCCCGCTACATCTCCCACAACTCCCCCGCCTAAGGCGATGATACCCGAGCGACGGTCCATGCCTGCATCCAAGGCAGCTGCATAAATGGACTCCACCGTAGCCAAGTGCTTATGCACTTCACCATCGGGAATTAACACTGTCTCATATTGGACACCGGCTACCGCTAAGGATTCCTCCACCAATTCTCCATACAAAGCAAACACAGTGGGGTTCGAGACCACAAGCGCCTGCTTCAGACCTATCTCTCGGCGACAGCGTTGCCCCAAGTTTCCTAAGATCCCATGACCAAAGTGAATGGGGTAAGGCTCACCCTCCACCGCAACTAATAGATGCCGAGCCTGCCAGGGTCTGTCCTCTTTTGTGCTGCTCCCATGGGTATTTACCCACCAGCTGCCAATCTCTCTAGCAGCATCTTCAGGTGAAAGAGATGCATCTACCACCCAATCACATAAAGCATAGGCCCAACGCCGTTCTGCCTCCAATTCTTGCCAATTCACCATGGCCTCACTGGCATCTTGCTCCAAAAGTGGCCTTGTGCCATCGAAAGTAAGTCGCTGTGCTGCTGTAGCGCTATCTATGGCTAGCCAGACTACAGAGTGCTTCCTCATCAAGTCACGGTTAGACTCCCTGACTATAGC